>DATBQU010000235.1:0-11569 GCA_036560665.1 Polyangiaceae bacterium
CGCGCCGCCGAAGATGATGATCCCCGGCATCAGCATGGTCATCACGGCGTTGCGGATACGCGGCTTGCCGCCCGCCTGCATGCCCATGCCCGGCGCGAAGCCCTGCTGCATCGCCCCGTAGCCCTGCTGGGCCTGCTGCATGCCGTAGGCTTGCTGCGGCTGCTGGCCGTAGGCCTGCTGCTGTGGAGGCTGCTGGCCGTACTGCTGCTGCGGGGGCGGCTGCTGGCCGTACTGCTGCTGCGGAGGCGGCTGCTGGCCGTACTGCTGCTGCTGCGGAGACTGCTGGCCGTACTGCTGCTGCTGCGGAGGCTGCTGCCCGTACTGCTGCTGCGGAGGAGCCTGCTGGTACTGCTGCTGCGGGGGCGGCTGCTGGTACTGCTGCTGCGGAGGCGGCTGCTGCCCGTACTGCGGCTGCTGCTGCGGAGGTTGCTGCCCGTACTGCGGCTGAGGAGCGTTCGGCATCAGCTGCGTGCCCTGGAACGGCTTCTGCCCCTGCTGCGGAGCAGGTCCTTGCTGCGGGAACGCTCCGGGCTGACCGGGGTACGGCGGTCCGCCGGGCGGGTAGCCGGGGGGCTGGTTCATCGTCTCCTCCTCTTTCGCTTTCGCCCGCAGGGTAACCGAAACGCGGGAAGCAACGGGTGCGATTTCACTCGCCCGGCCCGTCACCAGAATGCGGACGCCCATGGGACGGCCGGGCGCTGCGACCCGTCAAGACCCAGGGATCGCGCGGGCAACCGGCTTGAGCGCCACCTCCGGCAGGAGCTCGGCGAAGCTCACCACCCACACGTCGGGCATCTCCGGCTCGATCAGCTTGCGCACGAATCGGCGGATGTCGGGCTGGGTGAGGATGACCGCCGGTCCGTCCCCGCCGGACGCCGTCGCGAGGGCCCGTCGCATGGACGCCAGCACGTCGCGCGCGGCCTGCGGCGGAAGTGTAAGGAACGCGCCGGCGGCGGTGCGCGTGATAGCGCGGCGCACCGTGTCCTCTACCAGCGCGTCGAGCAGCACCACGTCGAGCTGCCCGAGCCCGGCGGTGAGCCGGAAGGTGATGGCTCGCCGCATCTGGCTGCGCACGTACTCGGCGAGATTGAGCGGATCCTTCTCGGTGGTGGCCACGGTGGAGAGCGACTCGAGGATGGCGCGCAGATCGCGCACGCTCACCCGCTCCTCGACCAGCCGCCGCAGGACGTCGGTCAGCAGGACCAGGCTGACCGGCTTGGGGACCACGTTGCGCACCGTCGCCGGCGCGAACTGCTCGAGCTCGTCGAGGAGCCGCTGCACCTCGGCGAGGCCGAGGAAGTCCGCAGAGCGCGCGCGAAGGAGCTCGAGCGCGCGCTGGCGCACCCACGCCACCGGGCCGTCGCTCCCCAGGTCGTGCTCCCCGGGAAGGGCGAGGATCTTCGCCGGGACCTCGTGCAGCGACAGGACGACCGTCCGCTGCCCCAGATCGGCCCGTGCCCGCACTCGTGGCGCCGGCAGCGGTACGCCCAGCTCCGCGAAGATCTGCTCGCGCAGCCCGATGGCCGCGGCGCGAAGCCCCGCGGGCTCGGCGTCGAGCAGCGCCTCCAGATCCGCGCTCACCTCCAGGCTCCACGGCACGACCAGGGGCAAGAACGCCGGTTCGCTCGCGCCCGCCGCGCGCGCGCGCTCCCTGTGCGACGGCTCCGTCGCCGCGCGCTGGGCCTCGACACTCCTGGCCCGGGCGCGCGACCGGCCCACCAGCAGCAGCGCCGCCCCGATGACGAGGAACGGCAGCGTGGGCAAGCCCGGAACGGCGCCGAGCAGGAGCACGAAGACGCCCGCGACCTGGAGCGCCTTGGGCACGCCCAGAAGCTGGCGCGCCAGCTCCTCGCCCAGCGGGGTGTCCGCCTCCTCGCTCGCCACCCGCGTCACCAGCACGCCCGCCCCGGTCGACAGGATGAGCGCCGGGATCTGCGTCACCAGGCCGTCGCCGATGGTGAGCAGGCCGTAGCGCTTCAGGGCGTCGACCACCGGCATGCCCTTCATGCCCACGCCGATGGCGAGGCCACCCAGGATGTTCACGACGAGGATGACGAGCGACGCGACCACGTCGCCCTTGACGAACTTCATGGCGCCGTCCATCGCCCCGTAGAACTGGCTCTCGCGCTGCAACAGGCGCCGCCTGCGCCGGGCCTCGTTGCCGTCGATGGTCCCCCCGCGCAGCTCGGCGTCGATGGCCATCTGCTTGCCGGGCATGGCGTCGAGCACGAAGCGGGCCCCCACCTCGGCCACGCGCTCGGAGCCCTTGGCGATGACGATGAACTGGATGATGGTCAGGACCAGGAACACCACCGCGCCGACCACGTAGTTGCCGCGCACCACGAAGGTGCCGAACGCCTTGATGACCTCGCCCGCGTTGGCCTGGAGCAGGATGAGCCGCGTCGAGGCCACGTTGAGCGCCAGGCGGAAGAGCGTCGTCAGGAGGAGCAGCGTCGGGAACGTCGCGATGCCGATGGCGTCCGGCACGTAGAGGACGACGAGCAGGATGGCGACCGCGGCCGAGAGGTTGGCCGAGATGAGGAGATCGAGCGTCCACGTCGGCAGCGGGACGATCATCAGGCCGACGACGAGGACGACGAGCGCGGCCAGCGCAATGTCCGCGCCCGAGCCCGCTCTGGGGGTGAAGCGGCCGTGCCGACGCAGGAATCCCGGCGCGGACGGAGCAGGAGGCGGGTCGGGGGAGCGGGCCACGGCGGCAGACTACAACGTCCCTACAACATCGCGCGGCGATCCCGGTGGGACGCTATACTGGCGAAACTCACCCCCACGATGCCCTCGAGCGACGACCGCGGACCGATGCCACCCACCAAGACGGCGCGAGCACCGCATCCTCGACCGAGCGCGCGCGTGGCGCTCGACGGCGACGTGGCGCCGCCCCCGCTGCGGCGCACCGGGTACGGGCTGACGGACCTGGGGCGCAAGCGCACCACCAACGAGGACGCGCTCTTCCTCGACGACGAGCTGGGGCTCTACGTCGTGGCCGACGGCATGGGCGGGCACGCCGCCGGCGAGGTCGCCAGCCGCGAGGCAGTCGACACGCTGTACGGGATGGTCAAGCGCGGCATCGGCGAGCTGCACGAGCTGGTCGACCCGCTGTCCGAGTCCGACGCGCGCGCGGCCTGCCGCCTGATGGAGAGCGCCGTGCAGGCGGCGACGTACTTCGTCTACTCCATCGCCGAGATCGACCGCGACAAGAGCGGGATGGGGACCACCATCAGCGCGCTGCTGGTCCTCGGCGACTACGCCGTGACCGCGCAGGTCGGCGACAGCCGCGTCTACCGCGTGGAGAACGACCTCGTCGAGCAGCTCACCGAGGATCACACGCTCATCGCCTGGCAGCTCAAGCAGGGCCTCATCACGCCGCAGGAGGCCGCCCGCTCTCCGCACAAGAACGTCATCACGCGCGCGGTGGGCAACCGCGAGTACGTCCAGGTCGACACGCGCTGCGTCCCGCTCGCGCCCGGCGTCCGATTCCTCCTGTGCAGCGACGGGCTGCACGGCTACCTGCGGGACGACGACATCCCGGCCATCGTCGGCATGGGCGGCGCCGAGTCCGTGGACCGCTTCGTGTCCCTGGCGAACGAGCGCGGCGGCAAGGACAACATCACGGCGGTCCTGGTCGAGATCGACTGAGCCCGGGCCCGCCGGCTGCAAAGTTGACCCCCGCGCGGCACCGCTGGTATCCGGTGTTCGGGCAGCCTCGCGTCCGTGGTCGAGCGGACACGTCGCCGGCCCGGCCGTGCAGTCGGGGGGCCACGGAAACACGGGCGCGAGACGTTGGCGCGCGGGTTGATACAGGGACCATCCGGAGAGACCCATGAAGACGAAGCGCGTCGGTGTGCTGATGGGGGGATGGAGCGCGGAGCGCGAGGTTTCGCTGCGCACGGGCGAGGGGGTCGCCGCGGCGCTGGAGAGCCGCGGGCACCACGTCGCGCGCATCGTCTGGGGCGCCGAGGGGCCGGGGCTCGACGAGCTCGTTCGCGCGGCGGGCGTCGACGTGATCTTCCTGGCGCTGCACGGGCGCGGAGGCGAGGACGGCTGCGTCCAGGGCCTGCTCGAGCTGATGGGGATCCCCTACACGGGCAGCGGCGTGCTCGCGAGCGCGCTGGCCATGGACAAGCTCAAGGCCAAGGAGATGTTCCGCCTCCACAACGTGCCGACGCCGCCCTACTACGTGGCGACGCGCGCCGACCTCGACGACCTCGAGGAGGTGCACGGCAGCTTCGGCTTCCCGGCCATCGTGAAGCCGCGGCGCGAGGGGTCGTCGGTGGGCCTGGCCAAGGCCGCCAGCATGGCCGAGCTCGCGGAGGCCATCGACCGCGCGCTGGCCTTCGACGAGACGGCGCTGGTCGAGCGCTTCGTGCGCGGGGCCGAGGTGCACGTCGGGATCCTCGACGGGCGGGTGCTCGGCGCCATCGAGGTGGTGCCGAGGGGCGGCCTCTACGATTACCGCGCCAAGTACACGGCGGGGATGACCGAGTACATCGCGCCGCCGCGCCTCCCTTCCACGCGCCTGCGCGGCGTGATGAACCTGGCCGAGCGGGCATCGCGGGCGCTGTCGTGCACGGGCGCCTGCCGGGTGGACCTGCTGGTGACCGAGGGCGAGAACGAGTACGTCCTCGAGGTGAACACCCTGCCCGGCATGACGCCGACGTCGCTCCTGCCGAAGATCGCCTCCGCCGCGGGGCTCGACTATCCGGACCTGTGCGAAGCGATCCTCGACGGCGCTCGCCTCCAGGCCGGTCTGCCCCGCCAGGAAGAGCGCGCCGCCGCCTCCGAGCGCCGGGCGCCGCAGCGCTCGCAGGTCAGCTGCGACGACGAGGAGTCGGTGCCCCTCAAGCAGCGCGCCGCGGGCTGAAGGGCGCCGCCCGCCCCGTCAGTCCCGGTACAGGAGCCGCGACAGCTCGACCAGGCGCGCCTCCTCCTCGTCGTCCCGGTCGCCGCCCTTCGCGGCGAGCGCGCGCTGCTCGGCGTCCGCCGCGACGAACTGCTCGGGCGTGAGCTCCTTGGCCCCCGCGCCCTTGGCGAAGTAGATGAACCGCTCCCGGTAGTCGAGGAAGCGCTTGTGCACGCGCGGATCCATGGGGGCTTAGGTTACAGTCGCCGCGACCAGGATGGCCGCCCTACTGTCCGCCGACCACCTCGACAGGCGCTACGGCACGGTGCACGCGGTGGCCGACGTGTCGCTGGCGTTCGAGGCCGGGCGGCTGCACGCCGTGGTGGGCGAGAACGGCGCGGGCAAGAGCACGCTGCTCAAGATGGCGGCCGGCGTGGTGGTGCCCGATCGCGGCCGGGTGCTGGTCGACGGTGCGCCCCTCGAGCCGCACACGGCGCACGAGGCCATCCGGCGCGGCGTGGGCATGGTGCAGCAGCACTTCGCCCTGGTGGGCGTGCTGAGCGCGCTCGACAACGTCATGCTCGGCGCCGAGCCCGTGCGCTCCCTGGGGCGGCTCGACGGCGCCGCCGCGCGCGCCCGGGCCGAGGCGGTGGCGCGCGAGATGGGCGTGACGCTGCCGTGGGACGCGCCGGTCGAGACGCTCGGCGTCGGCGACCGCCAGCGGCTGGAGATCGTCCGCACGCTGGTGCGCGAGGCGCGCGTGGTCATCCTCGACGAGCCCACGGCGGTGCTCACGCCCGGCGAGGCCGGCGCGCTCTACGCCACGCTGCGGCGAATGGCCGACGCGGGGCGGGCGGTGGTGGTGGTGACCCACCGGCTCGACGAGGTGCGCGATCACGCCGACGACGTCAGCGTGATGCGCCGCGGGCGGCTGGTGTCGACGCGGGCGCTGGAGGCGCGGGACGACGAGACGCTGGCCGCCATCACCCGCGACATCATGGGGGAAGAGCCGCCGCCGCCGGTGGAGCGCCGGGCGCGGACGGTGGGCGACGTGCGCCTCGAGCTGCGCGATCTGCGGCGCGGCCGCGCGCTGCAGGGGGTGACCCTGCGCGTGGCGGCGGGCGAGATCGTGGGGATCGCGGGCGTGGAGGGCAACGGCCAGCGCGAGCTCGTCCGCGTGCTCTCCGGGCTCGACGCGGCCGACGGGGGGAGCCTGCGCGCCGGCGCGGTGGTGGTCGTGCACGAGGATCGCCTGGCGGAGGGCCTGGTCGCGGCCGCGAGCGTGCGGGACAACCTGGTGCTCGGCGAGCTGCGTTCCTTCACCCGCTTCGGCCTGGTCGACGCGGCCGCCCTGGAGCGGGAGGCGCGCGCGCGCCTCGACCACGCCGGCGTCGTCCCGGCCGATCTCGATGCGCCGGCGCGCGCGCTCTCGGGGGGCAACCAGCAGAAGGTGGTCGTGGCCCGCGCCGTCGCGCGCTCGGCGAAGGCCGACGTGCTGGTGATGGCGCAGCCCACGCGCGGCGTGGACCTCGGCGCGGCGCGCGCCATTCACGGCGAGATCGCGCGCGCGGCCGACGCCGGCAAGGCGGTGCTGCTGGTGAGCGCCGACCTGTCCGAGCTGCGCGCCCTGTGCGACCGGCTGCTGGTCATGCGGCGCGGGCGCATCGTGGCCGAGCTGCCCCCGGAGGCGTCCGACGCGTCCCTCGGCGAGGCGATGCTCGGCGGCGCCGAGGCGGAGGCGCGCGCATGAGCGGGCGGGCGCGGGCGTGAGCGAGCGGGCGCGCGCCTCGGCGACGGCGACGGTGGCCGGCGTGGCGGCCGGCTGGCTGGCGCTGGCGCTGCTGGTGTGGCTCTACGGCGAGTCGCCGCGCGCCGTCGTCGCCCAGCTCGTCGCCGGCACCTGGGGGATGCCGTACGGCGTCGGGCAGGTGCTCTACAAGGCCACGCCGCTGCTGCTCACCGGCGTCGCCGTCGACCTCGCGCTCCGCGCCGGCCTCTTCAACATCGGCGCGGAGGGGCAGCTCGCCGTGGCCGGCCTGGCCGTGGGGACGGTGGGCGCGCGCCTGTCGCCCGGCACGCCGGGGTGGCTCGCCGTGCCGCTGGTGCTCGCCGTCGCTCTCCTCGCCGGCGCCGCCTGGGCGGCCCTGCCCGCGCTGCTTCGCGCGCGCTTCGGCGCCCACGAGGTCATCTCCACCATCATGATGAACCGCGTCGCCGACGCCGCCATCGGCTTCGGGCTGGCGCAGGGCCTGGCCATCTCCGGGACCGTCCGCACACCCGACGTCGCGGCCGGCGCGCTCCTTCCGCGCCTCGACGCCCTCGGGCTGCCGTCGCTGCACGGCAGCGCGGTGAGCCTGGCGCTGCCGCTGGCGCTCGTCGTGGCGCTCCTGGTCTCGGCGTGGCTCGGGCGGTCGCGCGTGGGCCGCGAGATCGTCCTGGTCGGCCTGTCGCCCACCGCCTGCGCCGCCGAGCGCATCCCCGTCGCCCGCCGCATCGGCGCCGCGCTCGTCCTGTCCGGCGCCGTCGCAGGCCTGGGGGCCGTCGCGCCGGTGCTCGGCTACAAGGGCTACTTCGAGAGCGGCCTCGGCGCCGGCGCGGGCTTCGGCGGCATCGCCGTGGCGCTGCTCGGGCGCGGGCACCCCCTGGGCCTGCTGGGCGCGGCGCTGCTCTTCGGCACCCTCGAGCAAGGCGGCCTGGTCGTCAACGCGCGCGTGCCCATGGAGGTGATGACGGTGCTGCAGGGCGTGGTCATCGTCGCCGTCGCCCTCGCTGACGCGCGCGTGCGGGCCGCGCTCGTCCGGAGGACGGCGTGAGCTTCCTCGCCGCGGTCCTCAGCGTCACCATGCTCGCGCAGACGCTGCGCATGGCGGTGCCCTACGCTTGCGCCGGCCTGGGCGGCGTCTGGAGCGAGCGCAGCGGCGTCGTCAACATCGCCCTCGAGGGGATCCTCCTCGCCGGGGGGCTCGGCGGCGTGGTCGCCCACGTGGCCACGGGCAGCGCCTGGGCCGGCGTGGCGGCGGGCGCGCTCACCGGGGCGGCCCTGGGCGCGGTCCACGCGCTCATCGTCGTGCGGGGGCGGGTCGACGCCATCGTGAGCGGGATCGCCATCAACCTGGCCGCGGCGGGCGGGACGCGCTTCGTCCTGCGCACGCTCTACGAGTCGAGCTCGAACTCGCCGCCCGTGGAGGGGTTCCGCGCGGCGTCCCTCGGCGGCGCGAGCGGGGCGGCGCTGCTGGCGCGCACGCTGGTCGATCCGCTGACGCTGGCCACCGCGGCGCTCGTCGCCGGCACGGCGTGGACGATGATGCGCACGCGCTTCGGCCTGCGGGTGCGCGCGTGCGGCGAGGATCCCACCGCCGCGGCGAGCGTGGGCGTCGACGTGCCGCGCGTGCGGCTGACGGCGGTGTCGCTGGGGGGCGCCATCTGCGGCCTGGGCGGCGTGGCGCTGGCGTACGACCAGCACCAGTTCCAGTCGGGGATGAGCGGGGGCCGCGGCTTCATTGCCCTGGCGGCCGTGATCCTCTCCGGCTGGCGGCCGGGGCGGGCGGCGCTGGCGTGCCTGGCCTTCGCGGCGCTCGACGCGGTGCAGATCGTCGTGCAGGACCAGGTGCGCGGCACGGGCTACCTCGCGCAGATGCTGCCGTACGTGGCGACGCTGGTGGCACTGTGGGCGGTGGCGCGCAGGCGAGGGGAGGGCGCCATCGCCGGCCGACCTCCGGCGGGGCTGGGCAAGGCCGTGGAGTAGCGCGCGGTCTCGCGTCTACCGGGTGCGCTCGATCTTGGTGTGGAGGCCCTCCAGCGTCTCCACCACGGCGTCGTACTGCGGATCGTGCGGCGCGCTCTCCGTCGTGGCGGACGCGCCGAGGCAGCACGCCGGCGCCAGCATCCCGAGCTGCGCCGACATGCCGTCGTGCAGCGCGTCGAGGTACTCGCGCAGCGCGGCCGCCGCGGTGTCGCTCGTGCGCCGCCACGCCCGCCAGTCGGCGACCAGCGCCTCCACGAAGCGCTCCACCTCGCCCGCCCGCCCCGCCAGCCACGCCCGGCCGAGGTGGCCGCGATGCCCCTGCCTCTCCTCGGCGGCCAGGAGCTCCACCAGGCGCTCGGCGTGGCTGACGGCGGCCTGCAGGCGCTGCGGATAGAACGGGCCGAAGGTCCTCATGCCCTCCCATCGGCCGCGAGCGCCCACCGGTTGCGTCCTCCGGGCGAGCAAGGCCGTCCTCCCGGCGAGCAAGGCCGTCCTTCCGGCGAGCAAGGCCGTCCTTCTGGCGAGCAAGGCCGTCCTTCTGGCGAGTAAGGCCGTCCTTCCGGCGAGCAAGGCTGTCCTCCCGGAGAGTAAGGCCGTCCTTCCGGCGAGCAAGGTCGTCCTTCCGGCGAGTAAGCCCGTCCTCCGGACGAGTGAGCCGTCCCTCCGGACGAGTGAGCCCGTCCTCCGGACGAGCGAGCCCGTCCTCCCGACGAGTGAGCCGTCCCTCCGGACGAGTGAGCCCGTCCTCCCGACGAGTGAGCCGTCCCTCCGGACGAGAAGGCAGTCCCTCCGGACGAGAAGGCCGTCCCTCCGGACGAGAAGGCCGTCCCTCCGGACGAAAGGGCCGTCCCTCCCGACGCGAGGACGGCCTCACGCGTCGACCAGGCTCACCCTCACGACCTCGCCCTCGATCACGCGGCCCGCCGCGGTCACGTACAGGTGTCCCTCGTTGCGCGCGACCTCGAGCTTCGTGCTCCTCTCGAGCATCGGCTCGAGCGTGTCGAGCAGCGCCGGCTGCAGCCGCCACACCTCGATGTCCTGCACCTTGTGGATGGCCCGCGACGCGGCCTCGCGCCGCAGCAGCGCCGGGTCGACGTGGGTGAACAGCGCCACCCGCCGCGCCGCCTTCGCCGCCTTGTGCAGCCGCTCGGCGGACGGCGACCCGATGTCGATCCAGGCGAGGAGGATGCCCGTGGGATCGCGCACGGCGATCGGCGGCTCGTCGACCGACGAGACGCCTCCCTTGCTGAAGGCGATCCCTTCTTCGTACGACAGGCAGTAGGCGAGCAGGCGCGTGAGCAGGTAGCGCGCGCTCTCCGAGGGGTGGCGCGCCAGGCGCAGATCGAGGCTCTCGTAGACGGAGCGATCGACGTCCGAGAGCGTGACCTCGACGTGGTGGATGGTGGCGGTCAGGGCCATGAAGCGGGGAGCGGGGCCTACGCGAGCGGCGCGAAGAGGCTCACATGGTTGCCGTCGGGATCGACGACGATCGCGTAGCGCTGCCCCCAGAACGCGTCCCACGGCGCCTTGTGCCCGGCGTGCCCGGCGGCGGTGATGCGCGCGTAGGCGGCGTCGACCTCGGCCGGCGTGTCGCAGCGGAACGCGAGCTCCATGCGGTGGCCGCGCGGCTCGACCCACGTGGGGTCGATGTCCTTCACCATCGCCAGCGCGTTCCACGAGATGCGGTAACCGTTGGGCGTGGTGACCTCGACGTAGGGCTCGTCGGCCTTCGGCGTGGGCGGCTCGAGGCCGAGCAGGCGGTAGAAGGCCAGCGAGGTGGCGAGATCGCGGGCGACGATGCCGATCATGTCCGGGCGGATGCTCATGGGGATGTCCTCTCTGCCCCCGATATGCCCCCGGGCGACGCCGCCGCCTTGAAGAAATCCGACATCCGCTCGCGCCGCAGCTCGCCCGGGGTGAGGCCCGCCAGCGCCCGGACGTCGCGGACCAGGTGCGCCTGATCGGCGTAGCCGGCCTCGGCGGCGAGGCGCGCCCAGGGCACGGCGCCCGGCCCGTGCGCGTCGAGCGAGGCGACGAGAGCCTGGAGGCGGAGCACGCGTGCGAGGGCCTTGGGGCCCAGCCCCACGCGCTCGTCGAAGGCGCGCTCGAGCTGGCGGTCGCCCAGGCCGACGGCGAGCGCGAGCTGCGCGACCCGCACCGTGCCGCGCGAGGAGAGCAGCAGATCGACCGCGCGACGCACGCGCGCGTCGGCGGGACGCGCCCGCGGCAGGCGCGCCAGCAGCGCGTCCTCCAGCGCGCGGATGCGCCCCGCGGGCGGCGCGGAGGCCACCGCGTCCGCCAGCGAGCCGAGCTCGGGCCGCCCGGCGTCGAGGGGCGACAGCAGCGCGTCGCGCGCGTCGCTGGAGGCGACGTCGAGGAACGCGAACGCCTCGCCCGGACGGAAGCGAACTCCGATCATCGCCGCGCCGTCGTCCGGCGAGATGACCGCCCGGGTCATGGCCCCCACGACGTACGGCGTCACCCCCCCCTCCACGCGCAGCAGGATGTCCATGCAGCCGTCGGGCAGCACGCGCTGCGCCGCGCCACGGGCGCAGGCCTCCCAGTAGCAGGCGACATGCCGTCGCAGGGCCGGTGCGGGGCGGATCTCGCGGTACACGTCGCTCTCCAGTCTACCCGTTTGTCTCATCCCCGACTCCGCGGCGCCCGGAGGCGGCACGGGGCTGGCTAGCGTGGTCAGGCTCTTGCGACGCTGACGTCCGCACCCCGCACCTGGAGAACCACCCATGGCCATCCGTCTCGCCCCCCTCGCCGCCGCCGCCGCCGCGCTCGTCCTCGCCTGCAGCGGGGGCTCTTCGCCAACGGTCAACGGGGGCGACGCGGGCACCTCGTCGAGCGGCTCGGGCGGGGGCAGCGGCAGCGGAAGCGGCAGCAGCAGCGGGGGCTCGAGCGGGAGCAGCAGCGGCGGGGGCGGCAACGACGGCGGCAACAACTTCGGGTGCAACAAG
>DATBQU010000236.1:0-25020 GCA_036560665.1 Polyangiaceae bacterium
GCCCGGCCGGGCAAGCCCGCGCCGCCGGCCACGGCCACCGGCAGCGGCCGCCCGCCCGTGCCCAGCAGTCGCGTTGACCAGAAGGGCCTGGCCAGCGATAACCCGTTCTGATGAGCGCGCGACTCCGCCGGGCGATCTCGCTCACCCTGGCGGCCGCGTGCCTTCACGGTTTGGCGCCCGGCGCGGCGCGCGCGCAGGCCGCCCCCCCCGCCGCGACCGACGACGCCACGCGGGAGGCGCGCGAGCGCTTCGATCGCGGGCTCAAGATCTTCAACGACGGCGACAACGCCGGGGCGCTGGCCGAGTTCGAGCGGGCCTACGCGCTCATCCCCAACGCGATCGTCCTCTACAACATCGGCCTCGTGTACGCGGCGATGGGGCGGCCCGTCGAGTCGGTCGAGGCGCTCGACCGCGTCCTCGCCAGCCCGGGCCCGGTGGCGGGCGACCGTCTGACGCGTGCCCGGCAGACGCGCGACGAGCAGGCGCAGCGCATCGCGGAGCTGTCGGTGGTGACGTCGGTGCCCGCCGCCATCGACGTCGACGGCGTCGCCGCCGGTCAGACGCCGCTGGCCGCGCCGCTCAAGGTCGCCGGTGGCGTGCACCTGGTCGGCGCGGTCGCCGCCGGTTACGCGCCGATCCGCAAGAGCATCACCGTCGCCGGCGCCCAGAAGGCCGAGGTGCAGCTCGACCTCGTGGCGATGCAGGGGCTCGCCGCGCACCTGACGCTCCGGACGCACCTGCCCGGCGCCGACGTCGTCGTCGACGACCAGATCGTGGGCCGGACCCCGCTGCCGCAGTCGCTCACCGTCGCGCCCGGCCCGCACAAGATCGAGCTGCGCCGGGCGGGCTACGCGACCGCTCGCCAGGACATGACGCTGGGCGACGGCGCGTCGGGGGAGATCACGCTCGAGCCCGAGGCGGATCCGGCCGCGCCGGCCACCGAGGTAGGCACCCTCGCGCTCGACATCAGCGAGTCGCAGGCGGTGGTCACCGTCGACGGCAAGCCGCGCGGCCCCTACGCGGGCGAGATGCGGCTGCCGACGGGGGCTCACCGACTGCTCGTCGAGCGCGGCGGGTTCGAGCCGGTCGAGCGCGACGTGACGCTGGACGCCGGCCGGACCACCACCGTCCGCATCGGGCTCGATCCGACCCCCGACACGCGCGCGGCGTACGTGAGCCGCACCACGTCGCAGCGGACCTGGGGGATCGTCGCCACGGCGGGTGGGCTGCTCGTGGCCGGCGGCGGCGTGGGCTTCGCGGTGTGGAACGCCGGTCAGCAGAGCACCGCGCAGAGCGATCTGAGCACGGCGCAGAACAACGTGAACCATCCGGTCAAGGGAAGCGCCTGCGACACCTCCGGCGGGGGCGACCCCGCGAAGTGCAACGCGCCCCTGCTCGACGCCCAGTCCCGCCTGAACGACGCCAACACGCGCGCCGTCTTCGGGTACGTCGGCATCGGGGTGGGCGTGGCGGCGACGGCGCTCGGGGTGTACCTGCTCGTGTCCAACGACAGTCCGCACCGGTACGACAAGCCGGAGTCGCAGATCCTCGCCCGGCGAACGCTCCTGCCGCTGGCCTGGGGCGACGCCCGGGGCGGCGGGGTCGGGCTCGCAGGGTCGTTCTGACTACTTGAAGCCCATGTGCAGGGGATCGGTCGGCGTCGGCGCCGGCGCCGGCGGCGGGCCCGGCGCAGCCGAGGCGACGGTGGGCGGCTGAGGGGGCGGGGCCTTTCCGCGGTTGCCCGGGCCCCACGGCCGCGGCGACGCTGTCGCGCTCGTCGCGACCGCGACGCTCCCCGAGGCGGCCGGCGGCGCGGCGGCCGGGTCGGGCGGCGGAGTGAGGGTCACCACCGGAGGATCCGGCGGCGAGGCGGCGGGCGCGGCCGACGCCACGCTCGACGCCACGGCCCGCAGCGCCGCGGCGCGCTGGGATCGCTGCCGCACCACGAACGCCGCGATGCCGAGGACGACGCACACGCCGAGGACGGCGGCGACGATCCACGGCAGCGCGCTGCGCCGCCGCACGCGCATCTGCGTACCTCCCCAGGCCTCCGGCTCCGCCCGCGTCTCGGCCGGGGGCGGGGGGGGCGGGTACTGCGAGGAGACCGGCGCGGCGTGCATCTGCCCGAGCACGCGCGCGACGCGGTCGACCGAGCGCGCGCCGTCCGGCGTGAACGGCGCCAGCGCGTAGGTGAGCTCGGCCACGTCCCGGAAGCGCGACGAGGGGTCCTTCTCCAGGCACCGCGCGACGATGGCGTCGAGCGCCGGCGGCAGATCCGGGCGCGACTCGGCGAGGCGGGGCGCCGGGGTGTGCAGGATGCGCGTGACGATCTGCGGCATCGACTCGGCGTTGAAGGGCGGCGCCCCGGCGAGCGCCTCGTAGAGGACGACGCCGAGCGACCAGATGTCGGAGCGGTGGTCGACGTGCTTCGCCGACACGAGCTGCTCGGGGGACATGTAGACGGGAGAGCCCATCACCGCCTGGGTGCTGGTGATTCCCGCGGAGCCCACCGCGGCCTTGGAGATGCCGAAGTCGAGCAGCTTGACGATGCTGGTGCGGTCGGCGCGCGTCGCCAGGAAGAGGTTGGCCGGCTTGAGGTCGCGGTGCACCACGCCGGCCGCGTGCGCCTCGGCGAGCGCCTCGCAAGCCTGGAGCAGGTAGCGCGTGATCTCCGGCAGCGGCAGGCGCCTCTCCTGCGCCAGCCGGTGGGCGAGGTCGAAGCCCTCCAGGTACTCCATGACCATGTAGGGCACGCCGGCCTCGAGGACGCCGACGTCGAGCACGCGCGCGACGTGCTCGCTCTGGATCTTGACCGCCGCGCGCGCCTCCCGCGAGAACCGCTGCACGACGTCGGCGTTCTTGGTGGCCGACGGGAGCAGGAACTTGATGGCGACGGGCTGATCGAGCTCGAGGTGCCTGGCGGCGACGACGATGCCCATGCCGCCCGAGCCGAGCACGTGGTCGATGCGGTACTTGCCCGCGACCACGTCGCCGAGGGCTACGGGAGGGCTCTCCTCGGGCATCGGTCGCCAAGCATAGCCTCCTTGATCGTGGCGCGCTCCTCGGCGAGCATCGGCCCCGACCATGGGCCGCAGCCGGTTTCACGCGCTCCGCGCGACGGCGCTGGGGATGACCATGGTCATCGTTTGCGCGGGCTCCGTGGGCTCGGTCGCCGCGGTAGCGTCTGCGCAGCCCCGGAAGAAGCCCGGCCCCGCGGGCGCTCCGGCCCCGCCGGCGGCTGCCTCCACCGCCGCCCCCGCGGGCCCCAGGCCGCTCGCCCAGACGCTGACCGGCGACGCCAAGGCGGCCTACGACGCGGCCAAGCTCCTGGTCGGCGACGGGGACTTCGCGGGGGCGGAGATCAAGTTCAAGGGAGCCTACGACCTGTCGAGCGATCCGCGTCTGCTCTGGAACATCGCCGCCTGCGAGAAGAACCAGCGGCACTACGCGCGAACCATCGCGCTCTTGAGGCAGTACCTCGACACGGGCAAGGACCTGCTCACCGACGCCGACCGGCACGAGGCCCGGGCCCTGCTCGACGCGATGGCCTCCTTCACGGTGAAGCTGACCGTCGGCGTCAGCGAGCCGGGGGCCGACGTCTTCGTGGACGACGAGCCGGTGGGGACCTCGCCCCTCGACAAGCCGGTCATGGTCGACATCGGGTCGCGCAAGATCACCGTCAAGAAGGCCGGCTTCAAGGACGCGACCCAGCAGGTCCAGGTGGGCAGCAGCAGCGACGCCAAGGTGGACGTGAAGCTCGAGGCCGAGGTGCACCAGGGGCGGCTCAGCGTGTCGAGCCAGGCGGACGCGCGCATCTCGATCGACGGCCAGGTGGTGGGCACCGGGAGCTACCAGGGCCGGCTGAAGAGCGGCGGTCACACGCTGCGCGTCGAGGCCGACGGGATGCGCGCCTACCAGAGCGAGGTGGTGCTGGCGGACGACGAGAACCGCAGCATCGACGTGCCGCTCGAGAAGATCTACGTGCCGCCGCCGCCGCCGGACAGCGGTCCGAGCTTCGAGGTCGGCGTCTCCGGGGGGCCCGGCGTGAAGATGCACGCCGACAACCCCTGGATGATGACGGGGCGGGTCGACGTCGGCTGGCGCCCCGGCTGGCCGACGAACCTGGGCCTGTACGCCGAGTACGCGACCATCGACGCCACCAACACCTGCGGCACCGACCTGCACGGACCGGCGCCGGCGCAACCCCTCGACCTGCAGCTGCGCAGCTCGTTCCAGTCGTGCGCGTACGCCAAGGCGGGGATAGAGCTCGTCGTTCACGTCCTGCCCGCGCACGCCTTCGATCCGTGGATCGCCTTCGAGCCGGGCGCGCGCCTGAGCCTCTACGACTACGTCACCTTCGATCCGCTCAGCGGTCACAGCGCCCACAACACCGACACGCTGCCGGCGATCGATCTGGGAGGGCGCATCGGGCTCGACTGGCACCCCGTGCGCTCGTTCCGGCCGTGGGCCGTCGGCGCCTTCGGCTCGCTGGTCTACACCGTGATCGCGGACGAGCTGCCCCACACCGACTTCACCAACACGGGCCACAACGGCACGTCGCCTCCCTCCAGCGGCGGCTCCGGCGGCTCCGGCGGCTCCGGCAACCAGGTGCAATACTTCTCCGCGTTCTTCGGGCTGCGAAGCTCGCTGGCATTCTGAGGGCATCTTGAAGCGTTCCACCGCCGCCATCGTCGCGTTGCTCGCCGGGTGCAACTCCGGTCCGGACCCGTCCGGCGGAGGCGTGTCCATCGTGCAGGTGGCGCCCACCGGGAGCACCTTCGTGGGTAGCGCGGTGCTGGGGCAGAGCGCCATGTACGTCGTGACCACCCAGTCGCTCGACGTGGTGCGCTTCGCGCCCGACCTGGCGCTGCCGAGCACGTGGAACGAGCCGGTCACCTCCGGAGGGATCGAGCTGGCGAGCGCGCCGGACGGGACCCTCTGGTGGGCGGCCAACGTGGGGTTCAAGTCCTCCCTCTGGACGAGCTCCGAGCCGGCCTTCCTCTCGGGGCCGAGCGCGGCGCTGACGACGTTCCCAGGTCCCGAGGGCTCGAACGTGGTGGGGCTGGCGGTCGACGGGACGGCGGTCTTCGCGGCGGTCGCGACCCCGCAGCCGGCGAACCCGCCGCCCGGGCAAGTGTCGCCGGACGCGCAGGCGTGGCCCGGCACCCTGCCGGTGGACACACCGGCCACCGGGAGCATCTACCGCATGGACCGGAGCGGCGCGGCGGCGGCGCAGGCCCTCGACGTGCCACTGGGCATCACCTTCTCTCCGGACTTCATGCTGCACGTGCTCGCGCAGACGTCGACGGCGGTCTACTGGGTGGACGCCAGCCCCGGCCCGCAGGAGATCGGTCACGTCATGTTCGCGCCCAAGGCGAGCTGGTCGGCGCAGCAGGGCAAGTCGCTGTGGGGGCTGGCGCAGATCAACGGGCTCCCCATGGGCTTCGTGGGGCTGGCGGCGAACGACGCGTACGTGGCGTGGGCGGCGGCGCCGGAGCCGTTTCCGGGCGCGGTGGGCTGCTGGATCTGGGCGGCCCCGACGGGGGGCGCGCCGAAGGAGATCTTCGACGGCGATCTCGTCAGCACGTCGTTCAAGTGCAGCGGGCTCGCCATCGACGCGAGCTACGCGTACTTCGCGATGGTGAAGGTGCAGCAGGCCCAGGGCAACGTGGTCGTGGTGGGTACCGGGATCGGGCGCGTTCCCCTGGGCGGGGGCCCGCTGCAGACGGTGTCGCTCCAGTCGGAGCGCTGGTACGGCCCGCGTCGGGTGCTGGTGGACGAAGCCAACGTGTACGCCATCGACCCCAGCTACGTCCTCGGGTTCTCGAAGAGCGCGTTCGGGCCGTAGGCGCTAGCCCCGGCAGGCCAGCCGCGCGCGGCGGTCCTTCGCCCTCTCCGCGGTGACGGAGCGCGGCCTGGCGGCGCCCCACCACGCGAGGACCTCCGCGTACTCCGAACACGCGCCACCGGCGTCGCCACGGGCCTCGAGGGCCTGCCCGAGCAGGAGCTGGGCCCGTACGTGGCGGAACGGATCGTCGAGGGCGTTGCACATGTGCGCCGCCCGCGCGAGCGGCCCGACGGCGTCGTCGACGCGCCCGGCCAGGAGCTCGGTACGGCCCAGCGCCTCGTCGTTGAGCGCCGTGCGCAGGCCCACCGGGATGGGCGCGTAGGCGGGCAGCTCGCGGAGCGCCTCGGCGGCGTCCTCCTTCGTCTCGACCATGGCCGCGTAGCCGTCGAGCCAGGCCACGCCGCGTACGAAGCGCACGCGGGACGACTGGCGCGTCCAGCCCTCGAGGAACGCGGCGCGCGCCTGCTCCAGCTCCGCGTCGTCGATCACGCCGCCCAGCCTCTCCACGCGGAGCATGCGACCGGTCTCGGCGTCGGGCGCGCCCGACCAGGCTCCCTGCCGCTTGAGGAAGCTCTCGGCGATGCGCGCCGCGCCCGGGACGTCGCCGGTCTCGATCGCGAGCTCGACCAGGAAGCGCGCCGCCGTGGCGTGGACGGCGGCCGAGGAGTCGGCGTCGATGGCGGCCTGGTATTTCCGGCCCAGGTCGCGCGCATCGTCGAACCGCCCTGCAAGCGCGGCACGGCGCGCGCCGGTGATGAGCTCTTCGCGCGCGCGCACCTCCGCGGGAGCGCGACTCCAGGACTGCTTCAGGATCTCGTCGACGGCCTCGGGCGGGCGCCGCAGCGCGACCCCCGCGAGCGCCAGCGCCTCGTAGGCACGGTAGCTCCCGGGATCGGCGGCGATCATCTGACGCGCGTCGATCTCGATCGCATCGCAGCGCCCCTCGTCCTGGTCGAGCCAGATGCGCTCGTTGCGGCAGCCCGTCGCGCCCGGCACGCGGCGCAGGCACTCGTCGAGCGACGCGCGGGCGCCGGCGATGTCGCCGCGCATCTCCTGCGTCTGCGCCTTCTGTCGCCAGGCGGTCATGAACGACGGGTCGACCGCCAGCACGCGGTCGTACGTGGCCAGCGACCGGCCGACGTCGTACCGTCGCTCCTCGTTCGCCAGGAGATAGAGCAGCTCCGCGTCGAGCGGCCAGCGATCGACCGCGGCGCGTAGTCGTCGCTCGAGCTCGTCGCTGTCGGGGGGCTCGCGGTTGATGACCGGCTCGAGGACGTCGAGGAACGCCTGGTCGCGCTCGGAGAGGGCCGCGCGCAACCGGGCCGCCTTCTGGAGGTGCGCGCGCGCGTCGGTGACCGCGCCCCGCACGCTGTGGAACATGACGAACGCCATGCGCAGCTCGCCCGCGGCGAAGCTGGGGTCGAGCTTGATCGCCTCGCGGATGGCTGCGTCGAACGCCTCGAAGTTGCCGTCGCGGAATCCCTGGAGGCCCGCGCGGTAGGCCGCGACCGCCGCGGGGCTCGTCGACACGGGCGCGGGAAGATCGGTGAGGGCGGTGGGGCCGGGGGCGGGCGCGGGTGCCGACGCCGACGCCGGCGCGAGCGACGCAGCGGCGGGGCCCCGCGCGAGGCGCACGACCCCGAAGGCCGCCACGCACGCCGCCAGCACCACCCCCGCCATCAGCGCGGGCGACCGCCTCGACCTCGGGGGCTCGGGTGGCACGCCGACGATCGTCGTCTGCGCGTCGAGCGTCGGCAGGGAGGCCTGGGAGATCTGCGCCACCTCCATCCGCTCGAGATCGGCGAGCAGCTCGCGCACCGAGGCGTACCGCTCCTCGGGCTTCTTCCTCATGCAACGCGCGATGACGGCCTCGAGCTCCGGCGGCACGAGCGGGTTCCTCTTCGAGGGAGGCTCCGGCGTCTCGGTCGTCATCGCGACCAGCAGGGCGACCCCGGAGGAGCTCTGGAAGGGCCGCGAGCCCGTCACCATCTCGTAGAGGACGACGCCGAGGCTGAAGATGTCCGCGCGCTGGTCGACGGCGCGCCCCGTGGCCTGCTCGGGCGACATGTACGCCGGCGTTCCCACGAGCTGCCCCTCGTGCGTGACGTCCGTCTCGACCACCAGGGGCGCGGTGCCCGCCGGGAGCGTCACGTCGGGCACCTGGCCCGTCTTCGCCACGCCGAAGTCGAGCACCTTCACGTGCTGGTCGGCGCTCACCATGACGTTGTCCGGCTTGAGATCGCGGTGGACGATCCCCCGGTCGTGCGCCTTGGCGAGGCCGCGCGCGATCTGCTGCGCGATGCGCACCGCCTGCTTCAGCTGGAGCGGGCCCTCCCCCAGCACGCGCCGCAGGCTCTTGCCCTCCACGAGCTCCATCGCGATGTAGATCCGCCCGTCGACCTCGCCCACGTCGTGGATGGTCGCGATGTTGGGGTGCGTCACCGCGGCCGCGCTGCGCGCCTCGCGCAGGAAGCGCTTGCGCCTCGCCTCGTCGCCGGCGAAGTCGTCGAGCAGCACCTTGAGCGCCACCGTCCGCCGGAGCTTCTCGTCGACGGCCTCGTAGACGACGCCCATGCCCCCCTGGCCCAGCTTGGCCACGACGCGAAAGTGCGCGAGCGTCTTGCCGACGAGGTCCTCCACGACCCTCCGATGCTAGCGCAAGTGGTGGTAGCCTCGCGTCGCATGAAACGCGCACTCGGCCTGCTCGTCGCAAGCGGCGCGGCCCTCGCCGCGGGATGCGCCGCGCAGCCGGCCTCGCCGCCGCGCCTGGTCCTCGCCGAGGCGGCCCCCGCCGAGAGCGTGCCGCCCTCGACAGCACAGCCGCAGCCGCAGCCGCAGCCGGCCACCACCCGCGACCACGGCAGGCAGCACGCGCGGACACTCGGCTGGATCAGCCTCGCCGTGGGGTCCGAGGCCGCCGTCGTCGCCGTGGCGACCTCGTTCGTGATGCTGCACGACCAGAGCCAGCGCGACAGCAACTGCGACGCGCACAAGGTCTGCTCCCAGCCGGGCTTCGACGCCAACTCCAACCTCGCCGTGATGGGAGGGTGGAACGCCGGAGCGTGGGTCGTCGCCGCCGTCGGGCTCGGCGTCGGGGCTTACCTGCTCCTCACCAACCCCGCCGACGACACGCACCAGACGGCCATCGGCGTGTCGCCCGGCGGGTTGACGCTGCGGAGCCACTTCTGATGCTCCGCTCCGTGCTGCCTGCCGCGCTCGCACTGGCCGTGGGTCTGGTCGGGTGCATCCTGTTCACCGGCGGCACCGACGGCTACAGCGTCCCGCCCCCCGTGCCCTGCCAATCGGCGGCCGATTGCAGCTCGAAGCAGGTGTGCTGCGCCGCGCAGAGCTCGTCCTCGTCCGTGACCGAGACCTGCCAGTCTGCGTGCGGCGCGCTCGCCGTGCAGATTTGCGTGGCGGCCGACGAGTGCGACACCGGCAAGTGCGTCGCGCAGAGCTGCGCGGTCGACGGGGGCGCCGTCGCGTTCCGGGCCTGCACCCTGGTGCCGACCTGCACCGTCACGACGGCGACGGACGCGGGGGCCGAGGCCGGGGACTAGAACGTCTCGCGCCGTGGCGACCCGTCCTCTGCGCCTGCGCTCGCTGCGGACGAGCGCGCTCCTGGTGGTGCTCGCCGTCGTCGCGTCGCCGCTCGTCTTCGTCTTCGGCACCAACGCCATCGAGTCGCTCTTCGTCGGGCGCACGCTGACGCACGCGATGGAAGGGCGGGACGAGGTGGTGGCGCTGGTGCGCTCCGCGCCTCCGCCCGCCGTGCTCGCGGAGCGGGTCGACGCCATCGCCCGCGCGAACGACCAGCGCATCCGCGTCCTCGCCGCGGACGGCACCGTCGCCGTCGATCGGGACCACCTGGTGGGCGACGGCTGGCTCTTCGCGGTCGGCGATTTCGTGTACGGGCCCGAGCGCGTCCCGGTGCTGACCGCGTTCGACGCCGGGCGAGGCCCGCTGCGCGATCGCGATGAGGTGGTGGCCGCCGGCGCGGGCGGCCACGCCGAGCGCTGCGTGCACTCGACGCCCGGGAACCTGGAGATCTGCGACGCGGCGGCGGGCGTCGCCCTCGCCGGGGGCGGTGCCGGCGTGGTCCACGTGCAGGGCAGCTCGCGGCGGGCGCTGGAGGGCCTCTACGCCTCGCGCCGCCAGCTGCTCAAGCTCACCGGCTTCGTCCTCGCCCTGGCCATCGTCCTCTGGCGGTGGATGGGGCGACAGATGGTGCGTCCGGTGGAGTCGCTGCGCGACGAGATGCTCGAGCGGGCCCGGGTCGCCGCGCCGCGCGCCGACCTGGTGGTCGCGCGGACCGACGAGATCGGCGACCTCGCCGCGGCCTTCAACGCGCTGATGGCGACGCTGGCCGAGCGCGGGCGCGCCAACGAGGCGTTCGTCGCAGACCTCGCGCACGAGCTCAAGAACCCCGTCGCCAGCGTGCGCGCCTGCGCCGAGCGCCTGGGCGAGGAGGACCCGCTCGACGACGCGCGGCGGCGCCGCCTGGCCGAGGTGCTCCGCACCAGCGCAGTCCGCCTCGACGCGCTGGTGACGCAGTTCCTCGAGCTGGCGCGCGCCGAGGGAGGGTTGCCCGACGAGGCGCGCGAGGGGGTCGATCTCGGCGCGCTGCTCCGCGGTCTGGCGCGGACGATGGGCGAGGGGAGCGCGGCGCGCATCGACGTGGCCGTTGAGGGGGGCGAGCCGCTGGAGGTCCGGGGCGTCGCGTCGCGCATCGAGTCGGTGCTGCGCAACCTGCTCGACAACGCCCTGTCCTTCGCGCGCGAGCGCGTCCACGTCGAGGCGCGGCGCGACGGACCCGTGGCCCAGGTGGTGGTGGCCGACGACGGACCGGGCATCGCGCCCGACGACCTGCCGCGCGTCTTCGAGCGGTTCTTCACGACGCGCGGAGACCGCCGCGGCACCGGTCTGGGGCTCGCCCTCGCCCGCGCCGTGGTGGAGGCCCACGCCGGGACGATCCGCGCAGAATCGCCGCCCGAGGGCGGCGCGCGCTTCGTCGTGCGCCTGCCGTTCACTCCGGGTTGACACACCGTCGACCGACGATTCACCGCGCCTTGTCGCGCCCTCCACGCGGGAGGCGCACGAAGGAAGCATGGAAATCGCGCTCGCCCTCGCCCTCCGTGTGATGACCATCAACTGCGCCCACGGCGCCCATGCCCCCGTCCCGCCGCTCTTCGTGGGGCGGCGCGCGCTCACGCGCAACCTCGACGCCATCGGCGCCGCCATCGACGACGTGCACCCCGACGTCGTCGCCCTCCAGGAGATCGACCGCGGGGCCTTCTGGAGCGCCCACCTCGACGAGGTGGCGCTCGTGGCGCGCGGCGGCCGGATGCCCCACGCCGCGTTCGGCGCCCACCGCGACACCCCGCGCCTCGGGCTGCACCACGGCACGGCGGTGCTCTCGCGGGCCGCGATGCAGCGCCGCGAGTCGCTTGCGTTCAACACCTACGTCCTCGACGACAAGGGGTTCGTGCGCGTCACCATCGCGCCGGAGGCGCTCGACGGGCGCGCGGTCGACGTCGTGTCGGTGCACCTCGACCCGTTCACGCCCTGGGCGCGGCGGCGGCAGATCGCCGACATGGCGCGCCTGCTCGCGCGACGCGAGCGGCCCATGATCGTGATGGGCGACATGAACGCGTCGTGGGGAAAGGACGGGCGGGGCGACGTCGCGCGCCTGGCCCGCGCGCTCGGCCTGCACACCTGGGAGCCCACCGCGGCGAGTCACGACACGTACCCGTCGGGCAGACCGTGGCGGCGCATCGACTGGATCCTGCTCTCGCCCGAGCTCGACTTCGCGTCGTACGCGGTCGTGCCCGCCGACGTGTCCGACCACCGCGGCGTCGTCGCCGACGTCGTGCTGGCGAAGGGAGGCGCCCGGTGAGGGCCGCGCTGGTGCTGGAGACCGACAACCTGGTCGCCATCGACCAGCGCAACGATGCGGTGGTCGCCGGCGTCGAGCGTCTGCTCGGGCGCCTGGCGGGGGCCACGCTGCCGCTGCGGCAACTCGACGAGGTGGTGGTCGCGCACCACGGCTTCGACGCTCGCGATCAGGCCCGCCTCGTCCGCGCGGCGGGCTGCACCGTGCGCTTCGTCGCGCTGCCGCCGGAGGCCGGCTACTACGACGCCAAGAACCGCGGCTTCGCGGTCACCACCGCCGACGTCGTGGCCTTCGGCGACGGCGACTGCTGGCCCCATCCGCGCTGGCTGGAGGCCCTCCTGGCGCCGTTCGCCCGCGGCCCCGCCGTGCGGGTGGTCGCGGGGCGCACCGTCTACGCGGGCGGACGCCTGGGCGCGGCGCTGACCGCGATCGACTTCCAGCCGGTGCCGAGCCCGCTCGGCCGCGGGTGCGTCCGCCACTTCCTCGCCAACAACGTCGCCTTCCGGCGCGACGTCTTCGCCGAGCGTCCCTTCGAGCCGCGGCCGGACCTGCACCGGGGCGCCTGCGGCGTGCTGGCCATGCGACTCCACCGCGAGCGCATTCCCATCCACGACGCGCCCGGCGCGCTCACCACGCACCGCACCCCGGAGGGGACCGACGAGCTGGTCGAGCGGCGCATGCAGCGCGGCGCCGATCTGGCCACGCTGGCGCCGGAGATCGCGCGCACGCACCTGCCCCGCGCGCTGGCCTGGGTCGGGAGCCTGGGTCGGGTGTCGCCGATGGTGCTTCTGGGAGGCCGCCTGGTGACGGCGGCGGCGGCCATCGCGCGCCAGGGGAGCCGCGGCGCGGCGGCGCGTGCGTCGATCGCGCTCGGCATCACCGCGATCGACGCGTGGGGTGCGCTGGCGGGACATTGAAGCAGCGGCTCCTCGCGGCGACGCTGCTCGCGGCGGCGGGTGCGTCGGTGGCGGCGGCGTTCGTGGCGCACGCGGGGGCGGCGCGCGTCGCCGACGTCCTCGGGCGTATGGGCTGGGGGATCGCCGCGGCCGTGGTCCTCGAAGGCGCGCGCGTCGTCTGCGAGACGGCGGGCACGCGCGCCCTCCATGGCACCCCGCGCCTTCCCCTGCGGGCGCTCGCGCGGGCGCAGCTCGCCGGCTACGCGGTCTGCTACCTGCTGCCCGCGGGACGGACGGTGGCCGAGGCGGTCAAGGCGGCGATGCTGGCGCGCCATGCCGGGCGCGAGCGGGTCGTCGGCGTCGCGCTGGCGAACCAGGCGATGGCGCTGGTGGCGGTCGCGATCGCCTCCGGTCTATGCGCGGCGGGGGCGACCGGGCGGCTCGCAGCGCTTCTCGCAGCGCACGCCGCGGTCACCGGGGCGACGGGGCTCGCGATCCTGGCGACCGCGTGGCGCCGGATGCCGGCGGCGGGCAAGCGCGCCGCTCTGGCGGGGATGCTGGCCAGCCGCGCCTGCCAGGCGGGGGCCCTCGCGGCGCTGCTTCGTGCTGCGGCGCCGGGCGCCCGTCCGCTCGATGCCGTCGTGCTGTGGGGGCTGCACCTCGTGGGCGCGTCGCTGGGGGACGTCGTTCCTGCGCAGCTCGGGATCGCCGACGCCGCGCTGGGGCTCGGGGCCGCCTCGGCGCACCTCGACGTCGCCGCCGCGCTCGCCGTGGCGTCGGCCGCCCGGGCCGCCCAGCTCGTATGGGTGTGTGTAGGCGCAGCCGTTGCTTGCGGGATGTCATCCAGGCAGACGACACTGGGCATGCTGGCCCGAGGTGCCGGCGGGCAGTAGTCCGGAGG
The DNA here is from genome assembly GCA_036560665.1 of Polyangiaceae bacterium. GTDB lineage: Bacteria > Myxococcota_A > Polyangia > Polyangiales > Polyangiaceae > Palsa-1150. Next base: position 13,539 of record DATBQU010000236.1, read on the forward strand.
GGCCCTTGTCCCATCGAGCCGCATCCGTCCTCGCGGCGGCCGTCGCCGCGTGCCTCGCCGCGCCGTCGTGCAGCGCGGGGAGCGCCGCAACGGTTGCGCCCGCACCGGGCGGCGACGACGGCGGGGCGGTGGACGCGGGCGCGCCTGCGGACGAGGCCGGCGTCTCGTTCCCCGCTGCGCATCCGCAGGCGCCCACCGTGCCCAGCAGCGGCGGGACGGTGCTCCCGAGCGCGCGCATCGTTCCCGTGTTCTTCAGGGGCGAGACGGACGAGGCGACGTTCACCGATCTGCTCGGGAAGTACCCGGCCTCCTCGGCGTGGGCCGCGGCGACGACCGAGTACGGGATCGGCGTCCCGGCGGTGGCTCCGGCGGTCCACGTCACGGAGGCGCCCCCGGCGACGATGAGCACGCCCGAGCTCGGGGGCTGGCTGCAGGCGCACCTCGACGGGACGCACCCGGAGTGGGGGCCGTCGGACGACGCGACGCTGGCGTCCTCCGTCTACGTCCTCTATCCGCCGGCGTCGCTCGCGCTGGTGGCGCCGCGGCAGGACCCGTCGGATCCGCAGGCAGCCACCCTCTGCGGCGCGCGACCGTGGGACCTCGTCGGCTGGCACTGGCAGACGACGCCGGCGCCGGGCCCGGCGCCCGCGATCGCGTTCGCGGTGATCGGGCGCTGCACGCACGGGAGCGTGCCGGTGCTCGACCGCATGACGGCGACGACGGCGCACGAGCTGGTGGAGGCGGTGACCGATCCGTTCTTCGAGACGTCGCGGGCGTACGCGTTCGTGGACGACGCGCACGCGGAGTGGATGGAGCTGACGGGCGGCGGCGAGCTCGGCGATCTGTGCCCCGGTGACGAGCAGGCGCTGTTCACGCCGCCCGACGTGGGTCACGTGGTGCAGCGCACGTGGTCGAACGCGGCGGCGGCGGCGGGTCACGATCCGTGCGTTCCGGCGATCGCGCCGGCATACTTCGACGCCGCGACCGACGCGCCGGACGCGTTCGTCGATCCCTACGTGGGCGTTTCGGTGCGGGGGGTGGCGATCCCGGCCGGTCAGTCCCGGACGATCGACGTGCATCTCTTCAGCGACGCGCCTACGGATGCATGGCAGGTGCGCGCGATCGATCCGATGGCGGCCGACGGGCAGAAGCCGCTGCTCGGTCTGTCGCTCGACCGCGCCGCGGGGCGCAACGGGGACGTGCTGCGGCTGAAGATCCAGCCGCTCTACGCGCAGGTCGGGGTGACCGCGCTCTACGAGATCGACTCGACGCTCGGGGACGTGACCCACAGGTGGTACGGGGAGGTGGTCGTCACGCGCTAAGGCCACCACGTCGTCCGGTGGACGATCGCGGGCTCTTCGTGAGGGCACTCCCGCCGCGGGAGGGGTCCGTCTCTCGGGATGCTCCCTCGATCCTTTCGCAGTAGGAGCCCTTCTCCCGGGATGCTCCCTCGATCGCTTCGCAGAAGAAGCCCTTCCCCTGGCTACCCCCAAAGAAGCGGGCGATCGTCCCTCAGAGATCGAGCTGCATCCCGAGCTCGACGACCTGGTCGGGCGGGATGCCGAACCAGCTGGTCGCGCTCCTCGCGTTGCGCGACAGGAAGGCGAAGAGGCCCTCGGAGAAGACGCCCATCTTGCCGCCCTTGCCGGCCAGGAACGTCTCGCGCCCGAGGAAATACGTGGCGTCCTCCAGGTCGATCGGCAGCTTGGCCTCCGCCAGGAGCCTGGGCACGTTCGGCGTCTCCATGAACCCCGCGCGCGCGATCACCCGGAACACGCCCTTGCCGAGGTCCTCCACGCTGAGGCGGTCCTCCCGGTCGACGTACGGCACGTGCTCGGTCGTCACCGTCAGCAGCACCAGCTTCTCGCGCAGCGCGCGGATCCGCCGCGCGTGGGTGAAGAGGACCGGCGGCGTCCACTCCGGGTTCGACGCCAGGAAGATCGCCGCTCCGGGAATGCGCAGCGGGCAGTATCGCTCCAGCTCGGCCAGGAAGTCCTTCAGCGGCGGGGACTGCTCGGTGATCCGCTCGTTCAGGACGCGCCGGCCCACCTTCCAGTCGACCATGATCACCAGCATCGCCGCGGCGACCACGATGGGGATCCAGCCGCCGTCCCAGAACTTGAGCAGGTTGGCGCCGAAGAACGGCAGGTCGAACGACAGAAACAGGAGCAGGGGCGGCAGCGCCTTCCACATGGGCCAGCCCCAGGTGCGGCGGGTCACCACGAAGTACACGTAGCTGGTGATGCCCATGGTCCCGCTCACGGCGATCCCGTACGCCGCCGCCAGGCGCGCCGACTCGCGGAACGACAGCACCAGGGCGATGCAGGCCACGCACAGCGCCCAGTTCATCTCAGGCACGTAGATCTGGCCCTCGGTCTCGTGCGAGGTGTGCGTCACCGTCACCCGCGGGAAGAGGCCGAGCTGCACCGCCTGGTGCGTGAGCGAGAACACGCCGGTGATGAGCGACTGCGACGCGATGATCGTGGCCGCCGTCGCCAGCGCCACCAGCGCGTACGTCGCCGCGCCGGTGGGGACCATGGCGAAGAAGGGGTTGGTCATCGCGCTGGGGTCGCGCAACAGCAGCGCAGCCTGGCCGAGGTAGCAGAGGACGAGCGAGGGGAAGACCAGCCCGTACCACGCGAGCCGGATGGGGCGCGCGCCGAAGTGCCCCATGTCCGCGTAGAGCGCCTCGCCCCCGGTGACGGCGAGCACGACCACCCCCAGGATGGCGAAGCCGAACCAGCCGTGATGCACGAAGTAGAGCGCGCCCCACCGCGGCGAGATGGCGGCGAGCACCTCGGGGTTCTTCGCCACGTGCCACGCGCCGAGCACGCCGATGGTGAGAAACCACAGCAGCATCACCGGCCCGAAGACCTTGCCCAGCCCGCCCGTGCCGCGCCGCTGGATGGCAAAGAGCGCGAGGAGCACGAAGCAGGTCACCGGCACCACCGCGCTCTTGAAGCCCGGCGCGGCGAGCTGCACCCCCTCCAGCGCGCTCAGCACGCTGATGGCGGGCGTGATGATCCCGTCGCCGTAGAGCAGCGCGGCGCCGGCCACGACGAGGAGCGTCAGCAGCCCGATGCGGGCGCGCCGCTTGCGCGGATCGGGCTCGGGCACCAGCGCCAGCAGCGCCAGGATGCCGCCCTCGCCGCGGTTGTTGGCGCGCATGACGAAGGCCAGGTACTTGACCGTGACCACCATCGTCAGCGCCCACACGATGAGCGAGAGCACGCCCAGGACGTCCGCCCGATCGGGCCCGGCGCCGGGCGCGGGCGCGATGGCGACCTGGAGCGTGTAGAGCGGGCTGGTGCCGATGTCGCCGAAGACGACGCCGAGCGCGCCGAGCGCGAGCGCGCCGACCGGGCCCGAGGGGGCGTGCGACTCGGCGGAGGGTGGGGGCGCGCTTGGCCTGGGGCTCGCCATGCCCCGCAAGGAGTATCAGTGTGCGGTGACCTTGGTCGAGGGCGCGCCGTCGACGACGCTCGCGGGAGCGGCGGGGGGCGCAGCAGCGCGTGCAGCGCCACCACAGGACCGGGTTGAACCAAGGCCCGTGGTAGCTTTCGTCGCCGATGCGTTTGGACCTCTCGCCGGAGTCGCGCGTCATGGTCGATCTGCGCGCCACCGGGCTGCTCCGCGCGGTCGGTCACGACCCGACGCTGGTCGCCCGCCCCGAGCCGCTGTCGCTCGAGGTCGGCGAGGGCGCGATCGACGTGCCGGTCGAGGTGCGCTTCCGCGCCGACGCCCTCGAGCCGCCGCAGGACCTGTCCGCCTCCGATCGCGGCAAGATGCTGGAGAACGTCCGCGGCGCCGACGTGCTCGACGTCGCCCGCTTCCCGCTGGTGGTGCTGCGCGGGCGCTACGCGGGCACCCTCGAGGGCGGGCGCCTGGCAGGGGAGCTGGTCGTGCGCGGCGCCCCGCACGGCGTCGCGCTCGAGGTGCGCGTGGCGCAGGAGACCGGCGCGCTCCTGGCGACCGGGGCGTGGGAGGGCAAGCTGACCGACCTCGGCATCCGGCCGTTCAAGGCGCTCCTCGGCGCCCTCAAGTTGAAGGACTGGATCGGCCTGCGCCTCGAGGCCCGGCTGGTCAGAGGGTGAGCCCGGCCGTCGCCAGGAAAGTGCGCCCGCTCTGCGGGATGGTCGTCTGGCGGAACTCCGGGCTGACGGGGACGCTCCATCGCCAGTCGAAGGCGTTGTACACGCCCAGGGCGTAGGAGAGCCCCCAGCGCTGCTCGGTGCCGGACAGGACCAGATCCCAGAGCAGCGCCGGCTCGGTCTGGCCCTGCGTGGGGGCGGGCTGGAGGGTCTTGGGGTCGAACGGCTGATCATTGCGGTCCCAGCGCGCGCTGGTGAGCGTCAGCCGCGTGGAGGCCTCGAGCGCGCGCGCCAGGACGGGGACGGCCCCCTTGAGCGACGCCAGGTGCTCGGGCGCGTTGGGCACCTCGCGGAAGGCCGGGTTCTGCTTCTGCGACAGCAGGTCGCCCAGCGACGTCGACGCCACGTACTTCGAGCGCTGGTACGAGTACGACACAGCCACCATCCAGCCGTCCTTCCACTCGCGGCGCACCTCCGCCTCCGCCCCCAGCGTGACCACGGGCGCGTCGGTGTTCTGGTACTGGAAGGGCTGGGTGCCGTCGGCCGCCGGCCCGCCGAACGCGCGCTGGGCGATGAGGCCGGTGATGACGTTGTCGTACGCGCTGACCAGGCCCGTCAGCGTCGGGGTGAAGCGATGGCTGACCTCGATCTCCCCGGAGACCATGTTCTCCGCCGTGAGGTTCGGGTTCGAGTACTGCGGCGCGCTCGAGTAGTAGAGCTCGTAGATGCTGGGGGCGCGGAACGCCTTTCCGCCGAGCAGCTTCACGTTGTCGCGATCCGTAGGCCGCAGGATCACCGCGCCGCGCGGCGACGCCGACGAGCCGAAGGTGGAGTACGCGTCGAGGCGCCCGCCGGCCTCCATCTTGATCCAGCGTGCCGGCGCGACGTCGCCGACCACGTAGGCCGCCACCAGCGAGAAGTTGTGCCGGTCGTCGTCGAGGACGCCGGTGGTGTCCCCGGTGTCGAGCTCGTGGACGTCGAAGTGCTCCTGCACCTCGCCGCCCACGGTCACGCGCACGGCGTCGAGCGGCTTGTAGACGAAGCGCTGCTCCGCGCCGACCCACTGCCCGTCGAAGGTGAGGTGCTCCAGGCCTCCGCCCTCGGGGAAGTGCGCAAAGTCTCCGCGATAGCCGTAGTAGTTCCCGTGCAGGCGGGTGGTCGACTCGAACATCGGCCCGAGCCTGGGCTCCACCTTCAGCTCGACCATCCCTCGCGTGTCGGTCTGCCGCGTCCCCGAGTCGCCCACGATGGTGTCGAACTGGCCGGTGGGCAGCGACTTGCGGTGCGAGTTGAGCGACCACTGGAGCTTGACGATCTCCCAGCGCGACTGGCCCGTCCACGTCACCACGTCGAACCCGTCGAGGCCGCGCGCGTAGCCTCCCACCTTGGCCGGCCCGTCGCCGACGTACTCGGGGAAGAAGAAGTCGCGCCCCGCCCCGTGGCCCACCGCGAGGCTGGTCCACACCCCCCCGTGGTCGCCGAAACGGGTCTGCACCCGCGTGCGGGCGCGCGCCACGCCGTCCCCGGTGGTGCTGACGCCGACCTCCGCGGCCGGGGGCTCGTCGGGGCCGCGGGTGACCACGTTGACGACGCCGCTGAAGGCGCCCGTCCCGTAGAGCACCGAGCCGGGGCCGCGCACCACCTCGATGCGCTCGACGTCGTCGATGTCGGCGCGCATGTCGTAGCCGACGTACGACGACCAGATCCAGTCGTCGTTCATGGGCTGGCCGTTGAGCAGCACCAGGGTGCGGTTGCCGTAGTCGCCGGGGCGGCTGAACCCGCGGAAGCCGAGGGTGGCGTAGCCGCGGTCGTCGGAGACGTAGACGCCGCGCACGCCGCGCAAGGCCTCGGCCACGGTGGGGTACCGCATCGAGCGCAGCTCCTTGTAGGGCACGATGCTGACCGAGCCGGGCGCGTCCTCCACCTCCTCGACCTTGCGCGACGCCGCCTCCACCTGCCGCTCGCTGATCAGCTCCACCGGGACGCGCGTGGTCTCGTTGGGCGCGATGACGACCTCGCGCTCGACCGGGCGAAACCCCTCGAGCGACACGCGCACGCGGTGCGTGCCGACGGGGACGGTGATCGCCGCCGGCGAGTAGCCCTCCGCCTTGCCGTCGATCTCGACCACGGCGTCGCGCTCGTCGGCGTCCACGACCACCGTGCCGGTGAGCTGCACCACCAGCGGGCGGACGGTCAGCGTCCCGCGCGGCGCCACGTCGACGACCAGCGTCGCCGTCTGCGCCCCGGCGCGGCCGACGAAGAGCGTGTGCCGCCCGGGGGTCACGCTCACCTCGCACGGCACCGTGCAGGCCGGCGGCGCGTCCTCGCTGTCGACGTGGACCTGCCCGCCGCCGGGCGCCCCCTCGACGCGCACCGTGCCCAGGATGCGCACCAGCTTCAGGGTGACGCGCGCCTCCTGGCCGAGGACGAGATCGACCGGCGCGCTGCGCGCGTCCTCGTAGCCGGAGAGCTCGGCGATCACGGTGGTGCGTCCCGGGGCGAGGCCGAGCCGCTGCGGGCTGTTGCCCCGCTCGCCCAGGTCCTTGCGGTCGAGGAAGATCTTCGCCCCCGGCGGATCCGTCTCCACGCGCAGCGCCGCCACGTTGGGGGTCATCGCTCGGAGCGCCTGCTCGATGCGGTCGCGCGTGGAGGGGTCTGGTTCGCCCTCCAGCGCGCGCACGTACCAGCGGAAAGCGTCGGGGTAGCGCGCCAGGCGGTCGTAGGCGCGCGCGATGTTGAACATCACGTTGCGGTTGGCGACCAGGCGGTTCGAGGCGAGAAAGTGCTCGAGGGCGCGGCTGTAGTCCCCCTTCTGGTACGACTCGGCGCCGAGGTTGAACTGCAGGTCGGCCTCGTCGGCGACGTCGTCGGCCCGCGCGACGCCGGCAGCCAGCGAGAGCGCGACGAGGACGGCGATCAACGGCGCGAGGGCGCGGACGGTCATCGCTGGAGCTTGATGTCGAGGTCCGGGGGCGGGTGGCTGCTGGCCGTCGCGGCGGGAGCGCTCGACCGCGCGCGGGGCGGGCGCGCGAGCAGCGCCGGCGCGACGGGCGCGGGAGCGCTGGCCGCGGCGCTCGCGGACGCGCTCGCGGAGTCGCTGGGCGAGGACGGGGGCGGAGCCGGCGTGTCCCCCGATGGCGCCGGGCCGGACGCGACCGGGAGGGACGCCGCCGGCCCGATGGCGGAGACGGACGCGGGCGGCTCCGGCGCGGTCGCCGTCACGGCTCTCCCGCGGCCGCGCGCGACCAGCTGCACCGCCACGAAACCCCCGACCAGCAGGGCCACGGTCAGCGCGAGCAGCAGCGGCGTGCGCGCGCCCTGCCTGGCGGCGGGCGGCGGCCCCGACGCGGTCAGCGGAGATGCCGTTCCCATCGAGGGCCGCCTCTGCGCCACGGGCGTCAGCGCCAGCGTGTCCGCCTCCGTCGTGGTGGGCCCCGTCCCGCTCTCCATCCCCCCGCCGCGGGGCGCCTCGCGCTGCACTGCCCCCAGGCTCGCCGTCCCGAACAGCGCGCGCTCGCACTCGCCGATCCCGCGCAGGACCTCCTCCATCCCCTGGGGTCGCGCCTCCGGCTCCTTCTCCAGGCATCGCCGCACCAGGCCCTCGACCACCTCGGGCACGTGCGTGCCGGGGCTGCGCGCGGCCATCGCCGGCAGCGGCGCGTTGCAGTGGGCCAGGATGGTCTCCAGGTTGGTCTCGCGCTCGTAGGGGACCACCCCGCACAGGCACTCGTAGGCGATGACGCCCAGCGAGTAGACGTCCGTCCGCGCGTCGACGCGCCGCTCGTTGACCTGCTCGGGCGCGATGTACTTGGGCGAGCCGAGGAACGTCCCCTCCTGCGTGAGCTCCTGCTCCTCCGGGCCGTCGACGAGCTTGCCGATGCCGAAGTCGAGGATCTTCACCACCTCGCCGCCGTCCTCCTCCGGCACCAGCATCACGTTCGAGGGCTTGAGGTCGCGGTGGACCGCGCCCAGGCGGTGCGCCTCCCGCAACCCGCGCGCGAGCTGCCGCAGGATGCGCAGCGCGTCCTGCACCGCGAGCGCCCCGTCGGCGCGGAGGCGGTCGCTCAGCGTCTCGCCCGCCAGGTGCTCCATGGCGATGAAGTAGCGCTCGTCGCGGTCGCCCTCGATGCGCCCGTAGTCGAAGAGCGTGACCACGTTGACGTGCTGCAGCTTGGCCAGGATGCTCGCCTCGCGGAAGAAGCGCTTGCGAAACTGGACCTCGACCTCGTCGTCCTCGCCGTGCGGCGTGCGCAGCACCTTGAGCGCCACGATGCGCCCGAGCGGCGCCTGCTCCGCGCGGTAGATGCGCCCCATCCCGCCGCTGGCCATGAGCGACACCACGCGGTACTTGCCGTTGATGACCGTCCCCGGGGACAGGTCGCTCGGCTCTGCGCGGCGAGAGTCGGCAGGCATCGTCCCCGCCCATCGTACGCTCCAGGTCAGAGCGCGCGAAGCCTGGCGAAAGCCGCCTCGAACTCGCGCACCAGCGCGTGCGCGGGCAGGGCGGCCACCGTGCGGGCGAAGGCCTCGAAGCGCTCCATCTGCACCTCCTTGCCCCGCTTGAGCATGCTCCAGGGGTCGCCGTGCTCCGCCGCGCAGACGACGATCGACGCGAAGTTGTCGATCTTGTCGGCGATGGCGACGGCCTGGGCGTCCCAGGCGTTCGCGGCGAAGTGCTCCAGGTACTGCTGCTTGCGCACCTCCCAGGAGAGCGACTTGTCCGGCTCGCTCACCGCCGTGACCAGCGCGGCCACGCGGGCCCCGAAGAGGCGCGTCAGCTCGTCGCGCGAGACGCCGCAGTCCTCCAGCACGTCGTGCAGCGCGCCGGCGGCCACGACCTCGTCGTCGAAGCCGTGGCGCGCCAGGATCAGCGCGACGCCGGCGACGTGGCTCACGTACGGCACGTCGACGCCCGGGTACTTGCGCTTCTGCTCGCGGTGCCACACCGCCGCGTGATCCAGCGCGCGCTTGAGCAGCGGCGTCATCGCGGCGTCAGATCCGTGGCGATCCGGATCGGCCCCGTCAGCGACTTGTGCACCGGGCACTTGTTGGCGATCTCCAGCAGGCGCTCACGCTGGGGGTCGTCGAGGTTCCCGGTCAGGCGGATGTGGCGGGTCAGGACGAACGCCCCGTCGACGTGGTCGCCCCGGACGGTGGTCTCCACCGCCTCCAGCGGCCAGCCCTTGCGGTCGGCGTACATCTTGACCGTCATCGACGTGCACGCGCCGAGGCCCGCCAGGATCCACTCGTGCGGCGCGGGGCCGGCGTCGTCGCCCCCGCTCCCGTCGGCCTTGACCGGCTCGTCGGCCACGAGCGCGTGCGGACCGATGCGTACGTTCTGGCGGAACTTCCCCTCGGCGGTGCTGACGGTGGCGTGTCGCATCCGCAGGAGTCTACCAAGGCGTCGCGCCGGGGTCGCGGTCGCGGCCGTCTGGGCTAGCATCGCCCGCATGGCCTTCCCCCCCCGCATCTCGGGCCGCGCCCTCCACGCCGTCGCGCGTCTCTCGCGTACCGCGCCCGGAGCGCGCCTGCTCTACCAGGTGTTCCGCTCCGATCTGCGCATCGGTCAGCTCGAGCAGCTGCCCGATCCGCTCCTCGGCGACACCCCGGTCGACAACCGGCCGCTGGCAGGGCGGCCGCCACGCGCAGGGGGGGCAGGAGACGGCGCGGGCCTTCCCCTGCCGTCGGCGCCCTGGAGCTTCACCTCGGCGACGCTGGCGGAGGCCTATCGCGCGAAGAAGACGACTCCGCGGGAGGTGGTCGACCGGGCGCTCGAGGCGGCGCGGGCGCTGGCGTCACGCCGCCCGAGCGTGGGGCCGCTGATGGAGTACACGGACGAAGCCGCGCGGCGCGACGCCGCGGCGTCGACCGAGCGCTGGAAGGCGGGCAAGACGCTGGGGCCCCTCGACGGCGTGCCCATCGCGGTGAAGGAGGAGCTCGCGGTGCGCGGCCTGCCGACCCGCGGCGGAACCGATCTGAGCGACGCCACGCCCGCCGTGGAGGACGCGACCATGGTCGCGCGGCTTCGCGCGGCGGGCGCCATCGTCCTCGGCCACACGCCGATGACGGAGTACGGGATGACGCCGCTCGGCTTCAACCCCAAGCGGACCATGCCGCGCAACCCCCACGCGACCGACCGCGTGGCGGGGGGCTCGTCGACGGGATCGGCGGTGGCGGTCGCCACCGGGCTGGTCCCCTTCGCGCTGGGCGGGGACGGCGGCGGCTCGATCCGCATCCCCTCGTCGCTGTGCGGCGTCTTCGGGATCAAGGCCACCTGGGGACGGGTCAGCCGTCACGGGGACGTCTTCGGAGGGACGGTCGCCCACGTCGGTCCGCTGGCGTCCTCCACGCTCGACCTCGCGCGCTGCCTGGAGGTGACGAGCGGGCACGATCCGCACGACGCGCAGTCGTGGCTGGCGCCGCACCGCGAGCCGGGCTCGTTCGAGCGCGCGCTCGGACGCGGCGTACGCAGGATGAAGATCGGCGTCGTGGAGAGCGAGTGGGCGGACGCGTCGCCCGCGGTGGCGCGCGCGGGGCGCGAGGCGATGCGCGCCCTGGAGAAGGAGGGAGCCACGCTGGTCGACCTGCGCATGGAGCTGGCGCGCTGGGCGGCGCCGGCGGGGTACCTCGCCATCGGGATGGAGAGCCGCGCGGCGCACCGCGCGCTGCTGGCCGAGGAGGCGCCGTTCACCCCGGATCTACGCATCAGCTACGCGGTGCTGGGCGCGATGAGCGCCGAGGAGTACCTGCTCGCGCAGCGGCTGCGCGACGGGTTGCGCCGGGAGTGCGCGCAGGCGTTCCAGGAGGTCGACCTGCTCGCGCTGCCGTCCACGGCGACGCCAGCGACGCGCGTCACCGACGCGGAGTTCGAGGGCGGCTTCCTCGACGCGCGCGCCCTCGACGCCATGTGCCGCTTCATGTTCCTCGGCAACCTGACCGGGCTGCCCGCGCTGAGCGCGCCGGTGGGGCTCGACGAGGGACGCGCCCCGCTCGGCTTCCAGCTGGTGGGCGACGCGTGGGACGAGGCCACCGTGCTGGCCGCCGCGGCGCACCTGGAGCGCATCGGCGCCGCGCGCGTCGAGAAACCTGCGGTCACCGCTCCGGGATCGTGAGCGTGGCAACGTCTGCGCAGCACCACATCGGCAAGTCGCCGCTGGCGCGCGCGGTCCTCGAGCCCCGCCGCGGGGGTCGCTGGTACTCGGTCTGCGAGGACGGCTCGGAGTGCGACGTGGGCAAGGTGCTGGCCTGGGAGCCGCCGGGGCGCCTCGTGCTCGCCTGGCAGATCGACGGCCGCTGGCAGTACGACGCGAGCTTCGTGACCGAGGTCGAGGTGACGTTCACCGCCGAGGGGGCGAAGCGCACGCGCGTCGACCTCGAGCACCGCAACCTCG
>DATBQU010000237.1:0-6000 GCA_036560665.1 Polyangiaceae bacterium
TACGTCGACGTCTTCGTGCCAGAGGGGCAGCTGGAGGGAGTCCGCGCCGGGGTCCGGACGGAGGTGCGCGTGGACGCCACCGGCGCACCCTTCTCCGCCGTGGTCGAGCACGTCTCCCCGCAGACCGAGTTCACGCCCAAGTTCCTCTTCAGCGATCGCGAGCGACCCCACCTGGTCGTGCGGGTACGGGTGCGCGTCGAGGACCCCGAGCGGCGCCTTCACTCCGGCGTCCCCGCCTTCGCGCGGGTGATGCGATGACCGCCCCCGCCGAGGAGCCCATCATCCGGACCGACCACCTCTCGCGCAGGTTCGGCGAGCTCGTCGCGGTGCGCGACGTCTCGCTCGAGGTCCGTCGGGGCGAGATCTTCGGCATCCTCGGGCCCAACGGCGCGGGCAAGTCGACCACCATCCGCATGCTCTGCGGAATCCTCGACCCCACGGGCGGCTCGGGGACGGTCGTCGGCCACGACATCGTCCGCGACGCCGAGCGCATCAAGGAGCGCATCGGGTACATGACCCAGCGCTTCAGCCTGTACGAGGACCTCAGCGTCGTCGAGAACCTCACCTTCTACGCCGGGATCTACGGAGTGCCGTTCGGACGCCGTCGCGCACGCGTCGACCAGGTGCTCGAGCAGACGGGGCTGACCTCGCGGCGCCGGCAGCTGGCGGGGACGCTGTCCGGAGGGTGGAAGCAGCGGGTCGCGCTGGCGTGCGCCACCATCCACCAGCCGCCGCTGCTGTTCCTCGACGAGCCCACGGCGGGCGTCGATCCCGTGAGCCGGCGCGAGTTCTGGGAGCGGATCTACGAGATCTCGGCGGGCGGGACCACCGCGGTCCTCACCACGCACTACATGGACGAGGCGGAGCGCTGTCATCGCCTGGCGTTCATCTTCCGGGGCGAGCTGCTCGACGTGGGCACGCCGGACGAGGTCGTGGCGCGGCGCGAGCTGCGTGTCGCGGAGCTGGAGGTCGAGCGGGCGAGCGACGCCGCCGCGCTCCTGCGCGCTGCGCCCGGCGTGGAGGAGGTGGCTCACTACGGGCACGTGCTGCGACTCGCCGTGCGCGACGGAGCCGACCCCGTCGCCCTGGCGCGCGACGTCCTGGCAGGAAAGGGGATCGCCGTGCGAGGCGCGCGCGAGACGCGCGCGACCGTCGAGGACGCGTTCGTGGCCATGGTGCGGGCGGACGCATGAGCCTCCGCTTCCTGGTCATCGCCTGGAAGGAGCTGCTGCAGCTCCGTCGCGACCGGTTGACGCTGGCCATGATGGCGGCGCTGCCGATCATCCAGCTTCTGCTCTTCGGCTACGCCATCAACACCGACGTCCGCCACATCCCGACGCTGGTCGACGATCAGGACCGCAGCGCCGAGTCGCGCGATCTCGTGCGACGCATGGAGGCCACGGGCTTCTACGATCGGGTCGGCGAGGTCCACGGCTACGGGGACATCGAGCGGGCGCTGCGCTCCGGCGTGGCGCGCGCCGCGGTGGTCATCCCGCCGCGTTACGCCGCGGATCTGGCCGGGGGCGCCACGGTCCAGGTGCAGCTCGTCATCGACGGGTCGGACCCGCAGATCGTCGGCAGCGCGCAGAGCACCGCGGTCTCGCTCGTCGCCGCGCGCTCGGCGGAGATGCGCGTCGAGCGGACGGCGCGGGTCGGCGGTCGCGCGGGCCCCGAGCCGCTCGAGCTGTCGCCGGACATCCTCTACAACCCCGACCAGCGGACGGCCGTCTTCATCGTCCCCGGCCTGATCGGCGTCATCCTCACCATGACCATGGTCATGCTCACGGCGATGGCCCTCGCCCGGGAGCGCGAGCGAGGCACGCTCGAGCAGCTCATCGTGTCGCCCGTGCGACCGGTGGAGCTGGTGGTGGGCAAGATCCTCCCGTTCGTCGTCATCGGGTACGTGCAGATCGCGCTCATCCTGGGTTTCGCCAGCGTCGTCTTCGGCGTGCCGGTCCACGGGTCGGTCCCGCTGCTCTTCGCCCTCGCCTTCGTCTTCATCGCGGCCAACCTCGCCATCGGCCTGTTCTTCTCCACGCTGGCCAAGACGCAGCAGCAGGCGATGCAGATGTCGTTCTTCTTCCTCCTGCCCAACATCCTCCTCAGCGGCTTCATGTTCCCCTTCGAGGCCATGCCTCGACCTGCCCAGTGGCTGTCGCAGGGGTTGCCCCTCACGCACTTCCTGCGGATCGTGCGGGGCATCGTCCTCAAGGGCAGCGACTTCGACGATCTGCGCTCCGAGCTGGTGTGGCTGACGGCCATCCTGCTGGCGCTGGTGGTCTTCTCCTCCCTCCGCTTCCGGAAGAAGCTCCTCTGATGGCGCGCCCGCGCACGGACATCCAGCCGCGCATCGTGCGCGCCGCGGGCGCGCGGTTCCTCGCCGAGGGCGTCGACGGCGCGTCGTTGCGTACCATCGCCAGCGACGCCGGCACCAACATCGGGATGGTCTTCTACTACTTCCCGACCAAGGACGACCTCTTCCTCGCCGTGGTCGAGGAGGTCTACGGCAAGCTCCTGGAGGATCTCGGCGCGGCCCTGGCCGGCGAGGCTCCCCTGCGCGTGCGCCTCGAGCGCGCATTTGCCCGCCTGGGAGCGATGGCCGACGACGAGCTGAAGGTGGTCCGTCTCGTCGCGCGCGAGGCGCTGCTCTCCAACGCGCGGCTCGAGCGCATCCTCGCCCGCGCCCAGCGCGGCCACGTGGGCATGTTGCTCGCGGCGCTCGCCCAGGGGGTGGAGAGCGCCGAGATCGACGCCGCGATTCCGCTTCCGCTGCTGCTGGTGTGCACCCTGGGAATGGGGGCGTTGCCCCAGATCATCCGCCGCGCGGCGGGCGACCGGCCACCCTTCTCGATGCTGCCGGCACAGCAAGAGCTGGCAAAGGCAACGGTGGACCTCCTGTTCAAGGCCATCGGGAGCAACGGCAAGAAGAAGGCTCGGCGGCGATGACGCCGTGCAGCCGGTCAGACCTTGTCCGCCTCGCCCCGCTTGGTGAGCTCGTCCACCACGGCCCGCACGTCCTGCGCCCGTTGCCGGGGGATGACGAGCACCGCGTCGTCGGTCTCGACGACGACGAGGTCGTGCACGCCCACCAGCGCCCACCGCTTGCTCGTCTTGCTTGCCTTGCCTGCATCGCCTGCCGTGAGCGTGGTCAGGTCCTTCACCAGGTTGTTGGTGGCGTCGATGGTCACGCTCCCCTCGGGCAGGGCGTTGCCATCGACGTCGTGCCGCGCCAGCTCCCACGCCACCTCCCAGCTTCCCACGTCGTTCCAGCCGAAGCTGCCGGGCACCACCGCCAGCCGCGAGGCCTTCTCCATCACTCCGTGGTCGATCGAGACGGACGGCAGCGCCGGGAACACCTCCACCAGCTCGCTCGCCTCGTCGCCCCGCGCCGCCGCCGCGTCGAGGCGGTCGAGCCCGGCCGCCAGCGCCGGCAGGTGCTCGGCGATGGCTTGGCGCATCGCCCGGGCGCGGAAGAAGAACATCCCCGCGTTCCACAGGTGCTTGCCGCCCGACAGGAACGCCGCTGCCCGTACGCGGTCCGGCTTCTCGACGAAGCGCGCCACGGCGTTGACCCCCTCGCCCATGGCGTCGCCCACTTCGATGTAGCCGTAGCCCGTCTCCGGCCGCGTGGGGACGATGCCTACCGTCGTGAGCGACCCGTCCTCCGCGGCGTGAAGCGCGCGCGCAAGCACCTTGCGGAACGCGGGCTCGTCGGCGATGTAATGGTCAGCCGGCAGCACCGCCACCAGCGCGTCCGGGTCCCGGCGGGCGATGGTCGCCGCGGCCCAGCCGATGGGCGCGGCCGTGTTGCGCGCCGCCGGCTCGACCAGGATCTGCGCCCGGGGGACGCGCGGCAGCGCGACCGCCGTGGCCTGCGCGATGAGCGTCCCCGTGGCGATCCAGACGTGCTCCGGGGCGATGAGCGGCTCGAGCCGCCTCACCGTCGCGGCGATGAGCGGCTCACCCTCGCGCCCGGCCAGCGGCAAGAGCTGCTTGGGCAGGTGCCGACGCGACGCGGGCCAGAAGCGGGTGCCCGAGCCACCGGCGAGGATCACGGCATGGACGTTCGGCATCGGTCCGGCTGTTACCACGGCCGCGGCCCCCGTGGCAGGATGCGGCGGGTGAGCCCGGAGCTGGCGTTCGACCTGGAGCTCGCGCACGGACGCTGCGTCGGCGTGCGCCTGCCCCCGGCCGGGCCGTCGTTCGAGGCGCTGGCCGGGGCGCTGCTGCCGGAGGAGCGGGCCTTTGCGGCGGGCCTGGGGCCGGTGCGGCGTCGCGGCTGGGTGGGCGGGCGCGTGGCGATGCGTCTGGCCCTCGCCCGCGCGGGGCTGGAGGCGCCCCCGGTCACGTCCGACGAGCGCGGTGCGCCGGTGCTTCCGTCGGGCCTCGCCGGCTCGCTCAGCCACAAGGAGCACGTGGCCGTGGCCCTGGTCGCGCGCGAGGCGCGCGCTCGCCTCGGCGTCGACATCGAGCTCGACGTGCCGCGCCGGGTCGACGTCTCGCGCAGGGTCCTGGCCGAGGACGAGCTCGCCGAGGTGGCCGGCCTGTCCCCGATGGAGCACGACCGCGAGGTGCTCTTGCGCTTCTCCGCCAAGGAGGCGATCTACAAGGCGCTGGACCCCTTCGTCCGCCGCTACGTCGCCTTCAGGGAGGTCAGCGTCACGCCCCGGGAAGACGGCTCGGCCGGCGCGCGCATGCACCTGCCCGCCGCCGAGGGCCCCTTCGCCGTCGAGGTGCGCTGGCGCCGCCTCGACGGCCTGGTGCTGACCACGGCGCGGGTGGACCTCAGTCCCTCCGGTACATCGTGACGACGCACGCCCCGCCGAGGCCGAGGTTGTGCTGCAGGGCCACCTTCGCGTTCGGCACCTGCCGCTTGTCGGCCTGACCGCGCAGCTGCCATACGAGCTCCGTGCACTGCGCGAGACCCGTGGCGCCGAGCGGGTGCCCCTTGGACAGCAGCCCGCCCGAGGGGTTGGTCACCACCTTGCCGCCGTACGTGTTCTGGGCGTCCCAGATGAACTTCTCCGCCTCGCCCTCCTTGCACAGCCCCAGTCCCTCGTAGGTGAGGACCTCGTTGGCGGTGAAGCAGTCGTGCAGCTCGCACACCTGCACGTCCTCCGGGCCGAGGCCCGACTGTTCGTAGACCTTCTTGCCGGCGTTCACCGTCATGTCGTAGCCGACCATCTTGATCATGCTGCGCTCGAAGCTCGTCGGATAGTCCGTGGTCATCGCCTGCGCCGCGATCCACACCGGGCTGGTGTGCCCGTGCTTCTTCGCGAAGTCGTCCGAGCAGATGATGGCCGCCGCGGCGCCGCAGGTGGGCGGGCAGCACTGGTAGCGGGTCAGCGGGTCGAACACCTCCTCGCTGGCCATGATCTCCGCCAGCGTCAGCGGCTGGTTGAAGAGCGCCAGCGGGTTGTTGGCCGCGTGCTTGCGTGCCTTCTCGCTGACCTTGCCGAACGTCTCGCGCTTCGCGCCGTACTTCCAGCGGTACTCGCGCCCCGCGCCCCCGAACATCTGCGCCGTCGGCACCGACTGGCTGAAGCCCTGCACGTCGAGCATCACCTGCGCGTGCTTGCCCACCGGGCTCTCGCGGTCGGTGTACTTGGAGCCGAGCGCGCCCTTCTCCATCTTCTCGAAGCCGACGACGAGCACGCACTCGGCGAGGCCCCCCTCGACGGCCTGCTTGCCGAGCATCAGCGCGGTGGAGCCGGTGGAGCAGTTGTTGTTCACGTTGAAGACGGGGATGCCCGTCAGACCCACCTCGTAGATGGCGCGCTGCCCGCAGGTGCTATCGCCGTACACGTACCCCGCGTAGGCCTGCTCGATGGCGGCGTAGGGGACCTTGGCGTCCTCCAGCGCGGCCTTCGCCGCCTTGCTGGCCATCACGTGGTAGTCCTCGCTCTGCCCCGGCTTGGCGAACTTCGTCATCCCCACGCCGATCACGTTCACTCGTCGACCCATGGCTTCCTCGTCTCTTCTTCTCAATGTGGGTTGTCA
>DATBQU010000238.1:0-12687 GCA_036560665.1 Polyangiaceae bacterium
GTCCCCACCAGGGCCTGGAGCCGGGGGCCGACGCGCTCGGGGCGGCGCCGGCGGAGTCGCCGGGCGCGGCGCTGGCGCTCGGGTCGGCGAGGACGACCGGCGCGGTGGGAACGGGCAGAGGCGGGGGCGGCACGGGAGGCAGGGGCGGCGGCACGTCGACCACCGACGCCGATGCGCTGGGGCTCGAGCCCGCCGCGACGTGGGACCCGTGCCTGCGCGTGGCGACGATGACGACGATGGCGGTCATCACCAGCAGCCCGCCGAGCACCCCCATGGCCACGACGGCCCCGGTGGCGGAACGGCGCGGCAGATCGTGCGTCACCGAGCCCCCGGTGGTCGCCGCCATCGGCGAGGAGCTGGCGAACGGCGACGACGGCGGGCCGCCCATCCCCGGCCCCATCGGCCCGCCCTGCCCCATCGCCACCGGCATGGTCGGCACGCTCACCCCGGGCCGCACGCCGAGCACGCGCGCGATGCGCTCGGCCGAGGCGCGCGCGGAGGCGGACCCGAAGGGCGCCAGCGCCGCCGCGAACTGCGCCACGTTGAGGAAGCGGCGGTCCCGGTCCTTCTCCAGCGCGCCGAGGATGGCCGCCTCGAGCTGGGGCGGCGCCTCGGGGCGCAGCAGGTGGATGGGGCGGGGCGGATCCTGGAGGATGGCGGCGCAGAGGGCGGTCATCGTGTCCGCGTCGAAGGGCGGCTTGCCCGCCACGAGCTCGTGGATGACCGCGCCCAGCGCCCACACGTCGGCGCGCGCGTCGACGTCGCGCGTCGAGCGCATCTGCTCCGGCGACATGTAGCGCGGCGAGCCGAGGACCGCCTGGGTCTTGGTCACTCCGGCGTCGGCGCTGCTCGAGGCCTGCTTGGAGATGCCGAAGTCGAGCACCTTCACCGAGGGGGTGCCGTCGGCGCGACGCGTCAGAAACAGGTTGGCCGGCTTGAGGTCGCGGTGGACGATGCCGATGGCGTGCGCCTCGGCCAGCGCCTCGGCGGCCTGGAGCACCCAGTCCACCGCGTCGGCAATGGGAAGGAGCTGCCCGCTCTCGACGATGTGCGCCAGGTCCTGCCCGTCCAGGTACTCCATGACCATGTAGGGCGCGCCGTTCTCCAGCGTCCCGACGTCGAGCACGCGCACGCAGTGCTCGCTCCGGATCTTGATGGCCGCCTTCGCCTCGCGGAGGAAGCGCTGCACGATCTCGTCGTGCGCCAGCATCGCCGGGAGCAGGAACTTGATGGCGACCCGCTCGTCGAGCTGGAGGTGCCGCGCCGCGACGACGGCGCCCATCCCGCCGACGCCGATGATCTTGTCGATGCGGTACTTGCCGAGAAGGACGCTGCCCGGCTGAGCGAACGCCCCGAGCATCTGGGGTTGAAAGGGCTGCACCCGTGACTCCTCCGCCGGGCCTAAGGATAGCCGATCGCAGGAGAGAAGACTCCGCCAGCGTTCCGCGCTAGTATTTACGCCAATGGCGCGGCGCGCGTTCGTACCGCCCCCTACCCTCGCGTCGGAGTCGACGCCCCGGGGAGGCGGCGTGCCTCCGTCACGCTCCCCTTCATCGATGGGGCTGCGTCCGAGCACACCTCCGCCCGGCTCCATGCCGCCGCCGCCGCGGCAATCCGTTCCGCCGCCGCCGGCGTCGGGCGGGATCCCCGAGTCGCGCCGCTCGGTGCCGCCCACCTCGTTGCCCGGGGCGGACGGCGTGTCCATCAACGCCTGCTCGCTGCTGCTCGACCGCCTGGCCGCAGCCGACGAGGCGCCGTTCATCGCTTCCTGGATCGAGAGCGTCCTGTCCGGGCGGACGCGGACGGACCCCACGCTGGCCGTGCGTCTGCTGCGGGCCTACCGCGAGACGGGGCGCGTCGACCGGGCGCGCGACCTGGCGGCTTCGCTGCCGAGCGCCCCCGCGTCGTGGAACCCGCTCGACGGGGCGCGCCTCGCCATCGAGCGGGCCATCCTGGCCACCATCGACGGGCGCGGCGACCACGCCGAGGCCGAGCTGCGCCTCGCGTCGCGCGCGCTCTCGGCGGCGCCCAAGGGCACGGGGCTGCGCGAGCAGCTCGACATGCACCTCACGCAGGCCCAGCTGGAGCTCAAGCTCAACCGCGTGACCAACGCGTCGAACGCGCTGCGGCTGGCCGAGCACGTGGCCGAGCGGCTGGAGGACGGGGCCTGGCGCGCGCCGGTGGCGATGACGCTGGGGCACCTGTCGATGCGCCTGGCCGACCCGCGCACCGCCGCCAAGCACTACGCCACCGCCCTCGCCCGGGCCCCGGCGCGCGGCACGGCGTCGATGAGCGCGCACGGCAACCTGGCCATCGCCCTCGGCAGCATCGGGCGCTTCGACGAGGGGCGGCACCACGCCACGCAGGCCATCGGCATCGCGCGCGAGCTCGCCGCGGGCTGGCGCCACGCCGACGCGCACGACGTGCTGGCCATCGTGGAGATCGCCGCCGACCGGCCGCTGGCCGCGCTGCACGCCATCGACGAGGCGCTGGTGGTCCTCGGGGAGATCGACCACCCCATGCTGCGCTACCAGCTGGCCGAGCACCGCACCTGGGCGCTGGCCATGCTGGGTCGCGCGCAGGCGGCGCGGCAGTGGCTGGGCAAGGCGGAGAAGCTGCGGAGCGACCTGGCGGTGGTCGACGCCATCGACGAGCAGGACCTGGTGGCGACCCGGGCGCGGACGCTCGAGTCGTGCGCGCAGCTGCGCGAGGCGCTGGAGCACGCCCTGACGCACGCCGAGAAGCTCCCCGAGGCCTTCGTCACCGGCTCGCTCAACCTGGTGGTGGGACGGTGCGCCCTGGCCATCGGCGACGAGGCGACGGCGCGCATGGCGGGCGAGCGCGCCGCGCTGTCGGGCGAGAAGCACGGCTGGGTGTTCCCGGACCGGGCGCCGTCGCTCGCGCTGTGGCAGCTCGCGCTGCGCAGCGGCGACAGCCGGGTGGTGCGCTACGCCGAGCGCATGATCGCGCTGGTCAACGCGGCCAGCGCCAGCGCCAACGTCGCGCCCCCGCCGTCGGTGCGGCAGTCGGCCGCGCGCATCAGCATCCCGCCGTCGTCCGAGGACCTCGACGCGATGCCCGAGCCCACCGAGGGCGAGACGCTCATCTACGTGACCACGCCCCAGGGGGTGACGCGCATCCCCGTGGCCGAGATGGCCCGGGCGACCGAGGGGGCGACGCTGGTGGTCGACACGCTGGCCCACCACCTGCGCGTGCACGACCGCGAGGTGTCGCTCGAGCGCCGCCGCGCCCTCGAGCCGCTGGTGGTGCAGCTGCTGCGGCGCGCCAGGGAGGGGCTCAGCGCCGACGAGATCCTGCGGGCGGCGGGCGGTCCCGGCCCGGAGAGCGCCGACGCCGAGCACCGCGTGCGCGTCCTCATCTCGCGCGTGCGCGACCTGCTGGGCGATCCGTCGGCCATCGAGCGCGTGCGCGACGCGGGCGAGTACGGGCGGACGCGCTACCGCCTGGCGCCGAGCGTCCTCTTCGCGCTGGTCGAGCCGCTGTTCTCGTCGAACAACACCTAGCGCTTGCGGGCGAAGAGCTCGCGGGCGCTCGGCTCCTGGGCCTGGCGCTTGGCGGCGCACAGGCGCACGTCCTCCAGCGTCGAGGCCAGCGTCCGCGGGCCCCCCTCGATCGACTCGATCTTCGGCGTGAAGAAGGCCTCGACGTCGCGGGCGTGCGCCTCGTCGCAGGCGAAGCGCCCGAACGAGACCAGCGCCACGCCCCCGTGGTGCCTGGGCAGGCGGGCGAGGATGGCGTCGTAGTGCTCCTTCAACCAGGCCCAGGCCACCTCGCGCGTCTCCATCTCGCCGAGCTGCGCGCGCAGCGGCGTCAGCACCTCGCTGTCCCGCAGCGACGGGTCGAGGGTGAGCTCGCGCGCCGCGGCGGCGAGCTCGGGGTTCTTCGCCACCGCCATCGCCCACAGCAGCCGCCCGCGCACCGTCTCGTCGACCGACTTCGCGAGCAGCGCCTTCATGGCGTCCCACGTCGCGCGGTCCGCGTCCTCGCCCACCGCCTCGGTGGCCACCACGGCCAGGTTGGGATCCACGGCTTCGGGGTGGATGGCGCCGTCCTTGCCGATGCCCAGGTACGCCAGGCCCAGCTTCTTCGCCTCGGCGTGCACCGCCGGGTCGCGACCCGTGACCTGCAGGAACTGGAGCACCGAGGAGCGCAGCCCGCGCGTCTCGTCGTCCTCGTCCTTCCGGGGCGTCCAGCCGAGCTTCTTCGCCGACGGGGCGTAGAGCCCGCGCGCGTAGGCCTCGACCGACGCGCGCAGCGGATCGGCGTAGAGCCACTCGCGCGCCAGCGCCACGTACGCCATCGGCTCCTCCGCCGCCGCCGGCTCGGTCTCGCGCGCCAGCGGCGCCACCGCCTCGAGCACGTCCTTCATGGGGGTCGTCGCGCGCGAGAACGCCGAGCGCAGGCTGGTGGCGTACGCGACCTTCTCGCGCGCGCTCAGCTGGGCCAGGCCGCTCTTGCGCAGGTTCGCCAGATCGGCCGGCGCGAGCGTGAAGCGGTAGTAGCCGTCGCCGTCGGCGTTGGGGAAGACCCACTTCGGGCAGTCGAGGCCGCCCAGATCGAGGTCGCCCTCGGGCTCCGTCAGCAGCGTGCACTGCGGTCCCGGGAGCGGCGGCGCGCGCACGCAGATCGGGATCTGCCAGGTGCGGTTGGGGTCGCCGCTGGAGCCGATCGGCAGGAAGCGCGACTGCTTGAAGTGGACGCGGGCCGTGCCGACCGACTGCGCCTTGCGGTCGCGCGACGTCGCGGAAGGCGAGCACTGCAAGCTGGCCTCGACGAAGGGCACCCCGGGCTGATCGAGGAAGGTGTGGAACGCCGTCTTGACGTCCTTCTGCGTGGCGGCGCTCTCGGCGTCGAGGAAGTCGTCGGCGGTGGCGCTCCCGAAGCGGTGAGCCTCGAGGTAGGCGTGCAGGCCGCGCTGCCACGCCTCGGCGCCGGCCCAGCGCTCGAACATGGCCAGCACCCCGCCCCCCTTCTGGTAGGTGATGGTGTCGAACGCGTTCTCGATGTCGTGCGGCGAGGCGATGGGCTGCCGCACCGCGCGCGCGCTGACCAGGCTGTCGGCCCCCATCGCCCCCTGCACCGAGCGCAGCAGCGCCATGCCGGCGTGGATCTTGGGGTCCCACGCGTCGGCGGTCTTGTTGCCGAGCCAGGTGGCGAAGGCCTCGTTGAGCCAGGTGTCGTCCCACCAGGCCATGGTCACCAGGTCGCCCGTCCACATGTGCGCGAGCTCGTGGGCCATCACCGACGCGTACGCGCGCCGCTGGCGGACGGGCGCGGTCGCCTCGTCCATGAGCAGGAGGCCCTCGCCGAAGGTGACGGCCCCGGGGTTCTCCATGGCGCCGCCCTTGCCGGGCACGGCGAGGATGTCGAGCTTGTCGTAGGGGTACCCGACGCCGAGGTACTTCTCGAGCGTCGAGAGGATCTCGCCGGTGTGCGCCAGCGCGTAGCCCATCTCCTTGCCGCGGCCCTTCGCCGCCACCCCGCGCAGCGGCAGCGGCTGGGCGCGCGCGGCGCTCGGGGCGACGTCGGGCGCGGGCACCACGTCGAACGGGCCCACGGCGAACGCCACCAGGTAGCTCGGCAGCGGCTGGGTCTGGGCGAACGACACCCGCACCGAGCTGCCCTCCGGCGTGCGCGAGACCTCGTGCGCGTTGGCGACGGCCTGCGTGTCGGCCGGGACCACGAGCGTGGTGGTGAACGGGATCTTGAAGGAGGGCTCGTCGAAGCAGGGAAAGGCCAGTCGCGCGGCGATGGCCTCGAACTGCGTGAACGCGTACTCGACGCCCGCCTCGCTCGCCTTGTAGAGCCCCTTCTGCCCGTGGCCGAAGGGCGCGTCGAAGGCCACGTGGATGCGCGCCTTGCCGGCCGGCGCCGCGGCGGTGAGCGTCAGCGACGCCAGGCCGTAGTCCTGTCGCTCCTGCCAGGCCGCGGGCAGCGCCGCGCCGCCGTCCGGCGTCACCGTCGCGGCGGTGACGTGCAGGTCCTTGCCGTGCAGCCACAGGACGCCGCGCGGCCGGTCCAGCCGGACGTCGATGTCGACGGCGCCGGAGAAGCGCTCGGTCCGGGGATCGACGTGCAGCTCGATGGCCTCGGCCAGCGGGTGCGTGTCGCCGGGGAGCCGCAGCGTGGGCGCGGGCTCGTCGGCGCCCGGGAGCGGCGCGGCGGAGGCGGACGGCAGGGGCGGCGCGACCATGCGCACCGGCGGACCGGCGGCCTCCGGGCCGCACGCGGCGAGGAACACGGAGCCGGCCAGGACGACGCTGTGCGTTCTCACGGCCCGCACGATAAGCCGACGCGGACCCTGGATCTACTCGTCGCCCCGCCTGCCCGCCCCGACGCCCACCAGGGCCAGGACCGCGATCAGCGCGCCTCCCAGGATCCACCGGGTGGGGAAGGTCAGGTCGGCGGCGGGGTCCCGCCCGCGCAGGATGGGGACGCCGGGGACGGCGTAGAACGCCAGCTGCCCGACGATGGCGGCGAGCACGGTCCCGGTGCGCTCGCGCAGCCAGGCCAGCGCCAGACCGAGCACCACGGCCGTCGGCATCTCCTGCCACTCCAGCGACGAGCAGGCATAGAACACGGCCGTCGCCAGCAGCGCCGTGCGCGCCCCGGCCGCGATCTTCACCTCGCCGTACACGATGCCGCGGAAGAACAGCTCGCGCGCCAGCGGCATCACCACGAACGCCGCGATCACGAGCGCCGCCGGCGAGGCGGAGGTCACCACCTTCTGCAGGCTCTCGGTGGCCTGCGGATCCTGCAGCGGCCAGCGCCGGAGCATGAGGTCGTCCACCGTCGACAGCAGCGGGTAGAGGCCCGCGCCGGCCGCCGCGGCCAGCACGAAGTGGAGCGGGGCGATGGAGCGCAGGCCGAGCGTCGTGCGCAGCGAGATCTCGCGCGCGTGGACGCGCACCATGGCGAAGACGACCAGCGAGGTGGCCAGTAGCTCGCAGGCCGCCAGGTTCACGATGTCCCACTGCGCCCCGGGCCGCGCCGCGTCGGTCACGCCGACGCTGACCTGGATGAGCAGCGTGAGCGCGATGGTCCACAGCGCCGCCACCAGCGGCGACATGGGGCGGTGCGCCGGGGCCTCGGGGCGCTCCGAGTCAGCCACGGGAGGAGCTCGGGTGCGCCGTCACGCCATCACCGCAGGTGCGCCGGAACGCCGCGCTTGAGGACCGTGTCGCGCGCGAGCTTGGAGTCGACCTCGGGGTAGTCGGCCGTGAAGTGCAGGCCGCGGCTCTCGCGGCGGCTGGCGGCGCACTCCACGATGAGCTGGGCCACGGTGGCGATGTTGCGCAGCTCGAGCAGGTCCCGCGTCACGAAGTACTTCCAGTAGTACTCGACGATCTCCTCTTGCAAGAGCGCGATGCGACTGGCTGCGCGCTTGAGGCGGGAGTTCGAGCGGACGATGCCGACGTAGTTCCACATGAGGCGCCGCACCTCGTCCCAGTTCTGGGTGATGATGACCGCCTCGGCGCTGGGGGTGGCGCTGCCGACCTCCCAGTCGGGCACGTCCGGCCAGGGCTTGCTGCGATCGATGTCCTTCAGCGCCTCGGCGGCGCGGTGGGCGAACACCAGCCCCTCCAGCAGCGAGTTCGACGCCAGGCGGTTGGCGCCGTGCAGGCCGGTGCTGGCGCACTCGCCGATGGCCCACAGCCCGGGGATGGTGGTGCGGCCCTCGAAGTTGGTGGTGACGCCCCCGCACATGAAGTGGGCGGCGGGAACGACGGGGATGGGCTGGGCCGTGATGTCGATCCCCCAGCGCAGGCACTCCTCGTAGATGTTGGGGAAGCGTTCGCGCACGAACTCGGGCTTCTTGTCGGTGATGTCGAGCAGGACGTGCTCGCTGCCCGTCTTCTTCATCTCGAAGTCGATGGCGCGCGCCACCACGTCGCGCGGCGCGAGGTCGCCCCGCGGGTCGTGCTGCTTCATGAACGCCGTGCCGTCGAGCAGGCGCAGCACCGCCCCCTCGCCGCGCATCGCCTCCGTCAGGAGGAAGCGCTTGGCCTGCGGATGGAACAGGCACGTGGGGTGGAACTGGTAGAACTCCATGTTCGCGATCTCGGCGCCCGCGCGGTACGCCATCGCGACCCCGTCGCCCGAGGCGACGTCCGGGTTGGTGGTGTAGAGGTAGACCTTGCCGGCGCCGCCGGAGGCGAGCACCACCGCGCGCGCCAGGACGGTGACCACCTGCCCGCTCTCCTCGTCGAGCACGAAGGCGCCGGCGCACACCTCGGGGCCGCCGTACTTGGCCAGCGTGATGAGATCGACCGCGCAGTGGTCCTCCAGGATGCGGATGCGGGGGCTGCTCTTGACCGCGTCGAGCAGGGCCCGCTCGACCTCGCGACCCGTCATGTCGGCGGCGTGGGCGACGCGGCGCGCGCTGTGCCCGCCCTCGAGGTGCAGATCGAGATCGGCGTCGCCGTCGCCGCCGGGCTCGGCGCGGTCGAAGCGGGCGCCGATGTCGCGCAGCGCCTTGATGCGCGCCGGCCCCTCCTTCACGCAGATCTCCACGGTGCGCTCGTGGCAGAGGCCGGCGCCGGCGGTGATGGTGTCGGCGATGTGCGCGTCGAAGCTGTCGGCCGTGCTCAGCACGGCCGCGATGCCGCCCTGCGCGTACTTGGTGTTCGACTCGTCGGCGCTGCGCTTGGTGATGACGAGCACGTCGCCGTGGGCGGCGGCCTCGAGCGCGAACGTCAGCCCGGCGACGCCGCTGCCGATGACCAGATAGTCCGCGGTGAGGGGCACGCGGCGACCTTAGCATCAGCATCGGTTGACACGGAGGCCCTCTCCCTCTATCGACTTCCCCGCTGAATAGCCATTCACTCCGGAGGCTGTCGCGGTGAAGATCCTCGTCGCCGTCAAACGGGTGGCCGACCCCGAAAATCTGAACAAGATCAAGCTGTCGGCCCAGGGCAAGATCGACACGACGGGCCTCGAGCCCAAGGCCAACCCGTACGACGAGTACGCGCTGGAGACGGCGCTGCGCCTCACCGAGAACGGCGCCAACACCAAGGCGCGCCTGGGCGAGGTCGTCGTCGTCACCTTCGGGCCGAAGGAGAACGAGCAGATGCTCCGGGCGATGCTGGGCACCGGGGCCGACCGGGCCATCCGCGTCGACGCCACCGACGACGCCCTCGACGGCGATCTGCTCGCCCGCGGCCTGAAGGCCGTGGTCGACAGGGAGAAGCCGGACCTGGTGCTGCTCGGCTACCAGCAGGCGGAGACGGAGTCGAACGAGGTGGGCCAGATGCTGGCCGAGCACCTGGGCTGGCCGCAGGCCACGTTCGCCGGCGCCATCAAGAGCGAGGACGACAAGGCCCTGGTGGTGGGCCGCGAGATCGAGGGCGCCACCGCCCAGATCCGCGTGACCCTGCCCGCGGTGGTGGCGGTGACCGACAAGATCATCCACCCCAAGAGCGTGCAGTCCAAGCACACCGCGCCGACGCACGCCTACCCCGACGGCGTCCGCTTCGCGGCGCTGATGGCCATCATGGCGGCCAAGAAGAAGCCGCTGGCGGAGCTCAAGCTGTCCGAGCTCGCGCAGGACACGGCGCTCAAGGTCCGCTACGGCGCCGCCGAGCTGCCGCCCAAGCGCGCGGCGGGCGTGAAGGTGAAGGACGTGAAGGAGCTGGTGACGAAGCTCAAGACGGAAGCGAAGGTGATCTGACATGCCCGGCACACTCGTCATCGCAGAGCTGCAGGACGGCAAGGTCCGCAAGGCCACGCACAGCGCGATCACGTTCGCCCGGCAGGCGGGGGCACCCTTCGCCATCCTCGCCCTCGGCGCCGGTGCGGCGGCCGCGGCCCGGGAGCTGGCCGCCTTCGGAGCGCAGAAGGTGCTCGCCTGCGACGACGCGAGCCTCGCCGCGTACGTGTGCGAGCGCTTCGCTCCGACGGTGGCCAAGGTCGCCAAGGACGGCGGCTGGGACACGGTGGTGGTGACGGCGAGCTCGTTCGGCAAGGACCTCGCCCCGCGCGTCGCCGCCAGGCTCGGCGCGGGCTACGCGCCGGACATCAACCTGCTCAAGGTCGACGGCGCCACGCGCCATTACCGCCGGCCGATGTACGCGGGCAACGCGTTCGGCTGGCTCGAGATCACCACGCCGGTGCACGTCGTCAGCGTCCGGCAGACGGAGTTCGCCGCGGCGGAGCCGAGCGGCGGGGCCAGCCCGGTCGAGAGCGTCGCCAAGGCGCCCGACGATCCGGCGGCCGCGCGGGTCGAGTTCCTCAAGCTCGAGGTGGGCAAGAGCGAGCGACCCGACCTCGGCGAGGCCCGCGTGGTCGTCTCCGGCGGGCGGTCGCTCAAGGAGCAGTTCAAGCAGGTCCTCGAGCCGCTGGCCGACGCGCTGGGCGCCGCCATCGGTGCCAGCCGCGCGGCGTGCGACGCGGGCTACGCCGCCCCGGAGCTGCAGGTCGGCCAGACCGGGCGCACCGTCGCCCCGCAGCTCTACGTCGCCGTCGGCATCTCGGGCGCCATCCAGCACATCGCCGGCATGAAGGGCTCCAAGTACATCGTCGCCATCAACAAGGACCCCGACGCGCCCATCTTCCAGATCGCCGACTACGGCCTGGTGGCGGACCTGTTCGTGGCGGTGCCGGAGCTGGTGAAGGAGCTCAAGGCCCAGGCGTAGTCCCCTCCGGGGCCCGACACGCAATCGTCTCCTCGCGGTGGGACTTCGCGCCCGTCGCGGTGTCTCTACTCTGACGGCAAGGAGCTCGCGAATGACACGGTTTGCCCTGTCGGCCACCGCGCTGGTGGCCGTGCTGACGTCGACTGCCATCGCCCTGGCGGAACCGCCCAGGGTGGCCGTCCCTCCCGCACCCCGCGCGCCGGGCCCTCAGCTCGCGGCGGCGGTGAGCAAGCGGCGACCCCACCCGGCCCAATCGAAGCCGCCGCTGCCGGACGACGCCACCCTGGCCGCCGCCAAGAAGCAGGTCGGCTCGGCGCCCGCCATGGGAGCGCCCATGAGCGGCGCGGCGGCCGCGCTTCCGGCGCCCATCTTCCTCTCCCAGAACGTGCTCGGAACGGCGGTGCGCACGCGGACCGGGGAGGTCCAGGCGCAGATCGAGTTCCTCTCGCCCCTCTTCGTCGGCGACTACCAGACCGACACGCAGGCCAACACCGGCATCATCGTCGACTACGTCGGCCTGCCCACGTCGGCGTACCTCCTCGATTGCGCCATCGCGCCCGTCCCGGGCCAGCAGCCGGCCGCGAGCCTGTCGGTGGACCTGATGTGGCAGGACGCCGCGAACAACACCATCCGCAGCACGCACACCGACGCGGTCCCGTTCTGGGGCCACGTCTACGTCGCCGTCCCGGCCGTGGCCGCCGCCGACCTGATGATCCTGCTGGCGGTCCCGGCCTCCGTCCCCCAGGCGCAGCGCGTCTCCTACTGCATGCTGCACTCGGTGCCCTGAGAGGGCTGGCATGAACCCCCTGCCCCGCCGCGCGCTGCGCTGCGCGCCCGTCCTTCTCGGTGCCCTCGCCGTCGTCGCCACGCTGGGCCGCGACCGGTCCGCGCACGCCGACTGCTTCGGCCACGACAGCCGCGTCGACCTCGCCCACGCCAGCCCGGCGTGGCAGGCGCGCGGCAGGTCGGTGGCCGCCCTGGTCGCGAAGAAGAACGTCGCCGTCGACGCCCAGCACAACATCACCCTCACGGGCCCCCGGGTCGGAGCCGAAGAGAAGCTCTGTCCGGGCCAGGCGTTCTCGACCGACGTCGAGTCGGCGGAGTGCACCGCCTTTCTCATCGACCGCCGCCGGATGGTCACCGCGGGGCACTGCCTGTACCCCGGCATCGGCCCGTCGCTCGCGGATCTGCAGGCGGGCTGCAGCAACTACTTCGCGATCTTCGACGACGCCAAGGACGCGAGCGGCGCCGTCCCGCACCTGACGGAGACCGCGAACCTCTTCCAGTGCAGGCGCGTGCTCCTCTACGGCGCCGGTGGCACGACGGACGACTCGGCCATCTTCGAGCTCGACCGCGACGCCGGGCGGCCGCCGCTGCCGCTCGCCGACGACCGCACCACACCCGTCGCCGTCGCCGTGGGCGCGCCCTGCGCCGCGCGCTCCTGCGTCATGGGCATCGGGACGCCGAGCGGCGAGCCGCTGAAGCTCGCGGGCCCCGGCACGGTGGTGTTTCTCGACCCGTTCGGGCTCGCCTTCAAGGCCACCCTCGACGGATTCCACGCCACCTCCGGCTCCCCCGTCTTCGACGCCGTGACCGGCGTGGTGATGGGAATCGACACCCTGGCCGCCAACGGCGGCTCCGACTACGTGCCCAACCCCGCAAACCCGAGCTGCAACGTCGTCGAGGTGCTGCCCCCCGGGGGAAGTCCCCGCAACGGCAACTACGGCAACATCGGCGGCGCGTCGCAGATCACCCGCATCCAGCGCGTCTTCAACCGGGAGAAGCAGCGGGACTTCGACCGCGACAAGCGGGCCGACATCCTGTGGCGCCACGACGACGGCCGCCTGGCCATCTGGGAGATGAACGGCGCGGCGGTCCTGCACGAGGGCGAGCTCGAGGTGGTGTCCAACGCGACGAAGGTGGTCGGCACCGGCGACTTCGACGGCGACCTGCACGCCGACATCCTGTGGGAGCGCTCCAACGGCCTCGACATCTGGGAGATGAACGGCCTCGACATCAAGCTCGACGGCAA
>DATBQU010000239.1:0-3830 GCA_036560665.1 Polyangiaceae bacterium
CCAGAAGCTCATGGTCGCCACCAGCACGGCGTGGCCGCTGGCGCGGAAGCGCGACAGGAGCATGTGCTTGGGGCGCTCGCCCTGCACCATGAGCGGCAGCTCGAGCCTCGACCGCAGGCGCACGTGCAGCGACTTCATCGCGCGGGTGGAGGTGCAGAGCACGAAGGCGCCGCCGCCCGTCATCCGCACCAGCTCGACGATGCGCTCGGTCGCGC
Source organism: Polyangiaceae bacterium (assembly GCA_036560665.1). Taxonomy (GTDB): domain Bacteria; phylum Myxococcota_A; class Polyangia; order Polyangiales; family Polyangiaceae; genus Palsa-1150. The sequence goes on from DATBQU010000239.1 coordinate 216, forward strand.
GCTCGTCGAAGGCGGGATCGGAGGGCTCCGGAAGATCGCCGGGCAGGTAGAGCGCCGCGCGCAACGGGAAGTCGAAGGGCGATTCGATGAGCAGCTCGTCGGCGTCGGGCGGGGCCCCCAGGCGGGCCTTGGCGAAGTGGAAGCCGCCGCCGGTGGCCAGCGTCGCGCTGGTGCAGACCACGCTGGGGACGCGATCGAACAGGCGCCGGCGCAGCGTCGCGCCCACGTCGACGGGGCTCGCGCCGAGCGAGACGCTCCGGGAGCGGACGTCGATCCAGCGCACCAGATCGCCCAGCTCCCCGTCGTCGCTCGCCCGCGCCCCGGCCAGGATGCCCCGCAGGTCTTCCCGCAGGTCGCCGGCGCGGCGCGCCACCATCTGGAGCGACTCCTCGCCCCGCGCGCGGGCCGTCGTCTCCAGGGCCTCCAGCCGCAGATCGAGCGCGTCGTGCGCGGCGCGCACCTCGCGCCCCACGTCCTCGTCGGACAGGATGCGCTTCGCGTCGCCCGGGGCCCCACCCGCCCCACCAAGCGTCATGAAGAACGACCGCGACGCCTCCCGCGCTCCCTCGAGCGTCACCCGGACCGGCCCGCTCTTCAGCGCCTCGAGCGCGTTCGCCGCCCCGAGCGACCGCTCGGCGTCGCGCAGCAGCGCCTCGACGCGGGCGCTCGACACCCGAACGCCGAAGAAGTCCGTGGCCACGTCCTCGATCTGGTGCGCCTCGTCGAAGATCACGGCGTCGTAGGCGGGAATGACGCTGGCGTGCGCGCCGCGCGGCCCGGTGCGCAGGGCCAGGTCGGCCAGGAAGAGGTGGTGGTTGACCACCACGATCTGCGCCTCCTCGGCGTCGCTGCGCATGCGGGTGACGAAGCACTGCTCGAAGTACTCGCACCCGGCGCCGATGCGCGTCTCGCTCGAGGAGGCGACGTCGCGCCACGCGTCGGCGTCCTCCGCCAGGTCCGCCAGCTCGGCGCGGTCGCCGGTCTCCGTCTCGCGGGCCCAGTCGAGGATGCGCGCGAAGGCCGGGTCGAGGCCGCGCTCGCCGGAGGCGCGCGCCTCGTTCATGCGCCGCAGGCACACGTAGTTGGACAACCCCTTCATCAGCGCCGCGCGAAACTGCACGCCGTGGGCGGCGAGCGCCTCGGCGGCGAGCGGCAGGTCCTTCACGAAGATCTGCTCCTGGAGAGCGCGCGTGGCGGTGGAGACGACGACCTTGCGCCCGCTCAGGATGGCGGGCACGAGGTAAGCGAGCGTCTTGCCCGTCCCCGTTCCCGCTTCGACGAAGACGTGGCGTTCGAGCTCGAGCGCGCGCTCCACCGCCTCGGCCATGGCGAGCTGCCCGTCGCGCAGCTCCCAGCCCGCCAGCGTCCGTGACAGCGGCGAGCCGGGACCGAGGACGTCGCGCGCGCGAACCACGCCGCGCACCATCGCATGCGCCGGCGGGAGGGGCCACCGGCTAGGGCACCGAGTGCAGCGCGCAACCGAAGAGCTGGATCACGTCCTCGGTCCGTGCGGCCTGGGGGACGCTCACGTAGAGGTCGACCTGCGAGGTGCCTGCCACGCCGGGGAACCCGTACAGGAAGTGCCCGGCGAAGATGGGGAGCGTGGCCGACGACTGGAACGCGGGCGTCGTCGAGTTGCCCGCCATCCAGTCGGCGGTGACCGTCAGCGACGTCGCCACCGGGGCCAGGATGGTGCAGTCGACGAGGTACGCCGCCGGCGCCGGAAGAAGGGAGTACTCGAGGACGAACATCCCGTCGCGCTGCAGGGGCATGTACACGCCGTGGTCGACGAGGCCGGCGTCGAAGAGGAGGAGCTCGCCGTGCTGCCAGCCGGACTGCGCCTGGAGATGCCCCGGGTCGAGCTCCATCGGGTTGAGGAGCATGCTGGTGGCGGCCGCCGGGTGGAAGGCGCTGGCCACCTGGTGCTTGGCGGAGGCCAGGGTCGCGGCGTCCAGGGGAGCCGGACGGGTGCCCTGCGGGGAGGGTGCCGGCCGGGTGATGCCGGCCGCCAGGTGGAGGCCCCCCGGGCGCACGGCCGGCGTGGCAACCGGCGGCGTCGTGTCCGCGCCCGCGAGGGTGGCCGAAGACAGGGCCGCGACGATCGCGGCCAGGGGCAGCATGTGCTTTCTCATGGAGATCCGTTTCCCTTCTGCTCGAGGGACACGTCCAGGAAGCTGCCGTCCCGCGCCCGGGACGTCACCCGTTCGGGGAGGCCGTTGAACTGCCGTTCACCCCATGGTAGACGCCGCCCGGCTTCCCTCCGGCCACGCGCCGGCCCTATCCGAAAGGTGCCATGTCCCAGTCCGCGCTCCCCCTCGGCTCGAACGGCTCGCCCGCTGGCGCGGGCAAGGTGCTCCAGGTCATCGGTCCGGTCGTGGACGTCGAGTTCCCCGACGGCAAGCTCCCGAGGATCATGAGCGCCCTGAAGCTCACCAACCCCGGCATCTCCAGCGCCAAGGACAACCTGACGCTCGAGGTCGCCCAGCACCTGGGCGAGAACACCGTCCGCGCGGTGGCCATGGACACCACCGACGGCCTCGTCCGCGGCATGGCCGTCCGCGACACCGGCGGGCCCATCGCCATGCCGGTCGGTCCGGAGTGCCTGGGGCGAATCCTCAACGTCATCGGGGATCCGGTCGACGACGGCCCGCCGGTCCAGACCAAGATGCGCATGCCGATCCACCGGCCGCCGCCGACGTTCGTCGAGCAGTCGACGAAGATCGAGGTCTTCGTCACCGGCATCAAGGTCATCGACCTGCTCGCTCCGTACCGCAAGGGCGGCAAGATCGGCCTCTTCGGCGGCGCCGGCGTGGGCAAGACCGTCCTCATCCAGGAGCTCATCAACAACGTCGCCAAGGCCTTCGGCGGCGTGAGCTGCTTCGCCGGCGTCGGCGAGCGCACGCGCGAGGGCAACGACCTCTTCATCGAGATGAGCGAGACGAAGCTCGACTCGGGCGAGCCGGTCATCAGCAAGACGGCGCTGGTCTTCGGGCAGATGAACGAGCCCCCGGGCGCCCGCGCCCGCGTGGCGCTGAGCGCCCTCACCGTGGCGGAGTATTTCCGCGACGAGGAGAAGCAGGACGTGCTGCTCTTCGTCGACAACATCTTCCGCTTCACGCAGGCGGGCTCCGAGGTGTCGGCGCTCCTCGGCCGCATCCCGAGCGCGGTCGGCTATCAGCCGACGCTGTCGACGGAGATGGGCGCGCTCCAGGAGCGCATCACGTCGACCAACAAGGGCTCCATCACCAGCGTCCAGGCCATCTACGTCCCCGCCGACGACCTGACCGACCCGGCGCCGGCGACGACGTTCGCCCACCTCGACGCGACGACGGTGCTCAACCGCGCGCTCACCGAGATCGGGATCTACCCGGCGGTCGATCCGCTCGACTCGACGTCGACGCTGCTCGATCCGGGGGTCATCGGCCAGCGCCACTACGACGTCGCGCGCAAGGTGCAGACCGTCCTCCAGAAGTACAAGGATCTGCAGGACATCATCGCCATCCTCGGCATGGACGAGCTCAGCGAGGACGACAAGCTCATCGTCTCGCGCGCCCGCAAGATCCAGCGCTTCCTCTCGCAGCCGTTCTCCGTCGCCTCGCAGTTCACGGGCATGGA
>DATBQU010000240.1:0-9672 GCA_036560665.1 Polyangiaceae bacterium
GATCGTGAGCATGGCAACGATCTGGCCGAACCCGCCGCCCGGCTCGGGGTGTTACCGTCCGCCGATGCCGAGGCGCCCGGCGGGGACCTTCGAGACGAGGACCATCGACCAGCTGGCGATCGACGACGAGCGGTCGTTCGCGCACGTCGCGCTCTACGCGGACCTCAAGGCGGTGCTGCTGCGCGACGGCTACGCGGTCCGCGTCCTGCCGCGGCGATGGCGCGGGCGCTGGGATCGCGCGCTGCTGCTCAACCTGACCTTCTGGGGCGGGGCCGGCGGCGACGTGCTGGTCGACGACCACCTTCCGGCCGACGTGCTCGCGCACGCGGCCTGGCATCACCTGGCGGCGGGCGCGCTCGGGCGATCGGGCGCGGCGCTCTTCCTCGGCGAGGCGATCGCCAGCGCGTTCGACGTGTACCTGGTGGGGCGCCTGCTCGGCCGCGCGCCACGCTCGTCGTTCCTGGCGACGCAGGGGGCGGCGATGGCGGAGGCGACCGAGGCGGCGGGCCTGTCCGGCAAGGGCTTCCAGGCGCTGCTGGCCAGGCTCGCGCGCAACCCCGAGCGCGCCTTCGAGTCGCTGCGCGAGCTGCTCTTCGACGCCACGAGCGCGCTCTCCCGCTGCCCGGACGCGACCGCGGCGCTGGCTGCCCTGGCGGCGTTCGACCGCCACCCCTTCGCGCCGCTCCTGCACCGCTACGAGCTGTCCAACTGGGTCCTCTACGCGCGCGCCTACGCCGCCGGCGACGCCGCCTCGGTCGAGGCCGCCGGCGAGGTCGACCGGACGCTGCGGTCGAAGGGCGACGCCGCGCTGTCCTGGCTCGCGACGGCCTGGGTGACTCCGGCGCTGGGCCGGGTAGACTCCGGGGCGTGAACCGCCGCACCGCCCTCGTCGTCTTGGCCCTGGTCACGACGTCTGCGCTGCTCGCGTGCTCGCGCTCGGGCAACGGGCCCGCCGCGGCGCCCGCCGAGCTGCGCTCGCTCACCGTCGACGAGGTGGCCGCGCGCCTCGCCGCCGGCGACGGCAAGACGTTCGTCTACGACAACAACTCGAAGGATCGCTACGACCAGGGCCACGTGCCCGGAGCGCGGTGGGTCGAGAGCGGCGAGGTCACCGCGGCCGTGCTGCCGCCGGACAAGAGCGCCACGCTCGTCTTCTACTGCATGAACGAACATTGACACGCGTGCCATACCGCCGCGGTCGCGGCGCAGAAGCTCGGGTACGCGAACTCCTTCATCATGCCCGCGGGCATCATGGGCTGGGAGAAGGCCGGCAAGCCGGAGGAGAAGAGCTAGGGTGAAGCTCGAGGTCGGCGAGGTCGAGGTGCTGACGGTGGTCGACGTCGCGCCCTTCGGCGCCTTCGTGAGCTGGGGCTCGGGCAAGGACCTGCTGGTGCCGCTGCGCGAGCAGACGCGGCCCCTGCGCGTGGGCGACCGCTGCGCCGTGGGACTGCTGCTCGACGACGCGGGCCGCCCGACGGGGACGATGCGCGTCGCCGAGATGCTCGGCCCGGGCCGCCGCTTCGCGTCCGACGAGTGGGTGCAGGGCACCGCCTGGCGCGAGGAGCCGGGGATCGGCCTGTTCGTGATCCTGGAGAGGCGCTCGCTCGCGCTCGTGCCCGCCACCGAGCCGCACGCGCTCGAGCCCGGCGACGCCGCGCGCTTCCGCGTCACCCGCGTCCACGCCGACGGCAAGGTCGAGGTCTCGCTGCGCGGCCTCAAGCAGGACGAGATGGACGCCGACGCCGAGCGCCTCTTCGCGCTGCTGGCGGGGCCCCACCCGCCGACGGTCGGCGACCGGTCCACGCCCGAGCGGATCCGCTCGCTGGTCGGCATCAGCAAGAAGGCGTTCAAGCGCGCCGCCGGGCGGCTGCTGCGGAGCGGGCGAGTCGAGGTCGACGACGCCGGGTTCCTCCGGATAGTCTAGCTGCCGAGCAAAGGAGGCCGCCGATGGCCAAAGGGATCGAGAAGGGCAAGACGAACAACAAGCCGAAGCTCTCCACCAAGGAGAAGCAGAAGAAGAAGAAGGAGAAGAAGGCCAGCAAGGGGATGGGGATCTAGGCTCCTCAGCGCGGCGGGGTGACCGGCGCGGAGCCGGCCGGAGCGACGGGAGCCGGCGCGGCCGGCTCTTCGTACTCGGGCGGAGGCAGGTTCGGCCTCCCGCGCGTAGGCCCGCACGCCGTCGCCCCCGCCGCCACGCCGCACGCGAGGGCGCAGAGCACGCGGAGCACGGATCGAGCGCGCGCGCGGCCGCTCATGCCGCCGCGCCCTTCGCGTCTTGCAGCGCCGCGACGAGCTTGCTGACCATCTGCTTGGCGTCGCCGAAGAACATCAGCGTGTTGTCGTTGTAGCTGAGCGGGTTGTCGACCCCCGCGTAGCCGGCGCTCATGCTGCGCTTCATCATGACCACGCGCGACGCCTTCCACACCTCGAGGACGGGCATGCCGTAGATGGGGCTCGTCGGATCGGTGAGCGCGCTCGGGTTCACGATGTCGTTGGCGCCGATGACGATGGCCACGTCCGTGCTCGGGAAGTCGTCGTTGATCTCGTCCATCTCCTTGACGAGCTCGTAGGAGACGTTGGCCTCGGCCAGGAGCACGTTCATGTGCCCCGGCAGGCGCCCGGCGACGGGGTGGATGGCGTAGCGCACCTTCACGCCGCGCTTCTGGAGCAGCGTGGTCAGCTCCTTGACCGGGTGCTGCGCCTGCGCCACCGCCATGCCGTAGCCGGGGACGATGATGACGCTGCGCGCGGCCGCCAGCAGCTCCGCCACCTGCTCCACCGTGGCCTCCTGCACCTTGCCCGCCGGCGCCTTCGCCGCGCCCTTGCCGGGCGCCGGGGTGGCCCCGAAGCCGCCGAAGACGACGCTCCAGAGCGAGCGGTTCATGGCGCGGCACATGATGTAGCTCAGGATGGCGCCGCTGCTGCCGACCAGGGCGCCGGTGACGATGAGCAGATCGTTCGAGAGCATGAAGCCGGCGGCGGCGGCGGCCCAGCCCGAGTAGCTGTTGAGCATGGACACGACGACGGGCATGTCGCCGCCGCCGATGGCGAGCACCAGGTGCGCCCCCAGCACCGAGGCGATCCCGGTCATCACCAGCAGCGGCGCAAGGCCGTCGGGCGCCGGCGCCCGCATGAACGTCACCGCCAGCCCCACCGAGGCCAGCGCCATGACCGCGTTGATGACGTGCCGCCCGGCCAGCAGCAGCGGCTTGCTGCCGATGGTCCCGCGCAGCTTGCCGAAGGCCACCACCGAGCCGGTGAACGTCACCGCGCCGATGAAGACGCCGATGAAGATCTCCGCCAGGTGCACGCCCGAGCCCGACTCGGCGCTGGGCTCGAGGTAGTTGGCGATCCCCACCAGCACCGCCGCCGCGCCCACGAAGCTGTGCAGGATGGCCACCAGCTCGGGCATCGACGTCATCGCCACGCGCGCGGCGAGCACGGCGCCGATGGCGGCCCCGGCGGCGATGCCCCCCGCCAGCAGGCCCCAGGCGCTGGTCATCGACGTGCCGTGCGCCTCGCCGGGGGCCCGCAGCGCGACGGCCGTCACCAGGACCGCCAGCGCCATCCCCACGATGCCGAAGGTGTTGCCGCGCCGCGCGGTCTCCTGCGTCGACAGCCCGCGCAGGCTGGCGATGAAGAGCAGGCTCGCCGCCAGGTAGGCCAGGTGCTGGATGGAGCCGAACATGGCGCTCATCGGCGGAACATCCTGAGCATGCGGGAGGTGACCAGGAACCCTCCCGAGACGTTGATGGTGGCGATGAGGATGGCGACCGCCGCGAGCAGCGTCGCCGTGCTGAGCCCGCCGGTGCGCATCAGCAGGATCCCGCCGACCAGGATGATCCCGCTGATGGCGTTGGTCACGCTCATCAGCGGCGTGTGCAGCGCCGGGTTCACGTTCCAGATGACGTGCCAGCCGACGACCACCGCCAGCAGGAACACCGTCAGGTGCTCGAGGAACTCGCCGCCGGCGGTGAGCCCCGCCGCGATGAGCAGCGCCGAGACCAGCGCGAACATCACCGGGCCGATGCGGCTCGGCTTCTTGGCCGGCTGGGCCGCGCCGTGCGCCGGCGCCTTGGCCTTGCTCTCCGGCGGCGGCGCGGCGGAGCGCGGCCTGGGCCGCGTGGGCGGCGGCCACAGCAGCTTGCCGTCCTGCAGGACGACGCAGCCGCGGTGCACCTCGTCCTCGAGGTCGAGCGCGATCTTGCCCGACTTGGGGTCGTAGACGTCGGCCAGCAGGTTGAACACCGTGGTCGAGTACAGGTCGCTCGACTGGCGCGCCATGCGGCTGGCCAGATCGGTGAAGCCGAGGATGCGCTTGCCGAACTTCTCGACCATGCGGTCGCGCTCGGTGAGCGCGCAGTTGCCGCCCTGCTCGGCGGCGAGATCCACGACGACCGAGCCGTGCTGCATGCTCACCACGGCGCCCGACGTCAGCAGGATGGGCGCGGTCTTGCCCGGGACGAGCGCGGTGCAGACCACCACGTCCGACCCCTCGGCGTTCTGCGCGATGAGCGTCTGCTCGGCGGCGATGTACGCCTCGCTCATCTCCTTGGCGTAGCCGCCCTCGCCCTCGCCGGACTCCTTGAACTCGAACTCGAGGAACGAGGCGCCCAGGCTCTCGACCTGCTCGCGCACCGCCGGCCGCGTGTCGAACGCCTGCACCAGCGCGCCGAGGCTCTTGGCGCAGGCCACCGCGGCCAGACCGGCCACGCCGGCGCCGATGATGAGGACCTTGGCCGGAGGGATGCGCCCGGCCGCGGTGATCTGCCCGCCGAACGGCCGCCCGAGGTTGCTGGCCGCCTCGATCACCGCGCGGTAGCCGACGATGTTCGCCATCGCGCTCAGCGCGTCCATCTTCTGCGCGCGGGTGATGCGCGGCACGGCGTCCATGGCCAGGACCGTCAGCTTGCGCTCGGCCAGGCGATCGACGAGCGACGGGTGCTGGCTGGGCCACACGAAGCTGATGAGGAGGGCGCCCTCCTTGACCAGATCGGCCTCGTGCGCGTCGGTGCCGGCGATGGCCTCCGGGGCGCGGACCTTGAGCACGACGTCCGCCGCCGACCAGACCGACGCCGCGTCCGGGACCACCACCGCGCCCGTCTCGACGTACGCGCCGTCGGTGAAGTCCGCCGCCTCGCCGGCGCCGGCCTCGACCACGACCTCGAAGCCGAGCTTGCGCATCTTGGCGGCGGTCATCGGCGTCGCCGCCACGCGCCGCTCTCCGGGGTGAATTTCCTTCGGTATCCCGATCTTCATTTCCGGGCCACCCTCATAGCCCCCCCGGGGGGCGCCGACACTAGCAAAGACCGGGGTACGCTGGATCGCATGTCCGACATCGGCGTCCTCGCCGCGGTGATCGCCGCGCTCGCGGCCGGGGCGGCGGCCTGCGGCAGCGGGTCCGACGCCGGCCCCGGAGGGCACGAGCCTGCCGCGGACGCCGCGGCCGAGGGAAGCTCGACCGGCGACGGCGCGGCGGGCGAAGCCAGCCCGGCCGACGCGGGCGAGGCCGGCGACGCGGGGGGCGACGGCGACGCGGCGCACCCGCCGGCCCGGCTCGTGGCCTACGCCAGCGGCTACGGTCCGGACATCGCCGTCTTCGCCGTCGATCCGACGAGCGGCGCGCTGACCGGCACCGGGAGCATCGCCGCCTTCGGGAGCGCCCCCTCGTTCCTGGCCGTCAACCGCGCCGCGACCAACCTCTACGCCGTGGACGAGAACGCGACCGGACGCGTGGGCGCGTACTCCATCGACCCCAAGAGCGGCGCGCTCTCGTTCCTGGGCGCCGTGTCGTCGGGCGGCAACGGTCCGCCGTTCGTCTCCGTCGACGCCACGGGCAAGTACGTGCTGGTCGCCAACTACGGCGACGGAACGGCCTCGGTGCTGCCGGTCGGCGCGGGAGGAAGCCTGGGCGCGCCGTCGCAGACGGTGACGGTCGGCGCGCAGGCGCACATGATCGTGACCGATCCCTCGAACCGCTTCGTCTTCGTCCCCTGCAAGGGCGCCGACTACGTGGCGCAGTTCCTCTTCGACGCCACCACGGGCAAGCTCACCCCCAACGCCGTGCCGCACGTCGCCGCCGCCGCCGGCGCGGGGCCGCGGCACCTGGCCTTCCACCCCGGCGGGCACTTCGCGTACGTCATCGCCGAGAACGACAGCACCCTGACCGCCTACGCGCTGGACGGCACCGCGGGCACGCTCTCGGCGATCCAGACCGTCTCCACGCTGCCCGCCGGCTTCAGCGGCACCAGCACCGGCGCCGAGGTGTGGGTCCACCCCTCGGGGGCGTGGGTGCTCGGCTCGAACCGCGGCGACGACAGCCTGGTCGTCTTCGCCGTCGACGCGGGCACGGGCAAGCTCACGCCGAAGGGCTTCACCAAGTCGGGCGGGACGACGCCGCGCGACTTCACCCTCGATCCCGCGGGCGCCTTCGTCTACGCGGCCAACCAGGGCACGGGCAACGTCGTGCCCTTCCGCTTCGACGCCGCGCAGGGGACGCTGGCGCCCGCGGGGCAGGCGGTGAGCGTGACCGCCGCGTCGTTCGTGGGCGTGGTCGCGCTGCCGTGAGCCACGGGCCGTCGGCCCGCAGCCCTCAGCGCAGCGCCATCAGCGACACCACCGACCAGCCGCCCTTCTCGACGTCGACCTCGACGTTGCGGATGACGCCGCGCGCGTCGATGTGCACCGCGTGCTTGCCGGCGGGGACGCGCACGCGCGCGATGGCCACGCGCGCCGGCAGCGTCTCCCAGCTCCGCGTGTCGGGGGTGTCGAGCGCGGTGAGCGTGGCCTGCGTCCCCAGCGACAGCAGCACGCCCACCAGCTCGTTCTTGCCCGCCGCCGCCTGCACCACCCGCCCCGCCGCGTAGCGCGCGATCATGCGCGTGATGGCGCTGACGATGATCTTGCCCTCGATCTTCTTCCACTCGCCGCGCACCTGCTCGGTGACGTTCACCGCCTCCTCGAGCTGGACGCTGTTGCCGTCGAGCACGCAGGAGGGCACGGAGTACCCGCCCTTCTCGCGACCGAGGGTGGGGAAGTTGATCCAGGTGACCAGCCCCTGCGCGGCCAGCTTGTTCGCCGCCTCCACGTCGTTGGGCGCCAGCGCGCCGGAGAACCAGGTGAGCGCCAGGCCGATGGGGATGCGCTGCGGGATCTTGTGCGGCACCCGCCCGTAGCCCACCACGAAGACGATCTCGCCCTCGCCCGTCTGGTCCGTCGGCGCCGGCGCGGGCCCCGAGCTCTCGATCTCCTTGAGCCGCGGCGAGCGGTACTGCCCGCTCTTCATGAGCAGCCTCACCGGGCCCTCCAGCGCCTCGAACCCCGTGAACTCCAGGGTCTGGTCGTACCAGCGCAGCGCCTCGTCGGTCTGGTCGCTCTGCTCGAAGGTGAAGCCCGCCAGGAAGCCGCCCAGGCCCAGCACCGCGTTCTCGCGCTCGCGCAGCTCGTCGCGCACGTAGCGCTGCATCACCGCCAGCCGCCGCGCCTCGATGCGCGCGCCGTCGAGGTCGCGCAGCTCGAGGTAGTTGAGCATGTCGAGCGTGTTGACCAGCAGCTTCTCGTAGGGGGGCGCCCGGTACTTGCCGCTCGACCCGGAGAAGACGTACTCGCCGATGGAGTCCTTGGCGTCGTGCGCGAGGTCGAGCATGTCGATGGCCTTGTCGGCCGCCTCGAGGTCGTGCTTCGAGCGGCCGAACTGCGCCACGCTCTGCTGGATGCTGCCGCGGTCGAGCACGTAGAGCGCGTTGTCGCTGCCCATGTCGGCGGGCAGATCGGCGTCGCTCTGCACGCCCATCTCCTGGTCGAGCAGCGCGATCGCCCCGCGCGGGTCGCCCATGTCGAGCGCGTTGCGCACCGGGAGCGTGTGCTCCGAGTGGCTGGCGCAGCCCTCGAGCGCGAGCAGGGCGACGGCGGCGGCCGCGAGGCCTAGCGTACGGCCTTGGTGATGTAGGCTTTTTGCTGCCACCGGATCTCGCTCGTCTCGGTGTCGATCACCTGCATGAAGATGAAGTACTGCACGCGACGCGCTTCCTCGGTGCGCTCGTCGGACGCGCCGACCTTGCCGGTGATGTAGTACTTCACGCCCAGCTGCTTTCCGTACTGCGGGATGTGGCGCGGGTCGAACACCGGGTGCTGCGCGCCCTCGACCTGGCGGATCATGTCCGTCTGCCGCTCCTGGCTGATGACGCGGGCGATGCCGCTGTTGACCAGCCAGGTCTCGGTCTCGCTCAGCATGGCGGACAGCTGCGAGTCGATGTGCTCGTCGGTCTCGTTGAGGAAGGGCGCGATGGCGACGGTGGTCTTGTCGCCCGAGCCGGCGCGCGCGCGCCACTCGTTCATGACCGGCGCCTCGCGCAGCTCGTTGAGGAGCTTCTGCAGGGTGCGCTGGATGTCGTCCTTGTCGAGGCCCGTGCTCATGGCCGGCTGATCGATGCCGGGATCGTCGGAGCCGCGAACGTATTCCTTGCTGGCGCAGCCGGTGGCCGCGAGGGGCAACGCGGCGAGCGCGAGGAGCGGAAAGAAAGAGGAGGGTCGAAGGTTCATGCGGGACCTCAGTCTATTGGACGGGGATCGATAGTAGAAACTCACCGCGCTCGCCACGCGAGCGCTTTCGTGCGGGGCACGGCGCCCCGCCCGTGTGAACCGCGCGCTACATCGTTCAGTAGATCCCGGGGATGATCCTGTACGGCACGCGCCGGCAGTACTCCGTCCAGAGGGCGCCGTACTTCGCCGCGCAGCGGCGGTCGTCGTCGGCCTGGCGCGGGAAGAGGAGCGCGACGTAGTAGAGCGGGTAGAGCCACGGCCACGGATCGAGCGGGCGGCCGAGCGCGAGGGTGAGCCCGAGGGCCATGAGGATCTCGCCGAGGTAGTTGATGTGCCGCGACAGCCCCCAGAAGCCGCTGCACAAGAGGCGCCGATCGCCGTCGGCCACCGTCTCGGGGGCGAGCAGGCCGAAGGCCTTCGCCGTCGGGCGCGTCTTGAAGAGGAACTTCTGCAGGTTCGCGCCGCGCGACAGCGCCCAGCCGGCGAAGAAGACGAGCACGGTGAGCGCGAGCAGCGGCGCCGGCGTGTGCGGATCGGGGAAGCGCGCCGCCGACCACAGCCCCACGCAGTAGAAGAAGGGATAGAAGGCGATGCAGCCCCAGCCGAGCTTGAAGCCCACGCGCTCGGCGAAGAAGTCGTACGTGTAGAGGTGGACCTCCTCGAAGAAGAGGTACTCGGTGACGAAGAAGGTGAAGAGCGCGACGTAGACGACGACGCCGGGGGCGGCAGAGAGTGCAGAGGGTGCGGAGTGTGCGGAGTGTGCGGAGGGCGCGAACGGCGAGGCGCCGCCGCCGACGACGGCCTGGTGCGCCGCGAACGACAGCACGTTGAGCTCGAGCAGGACGGCGCCGACGAGGTAGAGGAGCATCTTGGCGTCGACGCGCCCGCCGAGCCACTGCGGGTTGGCGGCGCGGCCGAGGTAGAGATCGGCGAGGAGGCCCTTGCCGGTGGGCGGCGCGGGGAGGACGACGGCGAGGGTGAAGACCAGGCCGAGGGTGCACGCGCCGGCGAGCGCCTCCCAGCGGTGGATCCAGAGGTAGTCGTAGGGGACGACGCCGGTGTGCCCCGCGACGGCGTAGAGCGCGAGGACGACGACGAGGACGCGCAGGCCGTTGAGGCGGTAGCGAAGGG
>DATBQU010000241.1:0-4638 GCA_036560665.1 Polyangiaceae bacterium
GAACGCGGGGAAGCGACGGAGAACCTCGGTCCTCCGTCGGAGGAACGCAGGGATGCGACGGAGAACCTCGGTCCTCCGTCGGAGGAACGCGGGGAAGCGACGGAGAGCCTCGGTCCTCCGTCGGAGGAACACGGGGAAAGCGGGGGAGAGCCTCGGCCATCCCGCGGATGCGCCTGCGGAACCAGCGGATTGCTGCGCCCGCGCGTCAGCGCTTGCCGTCGTACGGCACCGCCCGCTCCGCCGCCTCCCAGATCGCGCGCATCGCCGGCCGGTGCTGCTCCTCGTGCGCATGCCCCACCAGCCCCGCGCAGCGCGCGAGGACGGCGAAGCCGCGCAGGATCTCCGCCGGCAACCCGCAGTCGCCGAGCACGGCGGCGACGGCGCCGGTCGCGTTGATGGTGACGTGCTTGCCGGCCGTCGCGTCGACCGCCGCCGCCAGCGCGCGGAGCGCCGTCACCTGGGCGCCCGCCACGCCTTGCGTGGCGGCCAGCTCGAGAAGCACGACCGAGCGCGGATCGTCGGGCTTGTGCTCGGGGTGACCGAAGCCCGGAACCGGGCGCCGCGCGGCGCGGTGCTCCTCCGCCACGCTGCGCGCCTCGGCAGCCGCGTCGGGCGCGGCGCGGACGCGCTCGAGGAGCGCCGCGCACCCCTCCACCGTGCCCACGAACGCGCTGCCCACGGCGAGCAGTCCCGCCGCGACCGCCGCCTGCATCGCCTCCGGCGCGCTCGAATAAACGAGGCGCGTGGCGACGGCGCTCGGCGTGAGGCCGTGCTCCATCAGCGTCACCAGGCACGCGTCGACCATCGCCGTCTGCGCCGGCGTCGGCACGCGCCCGGTGACGTGGAGGAACGTCATCTCGGTGAACGTCAGCTTGCCGATGAGCTCGCGGCACAGGCTGCGGCCGCGCACGAAGACGTCCTCGGGCGTGTGCGTGGCGATGCTCGTGGTGGGCGTCTCGGGTCGGGGGCTCATGGTTGCTGCACCTCTCCGCGCGCTGTCTCCGGGCCGAGGCGCTTCTCGAGCTCGTGCCGCTGGACCTTGCCCGAGGCGCTGCGCGGGAATGCCTCGAAGGGGATGAACAGGATGTCGCGGGGCTGCTTGTAGCCGGCGAGCTGCGCCCGGCAGCGGGCGCGCAGGTCGTCGGCGGTGAGCGTCTCGTCGCGGCGTGCCACGAACGCCACCGGCACCTCGCCCCACCTGGCGTCGGGCCGCCGCACCACCGCGGCGTCGGACACGCGCGGGTCCTGCATCAGGACGCGCTCGATCTCCGCGGGGTAGACGTTCTCGCCGCCCGACTTGATGAGGTACTTGACGCGATCGACGAAGTCGAGCGACCCGTCCGGGTTGCGCACGAAGACGTCGCCCATGTGAAACCACCCGCCGCGGAAGTCGTGCTCGTTGACCGCCGGCGCGCGCCAGTAGCCGCTGAAGAGCGTCGGACCGCGCATGCACAGCTCCCCCGGCGAGCCGTCGGGGACGTCGGCGTCGTCGGGGCCCACCAGGCGCACCTCGCAGTACGGGCTCTGCTGCTTCGAGAGGCGCGATGGCGCGACGCCGATGGGGATGAGGCTCGACGAGCAGGGGGGACACCCCGTCTCCGTGGCGCCGAAGGTGTTCGCGTACGGCGCGCCGAGCAGCGCGGTGATGTCGGCGATCTCGGCCGGTGGCACGAGGTCCGCCATGACGCCGCACACCTTGACGCCGCGCGGGGTCACGCCGCGCGCGCGCAGCTCGGCGGCGAAGGTCCCCACCATGCCCGGCATCAGGAGCAACCACCCGAGCTCCCGCGTGGCGACGAGCTCCGCCAGCCGCGCCCGGTCGAAGCCGTCGACGACCACCACCGTGCCGCCCGACATGAGGGCCCCGAGCGACCACTCCGCCGCACCCATGTGATGGAGCGGCGACCACGCCACGAACGTGTCCTCCGTGGCGATGCCGAACTCGGCGCGGAGGACGAGGTTGCGCGCCACCTCGGCGCGATGGCTGAGGACCGCCCCCTTGGGCAACCCGGTTGTGCCGCTGGTGTAGAGGATGAGCAGCGCGTCCTCCGGCTCGACCTCCTCGCGCTCGACGTGCTCGTGCGCGGCCAGCAGTCGCCGCTCGTAGTCGGCCCCCAGCGCGATGACCGACTCGGAGCGCGCCCGTCCGAGGCCGGCCAGCGCGGCGGCGTGGCGGGGTGAGACGATGACGCACTCCGGCTCGACGAGATCGAGGCAGTGCGCCAGCTCCGGCGGGGCCAGCCGCCAGTTCTGGCAGGCCACGATGGCCCCCAGGCGGGCCGCGGCGAGGAAGACCTCCAGGTACTCCGCGCGGTTCTCCGAGAGCAGCGCCACGCGCGAGCCGCGCCGCACGCCGCGCGCCTCGAGGGCGCCGGCGAGCCTGCGCGTCCGCCGGTGGAGCTCGCCGTAGGTCCAGCGCCGCGTCCCGTCCTCCAGCGCGATGCGGTCGGGGTGCACGCGCGCGCGCTCGGCGAAGAGGCTGGCCACGGTGCTCGCAGCGGCCCGCCGCACGAGCGCGCCGCCGTCGTGCCCGCTGGAAGATCCCGCTATCGTCACGGCGCCCGCATTGTCGTCGAACTCGCGCCGCGCGCAACAGGAGGACCTCTGCCATGGCGCGCGGGACCCACCTGGTGCGGCGCGAGCTCGGCGCGGCTACCTGAGCTTGTGCTTGGCCACGCGCTCGGTGGCCGTGCGGGGCAACGATGCGCGCACCAGGATCCGCGAGGGGACCTTGAAGTCGGCGAGCCGCTCGCCCGCCCAGGCCCGCAGGGCGGCGACGTCGATGGTCGCGCCCTCGCGCGGCGCCACGTAGGCGACGATCTCGTCCTCCCCGAGCTCGGAGGGGGCGCCCACGGCGGCCGCCTCGCCCACCGAAGGGTGGGACAGCAGGACGTTCTCGATCTCCGCGGCGGCCACGTTCTCGCCGCGCCGGCGGAGCATCTCCTTCTTGCGCGCCACGAAGGTGTAGAAGCCCTCGGCGTCGCGCCGCACCAGGTCGCCGGTGTGCAGCCAGCCGCCGGCCAGGGCCGCCGCCGTCTGGGCGGGATCGTCCCAGTAGCCCTTCATCGTGGCGGGGTTCGCGAGCCAGAGCTCTCCTGCCTCGCCGTCGGCCGCGTCGCTCCCGTCGTCGCGCACCACGCGCGCGCGGTTGACCTCGCCGAGGCGCGGGTGCTGCCGCAGGCGTCCCATCGAGCCGTACCGCGGCGTCTCGCCGAGGGGCCAGACCGTGCCGAAGGTCGTCTCCGACATCCCGTAGCCCACCGTCAGCGCGACGCCGAAGCGGCGCTCGAAGGCGCGGTGCTGCTCCTCCGGCAGCGCCAGCGCGGCGTAGCAGACGCGGAGCGCGTGCTCGCGGTCGCCCGCCGCCGGCTCGCGCTTGAGCAGGATGTGGAGCATGGCGCCCACCGCGTTGACCTGCGTTGCGCCCAGCCTGCGCGCGTCCTGCCAGAAGCGGGAGGCGGAGAAGCGCGGCAGGAGGGCCAGCCCGGCGCCGGCGCCGAGCGCGCCCATGGTCGAGTAGGCCTGGGCGTTGATGTGGAAGAAGGGCAGGGTGGCCAGCAGGCGGTCCTCGCGCGTGAGGCCCAGCCAGGCGGGGAAGGCCTCCGCGGTGAGCGTGTACGTGCGGTGTGTCTGCATGACCGCCTTGGGGGCGCCCGTCGTCCCCGAGGTGGCGATGAGGACGGCGACGTCGTCCGGGAGCACCCGCGCACGCGGCGCCCCCTGTCCGGCGGACGTGAGGGCGTCCGGTGCCAGCAGCGCGGGTCGCAGGGTCTCGTCGAGCCGGGCGCACGCCGCCTCGGCCAGCTCGCGTTGCTCGCCGACCACCAGCACGCGCGGGCGCGTGAGGAGGAGCAGCGCCGCCAGCTCGGGCGCCTTGAGCGCGTGGTTGAACGGCGCCGCGATGGCGCCGAGCGCGTTCGCGCCCAGCCACGCGAAGAGCGCCTCCGGCCGGTTGCCGAGCAGCAGCGCGACGCGGTCGCCGTGGACCACGCCGCGCCCGGCCAGGCCGACCGCGAAGCGATCGACCTGACCGGCCACGTCGGGCAGCGTCCACGAGTCGCCCTCGAAGAAGAGCCACGCTCCCGGGGCATCGTGGGCCGCGCCGGCCCGCCAGGCGAGGAGCTCGGGGATCGTCCCGGGGAACGCCTCCGCCATCTACGGGCTGATGGTGACGAACTTCTGGCCCTTCAGCGAGGCGGCGAAGCCGTCGATCGTCTCGTGCACCTTCTTCCAGCTGGGCAGCTCGCGCATCCTGTCCATCCAGCGGTCGACGCTGGGGAACCGCTTGAAGCTCACGCCGATGAGGTCGCCCGCGGAGAGGATCTCCGCGCCGAAGTAGTCGGCGATCGTGATCTGGTCGCCGCACAGGAACTTGTGGTTGCCGATGATCCTGTCGTTGAGGACGATGAGCCACTGCTCGGACTTGTCGCGGCCCCACTCCACGGTGGCCTTCTGCGCTTCCTCCGTCGAGCGCTTGTGGTGCGGGAACACCTGCGGATAGATGAGGTGGTAGCCCCACTCGCGGTACTGCTGCGTGTTGAACCAGTCCATGCGCTCGTTGACGCGCGCGCGCTGCTTGAGGTCCTTGGGGTAGGCGGCGGAGCCGGTCTTGTCGGCCAGGTACTTGAGGATGGCCGA
>DATBQU010000242.1:0-6278 GCA_036560665.1 Polyangiaceae bacterium
CGACCAAGCGCGACTCGCCGGCGCACCGCGACGAGCTCATCTTCGACGCGCTGAAGGGGGTGCGGGTCGGCGACGTGGTGGTCAAGGACCGGCCCTACGACACCTTCGGGACACGTACCCCCGCGCGCGAGGTGATCCAGAAGTGCGCGGCGTCCGCGTGGCAGGACGTCTTCCCGGTGCTCGACGACCGGGACAAGCTGGTGGGCATCATCCTCTCCGACGTCCTGCGGACGATGGCGGCGAACCCCGACCTCGGCGAGTTCGCCATCGCCCACGATCTGATGGTGCCACCCGTGAGCGTGAAGGACACCGACGACCTGCAGCGGGCGCTCGAGGCGATCCTCGAGCACGGTGTGCGAGAGATCCTCGTCGTGGGCGAGGGAGACCGGATCGTCGGCTTCCTGGACGAGGCGGAGGTCACGCGCCTCTACCACGAGACGAACGCGAGCCGCCGGCCGGACTAGCGTCATTCGCGCCGCCTGTCCCACCTCTACCACCCCAGAGCAAACCTCGTTTTGTCTGGGCAGGGCCTTCCGTTACTCTCGATCGCCCGGGCGGTAGATTCGCGAGCCGCGCGGGCCTCAGGAGTCCGCCATGCAACAACCGCCGCCTCGAAGGGGGGGGTCCGGGCAGCATTCGGGCGCCTTCACGTTCGAGGCGAAGCTCGACAACGAGGAGGCCATCCTCGACGCCATGCTGGCGTCGATGGCGCGCGGCACTCTGCCCGCAGAGGCCTGGGACAAGCTCCACGCCGCGGCGCAGCGCGACGACCGCCTGAGCGAGCTGGCCTTCAGCTTCGAGAGCGCGTCGCAGGGCAAGCGCCTGAAGACGCTCCCGCCGGCGGCCGCCGCCGAGTTCCTCTTCCAGGCCGCCCGTTTCTTCGGGAACGTCTTCGGCGACGAGCTGGGGGCCGTGACCTACCTCGAACGCGCGCTGGCGCTCGTCCCGGCGCACGCGCCCTCCTTTGCCAAGCTCGAGCACCTGCTCCAGAAGACCGGCGCCACCAAGAAGCTGGGCGAGCTCTACGCGACGGCTGCCCAGCACCGTCCCCGGGGCGAACAGGCGCCGCTGCTCAAGAAGGCGGCGGAGCTGTTCGCGCAGGTGGGCGGAGCCGACGACAAGGTGCTCGAGCTCTACCAGCAGGTGCTGCGCCTCGAGCCCGGCGACGAGGAGTCGCGCGCCCGGCTGGAGGCCCTGTACGTGAAGGCGAACCGCCTGCGCGACGTCGTGCGCCTGAACGAGCAGGCCCTGACGGCCGACCCGCCGCCGGAGGAGTGGACCAAGCGGCAGCTGCTGGCGCGCATCGTCGAGCTCTACGCCGACAAGCTGCACGAGCCCGAACGCGCCATGCCGCACGTCGAGCAGCTCCTCGCCATCGAGCCGAGCAACGAAGAGGCGCGCCGCGTCGCGCAGAAGCTGGTGGTGATCAAGGGCCTGGCCGGGCGCGCCGCGGCGGCGCTTGCACAGGCGGCCGAGACCTTCGGCACGCCGCAGGAGATCGCGCGCTTCATCGGCATCGAGCTCGAGAGCACCCGCGGTCCCAAGCGCGCGGCGCTGCTCGCTCGGCTGGGGACGCTGAAATCGCAGCGAATGGGGGACGACAAGGGCGCGTTCGAGGCGTTCGAGCAGGCCCTGGCCATCGACGCCACGGACGACGACCTGCGCGCACGCTACGTAGGTCTGGCCGCGAAGCTCCAGCGCTGGGTCGACGCCGCGAAGACGCTCCAGCGCGTGCTGGCCATGGTGAAGGACCCGGCCGTGAAGGCCAAGGCGAGCGCCCAGCTGGGCGAGATGTTCCTGCGGAGCGGCGACTCCCGGCGGGCCAAGGCGACTCTGGCGGGGGTGCTCGCGTCCCCGGATGTGCCCGCCGACGCAGCGCTCGCGGCGGCCAACGCGCTGCGCGAGATTCACGAGACGGAGAAGGACGGCAAGGCGCTGTGCGACGTGCTCGAGAAGATCGCCTCGCTGGAGCCGGACCCGGAACGACGGCGCGTCGCCGACGAGCGGCTGGCGGATCTGGCGACGTCGCTGAAGGATACGCCCCGGGCTATCGCCGCTTACGAGCGGCTGCTGGCGACGGGCGCCCGCGCCCACGCGCTCGCCGCCCTGGCCCCGCTCTACGAGGCCAGCGGCGACCCGGACAAGCACGCGCGGCTGCTGGAGGAACAGGCCAAGGACACCGTCGACGGCGCGACGGCGCGCGAGCTGATGATGCGCGCGGCGCACGTGCGGGCGCAGGAAACGAAGGACGCGGCGGCGGCCATCGCCTCCTGTCGCGCGGTGGTGGAGCGCTTCGGCGCCGCGCTCGACGTGCTCGCGGTACTGCTGCCTCTGCTCGAGGCGCAGCGCCTCTGGCCCGAGCTGGGGCAGGCGCTCGAGCAGCTCGCCGGGCTGACGGCAGGACCCGAGCACGCAGAGGTGATGGCTCGCCTCGGATCGCTGCGGATGCAGCGGCTGCGTGATCTCGACGGCGCCATCGAGGCGTTCGACGAGGCGCTCGCCTTCGACGCGCACGAGAAGACGGCCCGATCGACCCTGGAGAAGATGGCGGCGCTGGGCGACCATCGGCTGAAGGCAGCCCGGGTGCTCGAGCCCGTGTACCGCCGCGAGGGGGCGACCGGCCCACTGCTCAAGGTGCTCGAGCTGCGGGGCTCGCTAGCGGCGGAGCTCGACGAGCGTCTGGCGGCGCTACGAGAGGCGGCCGACCTGGCGGCTGGCGCGGGGACGACCGAGGCGGCCCGGGCGGTCGACGCGACGGGCCGCGCGCTGGCAGAGGCGGTGGCGGGCGATCGCCCGCTGCGCGAATGGCTGGAGCGCCTCGACCGCGTGGCGGGGCCCGGCACGGACCCCAAGCGGCGCGCCGCCATCCTGGGCAAGGCCATCGGCGAGCGCGAGGTGACGAGCGAAGATCTGAGCGCCCTGACGAAGCGGGCCGCGGAGGCCCACGCAGCGAGCGGCGATGTGCAGGCAGCCATCGCCCTCTACCGACGCGCGCTCGTCTTCGAGCCGCAATCCGCGGAGCTTCTGTCGCACATCGACGATCTGCTCCGCGATCAGGGGAGCCCCGAGGAACGCGTCGCGCTCTACCGCGCGGCGCTCGCACGTGGCGGCACGGCACGTCGCAAGGAGCTGCTGCATCGCATCGGGGCCATCGAGCGGCACGATCTCGCGGACGTGGCGGCGGCCATCGCTACCTACCGCGCGGCGCTGGAGGACGACGCCGACGATGCCGACGCCTACTCTGCCCTGGGAGAGCTCTACGCCACGGCGGGACGGTGGGACGAGCTGGGCGCGCTGCTGGAGGCGCGTCTCGTGCGCGTGGAAGGAGACGCCGCGCGGGCGACGAGGGCAAGGCTGGCTGAGATCGCGGCGGAGCACGGCGACGAGGGGCGCGCGAGGGCGCAATGCGCACGGCTGCTCGAGGACCCGCAGCTGGCACCGGAGCACCTCGATGCGGTCGAGCGGGCGGCCGAACGCCTGGGAGACGCCGACCTCGCACGCGCGGTGTTGCACCGACGTGCGGAGATGACACAGGACCCGCGCGAGCAGATCGCGTGGCTCGACCGGCTGGGCGACCTCGACGAGCAGCGTCGCGGCGATCTCGAGGCCGCGGCCAGCGCGTGGAAGCGCGCGGCGGGGCTGGCCGAGGCGACGGGCGACGACGAGTCGGCGCGTAGACTCTACTGGCGCGCCCGCAAGGTGGCGCCCGAGGACCCGGACGTGACGGCCCGTCTGGTGGCCCTGTGCGAGCGCGCAGAGCTGTGGACCGAGCTGCCCCGACTCTACGCCTCGCTGGGCGACCAGAGCGCCGACGACGTGGAGCGCGTCGACCTGTGGCTGAAGACGGCGCACGTGCTCGCCGAGAGGCTGGGCGACGCCGAGGGCGCAGCCCGGCGGGCGGGCCTCGCTTTCGAGCTGGCGCCGACGCGACCGGACGTCCTAGGGGCGTTCGAGAGGCTCAGCGTGGCGGCGGGCGAGGTCGAGACCTTCGAGCGAGCCCTCGACGAGGCGCTGGCGCGGCTGGAGCCTGCCCAGGCGCTCGAAGCCGAACAGCGGGCGCAGCTGATGCTGGCCAGAGCGAGGGCGCTGGCGGGCGACCCGCGCCGAGCCGACGACGCCGCGCGGGCGTATCGCGCCATTCTGGCGGAGACGCGGGTGGATCGCGCCCATCAGGCGGAGGTGCTCTCGGCCTACGAGGCCATGGTGGCGAGGGATCCCGACTCGCCGCGACGCCGCGCCGACCGCCGCTGGCTGCTGGAGTGGCGCGCCGAGCGCGCGCCAGAGGAGGAGCGCGTCGCGCGCCTTCTGGACTGGGCGCGCGAGGAGGAGGTAACGTTCGCCGACCCGGTGCACGCGCTCGTGCTGCACCGGCGCGCGCTGGCGATCGACGCCGAGAGCGACGAGGCACTCGCGGCCGTCGCGCGTCTCGCCCTGGCGACCGGGGACACCGAGGAGGCGCTCGCCGCGCTTCGCTCGCGGCGTGATCGCGCCGAGGGGCCGGCGCGCATGGCGATCGAGCTGGAGATCGCGCAGGTGCTCCTCTCGCGCACGACGCGCTGGCAGGAAGCGCTGGCCGCCCTGCGCGCGGTGCTGGCCGACGCACCGAGCGACGCTACCGCGCGAGCTCTCGCGTCGCAGCTGCTCGCGCACCGAGCTACACGCGGCGACGCCATCGCCATGCTCGAGCATGCGTGCGACGCGACGGACGACGTCGAGGTGCGGGGGCAGATCCTCACCCGCCTGCTCGACGCACCGGCGGACGCAGACGACGCCGCGGCGCGCCGCGGATGGTTCGAGAGGCTGTGCGACCTGCAGCGCGACCAGGGCAACTCCGAGACGGCGCTGGCCACGGCGGTCCGGGCAGCGCGCGAGATGCCGGAGGTTCAGGCTCTCTGGGACCGTGCCGAGGAGCTGTCGCGTGGTCTCTCGCGCCCCGACGAGGTGGCCGCGCTCTATCAGGAGGTCCTGGCGCGCGCCCTGGCCCGCGAGCAGGCGCTCTCCATCGGCGAGCGCGCAGTGCAGTTCTACGAGGAGTGGTACGAGGACCCCGCACGGGTGGTGCGCATCCTCGAGCGCGTCCTGGAGCTCGACCCCACCGCGGACTGGGCGTTCGACCGCCTGAAGCTGCTGCTCGACGCGGCAGAGCGCTGGGACGATCTGTTCGCCCTCTACGATCGCGCCCTCGACTCCGCGAGCGGCAAGAAGCGGGCGACGCT
Organism: Polyangiaceae bacterium; assembly: GCA_036560665.1. GTDB lineage: Bacteria > Myxococcota_A > Polyangia > Polyangiales > Polyangiaceae > Palsa-1150. The sequence goes on from DATBQU010000242.1 coordinate 5,217, forward strand.
GCTCGAGGACGCGGCGCAAACGGCCAAGGACTTCGCCGACCGGCCCGATCGCGCCATCCAGTATCTCGAGCAACTGCACGAGATCAAGCCAGGCGATCCCAAGCTCGTCGGCGCGCTCGAGCGTCTCTACGAGCGCCAGGGCAGGCACCGCGAGCTGGTCTCGTTGCTGGGCGCTCGACTGCCGTCGCTCAAGCGCGACGAGGCGCGGCGCACCCGCACGCGCATGGCGACGCTCTGGCTGGACGAGCTCGGCGACGCGGGGGCCGCGCTGGACGCCATCGAGCCGATGCTCCAGCGTCCGGAGGACGGCGCGAACGGGACCTCGTCCGAAGTCTGGTCGCTGCTGGAGCGCATCCTGTCCGCCGCGCCGCCGACCCCGGATCCGAAGCGCTCGACCATGCCGCCGCCCGCCAGCGAGCGCGCCACGAAGCCCCGCCGCAGCCGCAAGTCGGAGCCGCCGTCGTCGTCGAAGGGCTCGGTCCGCCAGCGCGCGGCGGCGTGGTTGCGCGAGCACTACGCCCATACCGGAGGGGACGCCGAGCTGGCGCGGATGCTGCTCATCGAGCTGGAATCGATCAACTCGGCCAAGGAGCGGGTGCGCAGACACCTGCAGATCGCCGCGCTCTACGAGAAGCTGGGCGACCTTCCCAACGCCCTGGAGCAGAACGGACTGGCGGTGGTCCTCGATCCCGCCGACGACGAGAAGCGCACGAAGCTGGCCGAGCTGGCCGAAAAGACCGGACGACTGGAGCGGCTGGCGGATCTGCTGGCGGCGGCGGCGGACGTGTCGGATCGGGAGGCGCTGCGCATCGCGCTGACGATGCAGGCGGCCATGGTCCGCGCCGACCGCATCGGCGACGCAGCGGGCGCGATCGGTCTGCTCTCGTCTGTCCTGGCGGCGCAGCGCGCGCCGGACGAGGACGTGCTGGCGGCGGCCCGCAAGGTGGAGCCGCTGCTGCAGGCGGCGGGGCGCGACGAGGAGCGACTCGACGTCGTGGAACGGATTGCGTCGGTCGAGACCGACCGGGAGTCCCGGAGGGACGCGCTGGGGCGCGCCGCGGG
>DATBQU010000243.1:0-10353 GCA_036560665.1 Polyangiaceae bacterium
TACATGCACGACGGGCAGAACCTGTTCGACCCCACCGCGGCCTTCGGCGGCAACCCGTGGTGGGCTCAGAACGCTGTCGATGCCGCCGCGGAAAGCGGCGCGTTCGCCGAGGTCATCATCGTCGGCCCCGAGAACACCGCCGACCGCATCCCGGAGTACACGCCGGTGGTGGATCCCACGGTGGACGCAGGCGGGGCGCTGGGCGAGCAGTACTGCCAGATGCTCATCCAGGAGCTGAAGCCGAAGATCGACGCCACCTACCGGACCATCCCCGATCGCGATCACACCTTCATGATGGGCTCTTCGCTGGGGGGGCTCATCACCGCCTACGCCAGCGTCGAGCACGCGGACGTCTACGGCGGCTTCGGGGCGCTGTCGCCGTCGACGTGGTGGGACAATACCTGGATCCTGGGCGAGGTCGCGAAGCTGACCTCGAAGACGTCGCACCCGAACAAGGTGTACGTCGACAGCGGCAACGCCGGTCCGTCCAACGACGACGTGACCAACACGGCGAACCTCGCTGCGGCCTACCAGTCCGTCGGTTTCGCCCCCCCGCAGACCCTCGACTACCTGGTGCAGAACGGCGGGCAGCACAGCGAGATCTACTGGGCGCAACGGGCGCCCGGCGCGCTTGCGTTCCTGGTGGGGCCGCGCGCGCTGCTTCCTTGAGCTACGCTCCAGGCATGGTCCGAGCGCGTGGCGTCGTCGCGGTCCTCGGCGGAGCGCTCCTGCTGGCCCCGGCGCTCGCCGGCGCACAGTCCGAGGGCGAGCAGGGCACGCCGGTCGACGTGCCGGAGGGCGACGAGTACGCCGACACCGATCCCGATGCGCTCACGGACTTCCGTCCGGCGCTGGATCCGCACGGAACCTGGGCCGACGATCCCGCGTACGGCACCGTGTGGACGCCCAGCCCGGACGAGGTCGGGGCCGACTTCGAGCCGTACGTCAGCGCGGGACACTGGGACTACGTCGACGGCGACTACGTCTGGGTGAGCGACTACTCCTGGGGCTGGGTGTCGTTCCACTACGGGCGCTGGGTCCTCAGCGCGGGCCGCTGGCTGTGGATCCCGGGCCGCCTCTACGCCGGGGCGTGGGTGACGTGGAGCGTCGGTGACGACGAATACGCGGACCTCGGGTGGGCGCCGATGCCTCCGGCGTGGATCTGGATCGGTGGGGGCGCGGTGGGGGTCGGCTTCGCGGCGCCCGAGCCGTGGGCGTTCTGCGGTTACGGGGACGTGTTCTCGCCGGCGCTGCCGTCACGCGTCGTGGTCGGCGATCGCGCCGCGCCCCTGGCGGGGCACATGCGTCCCTACGTGCGCGCCCGCCCCACGGTGGCCGGACAGGCGCTCGCTCAGCCCGTCATGCACGGACCCTCTCCGGCGCTGCTCGGCATCGATCCGGCGCGCATCCAGCACGCGAGCCCGAGCCTCCGGGAGCTGCGCGCGCGACAGTATGCGCACCCGTCGACGGCGCTGCCGCTCGGGGCGCGGGCACCGTCTCCGCACGTCGTTCGTCCCGCTCCGCGTCCGTTCGTCCCGCGTGCCGGCCAGGCCCCGGCGCGCGGCGCGGGTCGCGGCCGGCGATGAGCCTGCGGAACGATCATTCCGTGGCGCGCGACGGGGTGCCCTCCCGCACGCGACGCGCGACGGCCCGCGAGCGGACGTAGCCGTTGGCCGCGAACCAGCGGAGCGCGTCGCGCACGGCAGCGCGGACCGGACGCGGCCGGAAGGCGAGCTCCTCACGCGCCTTGTCGCAGCGCGCTCGAAGCTGCAGCCGCGCGATGGCCACCGCCGCCGGCGTGATGAGCGGCGCCGCGTGGCTCACGCGGTCGGCCCAGGCCACGGCGGCGCGAGCCGCGACGCGGGCGACGCCGAAGGGGACGGTGATGATGGGCTTGCGTACGCCCGCCTCCTCCATCGCCATCCGCGCGAGCGCGGGCATCCCCAGGTTCTCGGCGCCGAGCAGGTAGGTCTCGCCCCGGCGCCCGGCGGCTGCGGCGAGCAGGTGCCCCTGGGCGCAGTCGCGGACGTCGAGGAAGCACGTCGCCGAGTCGACCACCACCGCGGCGGGCAGGTTCAGGACGGACAGCAGCAGTCGTCCGGTGGGGGTGGGGCCGACGTCGCCGGGGCCCAGCGGCCCGCACGGCGCGACGATGGTCAGGTCGAGGTGGTCGACGAACGCGCGCGCGACGGCGTGGCTCTCGCTCTTGGTGCGCGAGTACAGATCCCCCGTCGCGCCCAGCCTGAAAGGGCTCTGCTCGGTGGCGTCGACGCCGCGACCTTGCCCCCCGAATACGGCGATGGAGCTCGTGTACACGACACGCGCGACGCCGGCATCGGCGCAGGCGGTCAGCACCGTGCGCGTGCCCTCCACGTTGACCTCGCGCATCCGCTCCGGCCGCGGCATCCACAGCGCGAACACGGCGGCGAGGTGGAAGACGCGGTCGCAGCCGGCGACGGCCTGTCGCATCCGCCCGGGGTCGGTCACGTCCCCTGGAAAGCGTTCGACGTCGAGGCCGGCGAGGTTCCGGAGCTCCTCGCCTGGCAGATGAAGCGCACGCACCTCGGCGCCTTGCCCGAGGAGCGCGCGTACGACGTTCGAGCCAATGAAGCCGGCTGCGCCGGTGACGAGCGCCCTCACGTCGCGATGGCGAAGTAGAGGACGAGCCTCGGAGCGCGCTTGGTCTTCCACATCGCCGGGCCCAGGAAGAGGCCGGGCGAAATCTGCCGCAGCTCGTCGTGGATGCGACGGATGAACCAGGGATTGTCGGGCAGGTCGTAGTCGAGGAAAAGGCACGGGCGGGCGTCGACGGCCGAGGGCGCGACGTGGGTCTCGAACGCGAACAGGTCACCGAGCACCCGCACGCGGTTGATGCCGCGGCCGCGCTCGTCGCTGGACGACGAGAACGACTTGCCAGCCCAGGGGAAGACCCGCGAGCGCGCGAAACGGCGGAGCGGGTCGAAAGCGGGCGGCCGACCGAGGGGACCGACCAGCGTCAGCATCCGGCCACGCGGCGACCCGTCGAGATCCGCGAGCCGCGGGACCGTCCCTCGCGCGTACCAGCCGCCGAGGGCGTCCACGTCGCTCCGGGCCAGGAGCTCGAGCGTGGGGACCGACCGCGCGTCCGGCGCGCCGGAGCTTCGTTCCGAGACATCACTTCCATGCGTTGCGCTTGCCACGTCCATGCGTTCCTCCGTGCTTCGTGCGCGCGGCTCCATCCCGCGCGATCGCGTCCCATGCACATGCCTCGGCCTGGCCCACGATCTCGTCGGTGAGCTCGAGGTGACCCAGCCAGTGCGCCTTCACCAGACCCGAGAAGGTCCCCCACACCATCGCCATCAGCACCGCGGGAGGGAGCGGCTTGGTGATACCGGCCTCCCGGCTCCGCCGGCAGAAGTCGACGAATGGCTGGAGCGAGCGCCGCTCGACGTCACGGCTCGCCTCATCGAGGTAGTCGGCGTGGTGATGGAGCTCGAGGAACGCGAAGCCGTGACGGTCGCCGCGCGCATACCCCGAGAGGCGGAGGAAGAAGGCCCGGAACTGCTCGCGCGGCGTCGCGTCGAACGGAAAGTCCTCCAGCAGACGTCGCATGAAGGTGGCCTTGAGCTCGCGGTACAGGTCGTTGACCAGCGCCTCTTTGCTGTCGAAGTGGCGGTAGATGGTCCCCGCCCCCACGCCCGCGCGCTCGGCGACGGCGGGGACCGTCGTGCCGTGGAACCCACGCTCGGCGAAGAGCTCGAGGGCGGCGCGGAGGATCATGGCCCGCTTCGACGGCTCGGCCGGGGCCGGGCGCGCAGCGGCGGACGGAACGTTCATTCCGCAACCTTGCCACAAGCTCGACCGTTGGCAAGGGCCCACTCTGGAGAACGCGAAGAAGGCGGCGAAGGTCGGAATGGTTCGCATGCCCGGGCGTGCCGGCGCAACGAATCATGGTCAGCGGGCGGCATCCCCGACGCCCGCACGCTCGACCTCGCGAGAGGCGGGCGCGGCTTCATCCGGAGGTGCCCCGCGTGAGAAGCTTCGCCGCTGTCCTGTGTTCGTCCGTGGTTCTGGCCGTTTGCGCGTCGACGGCGCGAGCGCACGCCGCGGCCCCCGACGGTGCCGCCCCACGGCCCGCCGACAACAGGGACCAGGACGCGTCGCGCGACGCGGAGCACCTCCGCATCGGAGCGCTCGGCTCGGTCGGTTTCCCGCGCCCTCTCGCGATCGAGGGCATGGTCAAGCTCGAGCGAATCGTCGCCCTCGGCGGCGAGTACAGCGTCTTGCCGCCGGTCACCGTCTCGGGCGTCCGGACGACGATGTGGGCCGTGGCCGCCGACGCGCGCATCTTCCCGTTCGGGGGCGCGTTCTTCTTCGGCGCCCGCCTGGGCCACCAGCATCTCTCGGCCGACGCTTCGTTCACGGTGGCGACCGCGGGAACGATCTCCGAGGCCTTCACCGTCGACTCGTGGTTCCTGAACCCTCGCCTCGGCCTCCTGTGGACCTCGAAGCCGGGCCTCACCGTCGGGATCGACGCGGGCCTCCAGATCCCGTTCTCGTCGTCGCAGTCGAGCACGTTGCCGCCGGCCGCGCTCGCCCTCGCCGGGGGAGCGACCAGCGTCCCGCAGACGCTGGGCCAGAGCGTGCTGCCGACGGTCGACCTGCTGGAGCTCGGGCTCCTCTTCTGACTCAGCCGGAGCGCGGCGCCTCGTCGATCGTCGCACCCTCGGCGCCGAGCGCGGCGAGGAAGCCTGCGCGATCCTCCGGAGACAGGAACACCCGGGCCGGACCGTCGATGAGAACACCGGCTGCGAGGTCCGTCGCGTACACGCGCGTCGTCTTTCCGTCCGCGCGGAACCATCCGGTGTAGTAGCCACGCACCGCGGTGCCGGCGACGCGCAGCGTGACCCGCGGGGTATGAGGGCGGGCGTGCATTCCCTGCGTCGCCCAGTCTCTCCGGGAGAAGATGGTGTTCACCCGCAGGCGACCGTCGCCGACGAGGTAGCGCATGCGACCCGGACCGAGGAGCAGCGTCGCCAGGCCCATGCCGCCGACGAGGAGGAGCAGGACGACGGCGCCGCCCGGTAGCGCGCGAAGCAGCGATGGGTCGCCCGCCGGGAGCACCACGCGCATGTCGGCCCCGGCGTCGAGCTGGCGCAGGAAGCCTTCGGGATCGGGCGGGGTGACGACGACCGGCAGGTCCTCGCCGGCGACGACGAGGAGCACCCCCCGCCCCGAGCAATCCGTCGCCTGCCATACCGCGCCGATGTCCGCGTAGGCCCACCGACCCGTGCAATAGCCGGGGATCGCGGTGCCCCGCGTCCGCCGCGCGCCGCGGAGCTGGACCACGCGACGTTCGCGCGCGAGGGCCAGCGGGATCGTCCGGTCGCCGTCCATCCGCGAGCCGGAGTCGACGAGGAGGATGCCGTGGGAGAGCGTGTAGCTGACCTGCGCCGGGCTCGTGGCCAGGAGCACCAGCGGGACGCCGCCCACCAGGAGCACCGCGCCGAGGAGCACCGCCACCACGATGCGCATCGCCGACGGCTGCACGGGAGGCCGGAACTCACGCATGGTAGGAAGCTACTCGAACCGTCATGCTGCCGATACGCCCCGTCACCCTGGAGGACGCCGTCGTCCGCCTCGAGCCGCTGTCGTCCGAGCACGTCGAGCCTATGTGGAGAGCCGCCGCCGGACGGCGCGAGACCTTCGGCCTGACCAACGTGCCCGCCTCGGCGGAGGCCGCGCGCGCGTACGTCGACGTCGCGCTGAGGGAGCTGGGGCGCGGGCTGTCCGTGCCCTTCGCCACTTGCGACGCGCGGACCGGTCGCGTGGTCGGCTCGACGCGCTTCATGAACGTCGAGCGCTGGACCTGGGCCCCCGGCCATCCCTCGCAGCGCGGCGACGACCAGGCCGATGCCGTCGAGATCGGCTCCACCTGGCTGGCGCAGGACGCGCAGCGCACGGCGATCAACACGCACGCCAAGCTCCTCATGCTGACGCACGCGTTCGAGGGATGGGAGGTCCTGCGCGTGACCCTCAAGACCGACGCGCGCAACGCGCGATCGCGCGCAGCCATCGCGCGCCTCGGAGCGCGCCTCGACGGCGTGCTGCGCGCCCACATGCCGGCGTTCGACGGCGGCGTTCGCGACACTGCCTTCTACTCGATCTTGCGCGAGGAATGGCCCGACGTCCGCCATGGGCTGCAGCAGCTCGCGCGCGGGTGAACGGAAGACGGGGACTACCCCTTTCCGCAGAGGATGGTCTGGCCGCAGCTGATCTGCGGGCCGGGCGGCAGGTTCGGATCGCACTGCGGCTTGCAGCACGTGTTCTGGAAATCGACTTCGCCGGGCGGGCAGCACAGGCCGTTCTGGCAGGTCGTCCCGGCGGCGCAGCAGTTGAGCACGACGCCGCACCCGGCATTGTGGCTGCACCCGTCGTTGGAGAAATCAGCGCACGTCTTGGGCACGCAGGGCGCGCATCCTCCATCGGCGAGGCAGACGTCGGTGCCGGGGCAGGGGGAGCAGTCCTTCTTCACGCCGCAGCCGAGGTCGACCGGCGTGCAGCCGGTCACCAGGCCGGCGTCGAGCGCCGCCGCGCACGTCGACGGCGCGCAGCAACCTCCGTCGGCGAGGCAGACGTCGGTGCCGGGGCAGGGCGAGCAGTCCTTCTTGACCCCGCACCCGAGGTCGATGGGCGTGCAGCCGGTGACCAGACCCGCGTCCATCGCGGCGGCGCAGGTCGAGGGCGTGCAGCAGCCGCCGTCCGCGCAAGCCTCGCCGCCGCTGCACGTGCCGCAGCTCACCGCCGGCCCGCAACCGTTGCTGACCGAGCCGCAGGTCGCGCCGTTGCAGCTGGGCGGAGCGCAGGGGGTGCAGGTGCCGCTGGTGCACGTGTTGGTCCCGGTGCAGTTGCCGCACTGGACCCGGCCGCTGCCGCAGGCGTTGGGGATCGAGCCGCACTTGGTACCGGCGTCCGTGTCGCACTCGAGCGGCGTGGCCTGGCAGATGTTCCCCACGCACTGCGTTCCGGCCGGGCAGGAGCACTGCAAGGTGTTCCCGCAGCCGTCCGTGACCGTCCCGCAGAGGTTCGTGTTCGGGCTGGGCGTGCAGGTCAGCGTGGAGCAGCCACCCGCGTCGGCCCCGGCATCGGTCGGCGGCACGCAGACGTTGTTGACGCAGTCGAGCCCGCCGGTGCACCCCGGGCAGACGATGGCGACGCCGCACGAGTCGACGCCGATGACGCCGCACTTGCCGGCGCAGGCGGGCGCCTGACAGCTCTGGCTGTTGCCGGTGCCGGTGCACACCTGGCCCTTGGGGCAGGGCGAGCCGCACACCATCGTCGTCCCGCTGCACGGGTCGGTGTAGTGACCGCAGGTCACCGTCGGCGGGCAGCTCGTGACGGGCACGCAGGCGCCGTCGCCTCCGCCACCAGCGTCCTGGTCCACCGTCGCGTCGCCGCTCTGCGCGCCGTCGCCGCCCTGCGCGGCGTCGCCCGCGGAGAGCCCGTCGGTGGTGGCGTCGTCGCCCCCGCCGTCGTCGGAGCCGTTGCCTCCCGTCGACTGATCGGTCCCGCACGAGGCCAGCGTTGCCAGAGGCATGCACCCGAGCAGGATGACGACGCCGAGCGAGGACCATCGCGATGTGGTCATGAAGCTCCCCAGATAAGAGGATAGGGGTCGCGACCCGAAGGAGCAAAGGTCTTCAGGGTCGCGCGCGGGGGCGCGTTCGCCGCCTGCCCATCGCACCTAGTGCGACGAACAGAAGCAGCACGCGAGACACGGGGCTCCGGCTGCGTCCACGTCCAGAGTCAGCGGCAGCGGCAGCGCAGCTGCTCGACGAATCGGACGACGAGGAGGAGCCGCTCCCGGAGCACGAGTCATTGCTCGATGAGTCAGAGCCGGAGGAGTCGGTCGTCGAGCTCGTGTCGCCGCCGCACGAGTCGCTGGAGTCCGAGTCGCTCGAGGTGTCGCCGCCGCAACCGTCCGAGCCGGTGCCGCCCGCCGCGCCCGCGCCGACGCCCGCCGCCGCGCCGACCCCGCTCGCGCCGGCGCCGTAGCTCCCGTTGCCGCCACCACCGCTTCCGCCACCACGCCCACCACCACCGGCGCCGTTGCCGGCGCCCGACCCACCTCCCGAGCCCGATGAGCCTCCCGATGAGCCTCCCGAGGAGCCTCCCGAGGAGCCTCCCGAGGAGCCGGGGGTGCCGCACACGATGGAGTAGCCCGAGGCCGTCAGCACGGGTCCTTCAGCGGCTCCGGCGCCGGCCTGCACCGCGGTTTCCTCCCCGAAGGCGGTCGCGGCAAGGGTGCTCCGCGCGCGGGTGATCCAGGCCTGCGCCGGGGCGAGTCCGGAGAGCGCCAGGGCGAGATCATCGGCGACGCCTCCGCAGCGAAAGTCGCCGGGCGCGAGCTCGCCTGTCGGTACCACCTCCACGCAGCTCGGCGCGAGCTGCGCGAGCGCGCCGGCCGGGCACGCCGGGGCGACCGGTGAGATGCTCGTGGCCCAGGACGTCGCGTCGGCGGTGCAGGTGGCCGGCGACCCGGTCGCGTCGGCGTAGCCCGCGGCCCGGGAGAAGTACGTCGCCGCCAGAGACGGGATCGGGTCCGCTTGCTTCGCGGGGGTCGCCCCGAAGAGCGGACTGTTCCCGGTGGTCTCCAGCATCCACGCGCCGGGATGGGACGCCAGCCAGGCGTCCCTCGCCAGCGGGTAGGTCGACGAACCGTCGGCGTTCCAGAGGACGAGGGTGGGGTCGACGCCCGGCATCGAGCCTGCGCCGATGTGGCCCGCTCCGGCGGTGAACGCGAAGGCCGTGATGGCGAGGGGCCGCGGACCACCGTGGGCGAGCGCGAGGGGAAGGGTGGCCGGACCGTCGTCGACGACTCGCACCGTTCGCGTGATCACGTCAGGCGTTGCGTTGTCGAATCGAAGCACGACGAAGCTCTCGCCGGCGGCCGCAGCCGCGTCCATCCCCGGGATCAGGTCGCTCGTGAGCGTCAACCCCCACGCGGCCAGTGTCGCGTCGAGCGCGGTCCGGTCCGCTGCGACGGACACCGCATCCGGGGCCACCGTCGTGGCGTGGGCGAGATCCCCCTCGACCTCGAGAGCGCCCGGCGCAGGAGGGGCGCCGCACGCCGGCGCCGCGACCGGCGGAAAGACGCGCGGCGCCGTCGCCGCCTCGAGCGCCTCGAGCCATGCGTCCGACGCCAGATCGAGCGACGCGCCGGCGCGAACCGGAAGGACCCACGCGAACGACGTCGCGCTCCCCTGCACACGGAGCGACGCCCACCGTGCGGTCCGTGCGCCGGCGGACACCGCCACCCGAAGGTCCGTCCCCGACGATGCGCCGGGCGGCGAGGTGACGAGGGCGCCCATCGCGCGTGCGTCGGGGGCGACCACCGCGAGGGCGCATGCCCAGGCCAGGGATACGGTGAAGCCAAGGAAGCGGGCGGCCACGATGTCCCCGGGCATCGCAATCGGCGTGCCTCAGGCGGAGCGGCGCACCGGCTCGCGTCCGGAACGTCGCCGACCGGGACACGGCGCCCCGGCCTCCGTCCTTCACTCACTCGAAGCGCAGTGCGTCGATGGGGTCGAGCTGGGACGCCTTCCGGGCGGGATAGATGCCGAACACGATCCCCACCACCGCGCTGAATCCCACTGAGATGGTGATGACGTCCGGCTGGATGAGGATCGGCCAGTGAAAGCGCCCCGCGAGCCACGTGGCCACGCCGACGCCGGCCGCCACGCCGATGAGCCCTCCCGCGACCGACAGCGAGAGCGCCTCGATCAGGAACTGCGTCAGGATGTGGTGCGGCTCCGCGCCCACCGCCATGCGGATGCCGATCTCTCGCGTCCGCTCCGTCACGCTCACCAGCATGATGTTCATGATGCCGATGCCGCCCACCAGGAGGGACACCGCGGCGACGCTCGCCAGCAGCAGCGTCATCGTGTCGGTTCCCTGCTGCTGCGCCCCCGCGATCTCGCTCAGGTTCCGGATGGAGAAGTCGTCGTCCCCGCCGGGTCCGATGTGGTGCCGATCGCGCAGCAGCGCGGTGATGTCCTGCTGTGCGCGCGCCGTCGTGTCCGACGAGGTCGCCGCCACCATGATCTGCCCCTGCAGGAACTTGCCGAGGCCCCCTTGCACCTTCTGGGCGAAGGTCGTGAACGGGATGAACGCGGCGTCGTCGTAGTCCTGGCCCGTCGCCGACTGGCCCTTCTTCGAGGCCACGCCGATGACCTGGAAGGGCGTGCTGCCGACGCGCACCGCCTGCCCGACGGGGTTGGCGTTCGGGCCGTAGAGCTTGTCGACCACCGTCTGCCCCAGCACGATGACCTTCGAGCCGCCGTCGACGTCCGACTGGGAGATCGCGGCCCCCAG
>DATBQU010000244.1:0-2600 GCA_036560665.1 Polyangiaceae bacterium
GTTGCCGGCTCCGAAGGACGGCGGCGTGAAGCCGCTCAGGCGCGTATACCGGGCAAGGAGCGACAGCCGCGGCAGGAACGCCGCCCACGCCGAGTCGACGCGAGCCGCGGAGGCGCGCAGCGTCTCCATCGCCGCCTTCGCGCTCCAGCTCGTGGCGGCCGCCCTGCGGCCCACCGCGTCGGCCGTGATGCCGCCCGGCTGCACCTGGAGAAGCTCCGTCGGCACCGGCAGCGGCGACGTGTCGGTGGCGGCGGCCGCCGTCGGCGGTGTGGCCGGGCCGGGCGCCGGCACGGGCGTGGGCGCAGGCGCAGGCGCAGTTGTAGTGGGGACGGGCGCCGGCGGCATCGGGAGCGGCCGCTCCCGCTGGGCGCGCGCGGACCCCGCCGTCAGCATGGCCGACAGCGCTACGAGCAGTGCGACGCCCCCCGAAGTTCCGTTGCGCATGAGTCCGTCCTTTCGAGCCTCTCTAGGGTCGCGCGCGAGCCTAATGCAACCGGCTCCGCGCGCGATCCGTTATGCTCGGCGCGTGCACATGCAGGGCGCCGAAGAGGTGTGGGCGCGCATCCACGCGCTCGCCCAGGCGTCCGGCAACGGCGGGGTCGTCGCCAGCGACGGCGACGGCACGCTGTGGGGCGGCGACGTGGGGGAAGACCTCTTTCATGCGTTCGTCGAGCACGGGGACGTGAAGGAGCCGGCCCTGGAGGCGATCCGCCGCGAGGCCCGCGAGCACGCCCTGTCCGATGCCGGCAGCGGCCCAGACGTCGCGCGGCGCATCTACGCGGCCTACGTGGAAGGGCACTTCCCCGAGGAGCGCGTGTGCGAGCTGATGACCTGGTGCTTCGCCGGCTGGACCAGGGACCGCGTGCAGGCCTTCGCCCGCAACGTGGTCGACCGCGGGGGCCTGGCCGGGCGGCTGCACCACGAGGTGCTGCACGTGCTCGAGCGGGCGAGGGCCGCGGGGATCGAGACGGTGCTGGTGAGCGCCTCGCCCGTGGCGGTGGTGGCCGAGGCCGGGGCGCGCCTCGGCTTCACCGAGGACCGCATCGTGGCCGCCCGCCCCCGCTACGAGGGCGACGTGATGCTGCCCGAGGTCGACCGCCCCATCCCCTACGGCGCCGGCAAGGTCACCCGCCTGGACGAGCGCATCGGCCCGTCGCGCATTCTTTTCGCCGCCTTCGGCGACAACGCCTTCGACGTCGCCCTCCTCGCCAGCGCCCGGGTCGGCGTCGCGGTGCGCCCCAAGCCCCGCCTGCGCGAGCGGGCCCACGAGGTCCCCGGCCTGGTCGAGCTGACTCCCGAGCCGTCGCGTTGATGCTAGATTCGCCCGGCCATGGAGTTCGAGCTGAGCGACGAGCAGCGGATGATCCGCGACACGGCGCGCGATTTCGCGGCCCGTGAGGTGGCCCCCAGGGCGGCGGAGCTCGACAAGTCGGGCCGCTGGCCGACCGAGATCGTGAAGAAGATGGCCGAGCTGGGGCTGCTCGGCGTGGCCATCCCGCAGGAGTACGGCGGCGCGGGCATGGACACGCTCTCGTACGCCCTGGCCATGGAGGAGGTGAGCGCCGCGTGCGCCAGCTCCGGCGTCATCATGAGCGTGAACAACTCGCTCTTCTGCGATCCCGTCTACAAGTTCGGCAGCGAGGAGCAGAAGAAGCGCGTTTTGACGCCCGTCGCCCGCGGCGACAAGCTCGGCTGCTTCGGCCTCACCGAGCCGATGAGCGGCTCCGACGCGCAGACCATGGTCACCAGCGCCCGGAAGACCGGCGGCGGCTGGGTGCTCGACGGCGCCAAGAACTGGATCACCAACGGCCCCGTGGCCGACTGGATCATCGTCTTCTGCGTGACCGACCGCAGCGGCCCGAAGCTGAAGCACACCGCCTTCCTCGTCGAGCGCGGCACCCCCGGGTACACGCAGAACGCGGTCGATCACAAGCTGGGCATCCACGCCGCGCACTCGTGCACGGTGTTCTTCGAGAACTGCGAGGTGCCCGACGCCAACGTGGTCGGCGCCCCCGGCGACGGCTTCAAGGTGGCCATGGCCACCCTCGACGGTGGGCGCATCGGCATCGCCTGCCAGGCCATCGGCATCGCCCGCGCGGCCTTCGAGAAGAGCGTGGCCTACGCGCGGGAGCGAAAGAGCTTCGGCGTGCCCATCGCGCAGCACCAGGCCATCCAGTTCATGCTGGCGGACATGGCGGTGCAGATCGACGCCGCGCGCCTGCTCGCCTGGCGCGCCGCGAAGATGAAGGACGCGGGGGTGCGCCACACCATGGAGAGCGCCATCGCCAAGCTCTACGCCAGCGAGATGGCGACGCGCGTGACGCACAAGGCCATCCAGGTGCACGGCGGCTACGGCTACTCCACCGAGTTCCCGGTGGAGCGGCACTACCGCGACGCGCGCATCACCGAGATCTACGAAGGCACGAGCGAGATTCAGAGAATCGTGATCGCCAATGCGGCCCTGAAAGGCTGAGCCGCGCGCGTGGACGGGTTGACAGCCCTGATTCGCGTTGCTAGGTAAGCGCCTCCCAACGCACGGCATGGCGTGCAACTTGGGGTGGTAGTTAAGTTGGTTATAACGCCGGCCTGTCACGCCGGAG
>DATBQU010000245.1:0-8977 GCA_036560665.1 Polyangiaceae bacterium
AGAACCGAGGTTGTCCGACCCTCTCTCCCTGGCGTCCGTGGCGTCCTGGCGGTCCTCTCCCTCTTTCAGCACCCTGCCAGGTCGCTAGGATGCCCCCATGCCCCTCGACGCCTTCCGCAAGGTCTCCCAGGCGCCGACCAATCCCGCCGCTTCCGGCGCGGCGCGCGCGCCGTTCGACGTGGCCGACCTCTATCGCGGCCCGCTCGGCGACGCCTCGGGAGCGCCCGCGCCCGCCGGCGAGCGGCTCGACGAGAAGCTGCGCCAGGCCTACTTCTGGGTCGTCAACAGCGCCATCCTCAGCCCGTACTACGACATCGAGTACATCGACGAGCCGCCGCAGACCTTCACCTTCGGCGACTCGAAGGCGAAGCTGACGCTGCCCACCGCGCAGAGCTACTCGAGCTTCGTGCTCCTTCCACTGCTCAACCTCGCCGTCCGGCGCCGGTGCCTGCTGGTGGGCGGCCCGGGGCGCGGCAAGACGGCGAGCGCGATGCTCATGGGGGTGCTCGCCGGTTACCCCTTGCGCGACGTCAAGCGGGCCATCCAGCACGGCCAGCCGCAGATGACCATCGCCGATCTGCTCGGCAACCCGCTGCCCAAGGACCTGGTCAACGCCGACAGCATCGACGACATCCGCATCGCCTGGCGCCGGTGGCTGGGGATGCGGGTGAAGATCATCGACGAGTACAACCGCATCCCCACGCGGACGCAGAGCGCGCTCTTGACGGTGATGGCCGACAACTACGCTGAGGTCTTCGACCAGATCTACGAGTGCCCGGAGGCGGCGTGGTACCTCACCGCCAACGACGACGCGGGCGGCGGCACCTACGACGTCATCGAGGCGCTGCGCGACCGCATCGACGTGGTGGTCAAGGCGCTGCACTTCAACACCCGCTTCCTGGGCGAGCTGCTCGAGCGCATCGAGGCGGGGGTGAAGCCGGAGGAGGTGGTGCCGCGCTCCATCGTCTTCACCGAGGCGGAGCTCGAGCGCATGAGCCAGGAGGTGCTGGCCGTGGCCGTGCCGCGCGAGATCCGGCGGCGCATCGAGATGTTCGCCAGCCAGTTCGAGCTGTGCGAGCCCGCCGGGGCGCAGTTCGAGTACCGCACCAAGGACACGCTCAAGCTCTCGGGGGTGGACTGGCACCTGGTCGCCTCGCAGGAGACGGGCAAGGACCGGGTGAGCGACATCGGCTCTACCACGAAGAACGGCCTGAGCGTGCGCGCGCTGATGACGGCGCTCGTCTTCGTGAAGGCCATGGCGTACCTGCGCGGCGAGGCGCAGGTCGCGCTGGAGGACGTGCGGCAGATCCTGCCCTTCGTCCTGCACGACAAGCTGGTGCCCGACCACGACTCGCCGTTCTTCGAGGCCGAGGGCAACGCCGTGCTCCGCGTCGACCGCATCTCTTGGATCCGGCGGCTGTTCGACGTGTCGTGCGCGCAGTACGACCGGCTCGATCTGGACCGTGACGACCCGGTGGCGGCGCTGGGAGACGAGCTGCGGCGAGGCCTGGAAGGGGTGACCGAGGCCGACGTGCGCGGACGGCTGACGACGATCGAGCGCCTGCTCGGCGAGTGGAGCCGGGGCCGCAAACTCTACGGTCCGACGTTCGACGACGTGCTGGCGCTCAAGTCGATGCACCAGCGCTACACCAACTACCTGCGCTGGCTGCGGTGGAGGACGTGAGCGAGCCGCTGGCGGGTCCGCTGGCCGAGGCGCTGGCGCGAGGACGGGGAGCCTACAACGCGCGCTTCGCCATCGCGCGGAGATCGACGCCCGGGCTCGAAGAGCACGCCTTCCTCGAGCTGCTTCGCGGGCTCGACGGGATCGTCCGCGCGGCGCACGCCCACGACGCGGCGGTGGTGGACCGGGTGACCGAGGCGCTCTTCGACGCGGCGCTGCAGCTCGCAGGGCAGGGCCTGGCCGGGCCGCTCGCGCGCACGCCCGAGGTGGACGCGTGCTGGCGCACGCTGCTCGAGGCCGCGCCGCGCCTGCTCTGCGCCGCCCCTCGCCGCGTCGTGGCCGCGACGGCCAACGCGCTGACCAGCCTGTCGGCGTGCCGGGGCGCGCGTCTCGCGGACTGGACGAGGGGCATGGCGGCGCTCGCGACGCGCGCGCCCGACGTGGACGCCTGGCTCGAGGCGGGGAAGGTCGCGGCGTGGCGCGCCGGAATGGCGCACGCGCGCGCCGGGGCCATCGCCCTCTGCGCACGCCTGCCCCCGGACCTGGCGGCGCTGGCGCTGGACCTCGACGCCTCCACCGGCGCGGAGGCGATGGCCCGCGTCGTCGAGCGGCTGGAGGGCGATCCCTGGGCGTGGCCCGCGTACGTCGCCTCGGGGCAGGACGTGCCGGTCGGCATCAAGTACATCACGCTGGTGGGGGGCTTCCGCGGCTTCGGGACCGGGCCGTTCCTGGCGCCGCCGCGGGTGGGGTTGCGCGATGGCGTCTTCGTCCTGAGCGACGGCGAGCGCGCGTGGGAGCTCCACATCGACTTCTTCGGCGCCACGCTCGTCCCCTGCGCGCCGGAGCCGGGCGCGGCGCACGCGCAGGGCGCCCTCGTCCTCGGCGACGACGGCGAGGTGCGCCTCGGCGAGCAGCGGCGGACGTTCCCCGGGATGGCGTCCCCCACCAGCTGGGCCTCGACGGACACCACGCTGGTCGCCACCCGCGGGATCTCGCACCGGGCGGCGGTCGTCGCCCGCTCCGGGTACGGCCTTTGAGCGACGAGCCGCGCGCAAGCTGGGATGCACGCTGGGGCGAGGCCCTGGCGGTGTGGAGCAAGCTGCTGCGCCTCTCGCCGCCGCGCTGGTGCGAGACGGAGGAGGACGAGCGGCGCGAGGGGCTGCTCGAGTCGTTCGCCATGATCCGCTCGGCCGATCACGCGGTCGTCCTCAGCGCGCGGCAGCTGCGCTCCCGCGGGCTCGAGCGCTTCCCGCTCGAGATCATGGCCCACGAGATCGGCCACCACGTGTACTGCCCCGGCGACCTCGCCGACTACGGGCGGATGCTGGCCCGCATGCGACGCGGTCTCCCGTCGCGCGAGCAGCTCGCCCCCATGGTGGCGAACGTCTACGGCGATCTGCTCATCAACGACCGCCTGCGCCGGACCGCGGAGCTCGACGTCCCCGGCGTGTACCGGGCGCTCGCCGGCGACGGCGACCCGGGGCGTTTCTGGACGTTCATCATGCGCATCTACGAGCACCTGTGGTCGCTGCCGCGCGGCTCCCTGGCGGCCGCCCCGGCGGACGAGCGCCTCGAGGTCGACGCGCAGCTCGGCGCCCGCCTGGTCCGCGCCTACGCGAAGGACTGGGTGCGCGGCTCCGGGCGCTTCGCCGCGCTCTGCTACCCGTACCTCGACGACGATGCGGAGCGGACCGGGGGCATGCGTGGCTGGGCGGACACGGCGGGGCTGGGCCGCGGCGCCTTCCCCGACGGTCTGACCGAGATCGAGGACGACGAGGACGCCGCCCTGCACCCGGCGTTCGACCCGGAGCTGTCGGGCGTCGAGGCCCGGCCGCTTCCCGGAGCGGGAGGGGCGGGGAAGAAAGCGGCGCGCCGCCGGTCGCGCGAGATCGGCGAGTACGGCGAGCTGCTCCGTGCCATGGGCGTCGACGCCTCGCCGGCGGCCGTCGCGCGCCGCTACTACCGCGAGCGCGCGCTGCCGCACCTGGTCCGGTACCCGTCGCGCCGCGCGCCTCGCGGGACGGAGCCGCTGCCGGAGGGGCTGCAACCGTGGGAGCCGGGCGACCCGCTGGAGCGGATCGAGTGGGTGCAGACCCTGGTGCGAAGCCCGGTGGTGGTGCCCGGGATCACCACCGTCGAGCGCACCTACGGCGCCTCGCCGGGGCCCGAGCCGCGGCGCGACCCGGTCGATCTCTACGTGGGCATCGACTGCTCCGGCTCGATGCCCAACCCGCAGCTGCAGACGTCGTACCCGGCGCTCGCCGGGGCCATCGTGAGCCTGAGCGCGCTCCGCGCCGGGGCGCGCGTCAAGGTGGTGCTCTCCGGCGAGCCGGGCAAGACCCTCGCCATGCCGGAGTTCTCGCGCGACGAGCGCGAGGTGCTGGAGGTGCTCACCAGCTACCTCGGCACCGGCACCGGCTTCGGGGTCAAGCGCCTGGCCGACACCTTCGACGCGCGCACGCCGCGCGATCACGCGGTGCACGTCCTGCTCCTGTCGGACAGCGACCTCTTCGCCCTGCTCGATGACCGGGGCTCGGGCGAGAGCGGCTGGGACGTCGCGCGCCGCTCGCTCGCCGCCGCTCGCGGGGGCGGCACCGCCGTCCTCCAGATGCCCGCCGGCGCCCAGGCCGGTCCGGTCGCGCACCTCGAGGCGGACGGGTGGCGTGTACACTACCTGTCCGCCTGGGAGGATCTGATCGCGTTCGCGCACGCCTTCTCGCGGCGCGCGTACGACGAGCACGAGGAGCGCCCGTGACCGAAGAGGGGCCCGACATCGCGACGCTGGTGCGCAGGCTCGCCGGGTGCCCGCCCGAGTTCCTGGACGAGCCCCGCATCGGGGCGTCGGGGCGCATCGTGGTGGCCGCCGTCGTCTTCGACCTGATCCTCGATCTCGGCGGGCCGCAGGGAGGCCACGTGCACCTGCCCTTCGAGGGCGAGGCCGGGGACCGCAACCAGTCGCGCATCGTCCTGGTGTGCTGCTGGCTCCTGCACGATCCGTGGTTCCGTGCGCGGCGCGATCTGGGCGAGCGCGCGCACGGGTTTCTCATCACGGACCCGGCGCTCCTGGCGCCGGTGGTCGACGCGGAGAGGCTCGTGACCGATCCCGACCGCCGCGAGGAGCTGGCGCGCCTGTGCCTGGCGCGACTGGGGCTGCGCCCGCACGGCGAGAGCGAAGCGCAGGCGGCCGACCGCCTGACCGCGCTCGACAGCGTCGAGCGGCGACGGGTCATCGAGGCCACGCGCGCGGCCGAGGAGCGCGCCCGGCGCGTACGCGAGGAGCTGGCGCGCAAGGCGGCCGAAGAGGCGGCTGCCAAGGCGACGCGCGAATGACCGCCGCCGGTCCCGAGCTCGCGCTGGAGGCGATCCGGCGTGCCTCGCCGCTGGTCGACGAGCGGGGGCTGCGCTCCATCGCCCGCATCGCGCACCACCCCGACGCTCCGCGATGGAGCCGCGTCGCGGGCGACCGCCTGGAGCGCGACGATCTGCGCGCGGTCGACGCGTTCCGCGCGTCGCTCGCGCGCGAGCGCGCTCCCTTCGGGCCGGGGACGCCGCCCGAGCCGGTGCTGGCGTGGGTTCGGCGCAACGCTCCGCTGGTGCCGGCGTTCCGCGAGCGCCTGCCGCGAGCAGGCGCCCTCGAGACGGCGTGGACGTCGACGCGGACCACCTCGCGGGAGGACCTGGCCACCCACCCCGAGCGCCTGGTCCCCGACGACGCGCCCCTCGAGCGGATGATCGTCTACCGCACCGCGGGCACCACCGGCCACGCGCTCCTCGTACCGCACCACGCCCGCGCCGCCGCCTGCTACTTGCCGCTGCTCGAGCTCGCGCTCGCTCGCTGGGGCATCGACGCCCGCTTCGGCCACGACGACGTCGCCATGCTGGTCGGGGCGCAGGCACGCACCGTGACCTACGCCACCGCGCTCGCCGCGTGGGGCCAGGCGGGGTTTGCCAAGCTGAACCTCGAGCCGGGTCTGTGGCCGCGTGACGTGGCGCCGCGCCGCTTCTTCGCCGACCTCGCACCCGCGCTGCTGACGGGCGATCCCGTCGCCTTCGCCGAGCTGATGGCGCGCGGCGTGACCGTCCGTCCCCGGGCCCTGGTGACCACCGCGGTGGCGATGAGCGACGTGCTCCGCGCGCGGCTGGCGGCGCACTTCGGCGCGCCGGTCATCGACTGGTACTCGCTGACCGAGACGGGGCCCATCGGCTACGCCTGCCCCCGCGGCGGCGGCGCGTACCACGTGCTCGCGCACGATCTGTTCGTGGAGGCGGTCGACGCGCGCGGCGCGCAGGTGGCTCCCGGCGAGCGTGGCGAGATCGCGGTGACCGGCGGACGCAACCCGTTCCTGCCGCTGCTGCGCTACCGCACCGGCGACTGGGGACGGCTCGACCCCGGCCCCTGTGCCTGCGGCGACCCGATGCCGCGTCTGGTCGAGCTCGAGGGCCGCGCGCCGGTGCGCCTGGCGGCCGCCGACGGGCGCGTCGTCAACCCGGTCGACGTCTCCGGGGTCCTGCGCGCCCATCCGGTGGTGCAGCACGAGCTCGTTCAGCGCGCCGACCTGTCGTGCCAGCTGGCGCTGCGCGCCGTCGCCGGCGAGCCGTTCGACACCGCGGCGCTGGAGCGCGAGCTGCGCGCCCTCTTCGGCGACGTGCCGCTGGCCGTGCGCTTCGACCCGACGCTGGGCGATCGGACGGGCAAGATCGCACCGTTCCGCAGCGAGTTGCCCTTCGAGGAGTGAAGGCCGCCATGCAGATCCCCCTCGACCACCCCATGCCCGGCCGCCCGCACCGCGTCTACGCCGCGCTCACCAACCACTGCAACCGCGCCTGCCCGTGGTGCAGCACCTGCTCGTCGCCCGCGGGCGGGACGTTCCTCGCGCCGGAGGACTTCCTGCGCGCGCTGCCCGGCCAAGGGTCCTTCGAGCTGCAGCTCGAGGGCGGCGAGCCCACGGTGCACCCGCGCTTCTGGGACTTCGTCGGCCTGGCCCGCAGCCACCCGCGCTGCCGGCGCCTGGTGCTCTGCACCAACGGCGTCGTTCTGCCCCGCCAGAGCGGGCGCCTCGCCTCGTGGCTCGAGCGCCTCGGCGCGCCGCTCACCCTCAAGCTCTCGTTCAACCACCACCTGCTGGACGAGGATCCCGGCCTGCCGGCGCTCGCGCGCGAGGTCCGGGACGCGCTCCGCGCGCTCGGCGGCGAGCGTCTCTTCCTGCTCAACGTGCGCCTGCGCAAGGGCGTGGAGGGCGACGATCGGCGCGTGGCCGACGCCGTGCGTGACGCTGGCCTGGACGGGGACGCCAACGTCTTCTTCCTCCAGCGCTACGGCTTCGCCGAGGGCGAGTCGGGATGGGACGAGCCGTTCCTCGTCGGCCACGACTTCCGCTTCGTGAACCCCGACGGACGCGTCCTCGGTCCCGATCTCGTGGCCCGGTCGCGGGCCATGCGGGTGCTGCCGTGACCGCGCCGGTCGACGCCTGGCGCCGCGGCAAGAGCGCTTCCTTCGACCTGCGCGAGAACAGCACCGCGCGCCGCACCGTGCGCGTCGACTTCTGGGGCGACGCGCGCGACGTCTACGCCAACGCGAACCTCTCGGTGTACAGCGCGCAGAAATGCAACGCGCGCTGCGCGTTCTGCGTGGAAGAGCTGCGTCCGGCCTCGCGCGGGGTGCAGCTCGCCGAGCAGAAGACCGTCGAGCAGGACGACGGCCGCTGGTTCGCCGCGCTCGAGGCCGCGCTCGACGTCGTGCAGCGCGATCTGAGGCCCAGCGTGTCGGTCACCGGCGGCGAGCCGAGCAAGGATCCGCGCCTGCCTCGCGTGCTGCGGACGCTCGCCGCCCGCGGCGCACGCAAGCGGACGGTGACCACCAACGGCTCGGGGCTGCTCGACCTGCGCGAGGGCCGGCGCGTGATCGACTGGATCGCCGGCACGGGTGTGGCGCACCTGAACGTGAGCCGGGCCCACGTCGAGCACGACACCAACGCCCGCCTCATGGGGTACGGCGAGGGACCCACGGTCGAGCAGCTCCAGACCGTCGCCTCCGCCGCTAGGGCCGGCGGGACGCGCGTTCGCCTCTCCTGCGTCCTCGTCGCGGGGGCCACCGATTCCCTCGACGGCATCGTGCGCTACCTCGAGCTCGCCCGCTCCATCGGCGTGGACAACGTCATCTTCCGGCAGCTCATGAAGACCGACCCGACCACGGTCGCGCCCAACTTCGTGGTCCGCTTCTCCGACCGAAAGCGCGTGGCCCTCGAGCCGCTGCTCGACCGCCTGTCCGGCGACGGGCGCTTCTCCTTCGTCCGGCAGATCGTCGGCTACTACTACTACGTCGAGGTCTGGCGCTTCGAGGGGATGGACGTCGTCTTCGAGGAGGCCGACCTCGGCCGCCTCGAGGAGACCCGCCGCGCCGCGCCGCGTCTCGTGCACGAGCTCGTGCTGCACCCGAGTGCGGAGCTCGCATCCACCTGGCAGCCCTGGGACGGAGTGCTGGGACCGCCCCCGGGACACGTCTCCCGTGGCCCCGAGCGGTAGATGTGGTAGAGCCCCTCACCATGAAGCCGGTGGCGCCGCCGCTGTCGATGGACGCAGCCGAGACCCCGGAGCCGTCGCTCCAGACCGAGCTCCTGCGCGCGTGCGACGAGAGAAGCGAGGCCACGCGCATCACTCTGCCGGCCCCGCCCAGCCCGGAGACGCTCCGCGCGGCGACGCCGTGTCCCCCGTCGGGCGAGCGGGAGTCCGCTTCGGTCGACACCATCCCCGCTCCGCCCCCGTCGGCGTCGAGGAAGCGAGCGGACTCGGGTGTGGAGCTCGATGCCGTGCCGTCGACCATCCCGGGGCCGCCGCGCATCCCTCGCATCGCGGGGATGTGAGAGAAGTGACCCAGGTCGCCGACGACCCTCGTGGGTCGTTGGACGCAGATTGAAGACCCGCCGGCCCGAAAAAGTGGTGCGCTCCAGCGCCACCGCGGCACGGACGCCACACATCCGCCGGGTTCTCGCGTGCAATCAGGCGATCAGGCGTCCTGGCCCGGGCGATGCAGTGAGGGAAGGCACGCAGGCTGCTCGGGGGACCCGAGGCCCGAAAGGGTGCCGATGAGGCCAGTGGGGTTCGACTCCCCTGCTTGCGTCCCAGGCTTTCGACGAGGGACTCAACCCATGATCGGTTTCGTCACCACACGCGATCTCTGGTTCCACGGGCCGCTCATCGTGCGCGAGTTCGGCGCGCGATGCCTGGCCCGATGTGCCTGGCGCGTGATGACGGCTCACCGGCAGGTCACGTTCCTCGAGTGTCTGTGAGCGGCCCGGC
>DATBQU010000246.1:0-3560 GCA_036560665.1 Polyangiaceae bacterium
GCTTCCGCGGCAAGAAGAACGTGGTGCTCGCGTTCTATCCGCTCGACTTCAGCCCCGTGTGCTCGAACGAGAACACGTGCTTCCGCGAGGACTTCTCCGAGTTCGAGAAGTCGGGCGCGCAGGTGCTCGGGATCAGCGTCGACAGCGTGTGGACGCACCTGGCGTTCGCCAAGCAGCTCGGCCTCTCGTACCCGCTGCTGGCCGACTTCAACCCGCGCGGCGACGTGGCGAGCAAGTACGGCCTCTACCTCGCCGACAAGGGGATCACCGCGCGCGCCACCGTCATCGTCGACAAGAACGGCAAGGTAGCGTGGGTCAAGGTCCAGGAGATCCCGCAGGCCCGCGACAACAAGGCGATCCTCGCGGAGCTCGCCAAGTTGGGCTGAATTTGGTCCGACCGCGCGCGCCGTGCTCTACTTGGTGTCATGGCGTCCACGGCGCGCGCCCTCGCGATCCTCGCGGCGATCGGCCTTTTTCCGGCGATCGCGCTCGCGCAGTCCACGGTCACGACCGCGCCGGCTGCTCCGCCTTCCCCGCCTGCGGCGACCGACACGCCCGCCGGGACGACGGCCCCGGGCGACACGGCGGCGCCCTCGGGGTCGGCCAGGGTCGTGGTTCCGGCGACGGGCTACGGCTGGTCGACGACGCCCAAGAAGAAGGCGACGACGCGGGTGCGGGCGCTGCGGGTCAAGGTGCAGACGCCCGACGCGATCCTGCCGGGGTTCGAGACGCTGGCGGACGGGTCGACGCGGCTCTTCGTCGAGCTGAGCAAGCCGGTGCCGTACGAGACGAAGGTCGCCCCCGGGACGCTGACGTACGTCCTCAAGGGGGCGCACGTCGATCGGCGCAACAACTTCAACCCGCTCGTGACGGTGCACTTCAACACGCCGGTGACGAGCGCGCGCCTCGCGCCGCACGGCAAGGACCTGTGGTTCGTGGTCGACCTGCGGGCCAGCGTGCAGCCGAACGTGGTCATGGACGCGGCCAAGGACGGGGCGGCGATGCTGCGCATCGAGTTCCCGAAGGGCGACTATCTCCCGGCGCAGGCGCATGTCCCGGCGGCGGCGCCTGCCGGGTCCCCGGCAGCCACGCCGTCGCCGGCGGCGTCCTCCCAGCCGCTGCACCCCGCGCAGCTCTGAAGAGGGCGCTCGTCGCCGCCGTGGCGTCGGCAGCCGTGACGCTCGTCCTCGCTCGGGGCGAGCGAAGGGCGCTCGCGCAGCCCCCGCCTCCGCCAGCCAACCCGGTGGCGTTCGGCGCCGACGAGGTGCGGTTCGATGCGCGCGCGCAGGCGCTCGAGATCGTGGGCCACGTCCACGTCGACGAGCCGCCGTTCCACCTGACCAGCGACGCGCTCCGGTTGAAGCGGGTCCCCATCGGCGTCGAGCTCACGGGAGGAGGCGAGGTGGCCTTCTGCCCTTGCCTGGGGACGCCGCTCGCCGTGCGCTTCGAGGAGGCGACGGTCGCCCCGCCGCACGATCTCGTCCTGCGCGATCCGGTGCTGGAAGTGTTCGGCGTCCCCGTGGCCTGGGCGCCGGTCTTCTGGCTCCGTTCGCCGGGGCGATTCGGGCTCTTGCCGCCGGAAGTGGCGTGGCGCGGTCCGGACGGGCTGCTGATCGGCGAAGGAGTGCACCTGCCCTGGAGAAACGGCGACCTCACGCGCGGGATCGACCTGCGGGCGGGCGCCTACGTCCAGGGGGGCGTCGCGCTGGAGACGGCGATGCGGACGACGACGACCGAGACGCGCGTGAAGTGGGACCGGCTGCACGGGGACGACGGGATCGGGCTCGACGCGCGAGGCGCCACGGCGGTGGCGGGGGACCGGACGCCCGAGCTGGCCTGGGGGATCGACGCCCTGCGCGGAGCGCGCGCGGTCGTCGCGACGACGGACATCGACGCCGCGGCCCGGCCCTTCGACCGCGCGTCTGCGACCGCCGCGTGGCGAGCCGGCGGCTGGACCTTCGCGTCGGGAGCTCGCACCGTGGCGCTCCGCGGCGGCGATCTGCTGGACGTTGGCGTGGGTGGGCCGGTGGTCTCCGCGCGTCGCGCCGACGCCATCGGCGGCACCGGCGCCTACGACGCGACCGTCGAGGGGGGGGCCGTCAGCGGCGCGGGGCTCGGCTCGACGAGCTTCGCCCGCGCCGAGGGCGGCGCGTTGCTGGCCACGCGAGCCGGCCCGGTCGGCGCGAGCCTCGCCGTTCGCGGGGTCGGCGACGCCGCGGACGACGGGCTGCGCAGGGGACTGGACGGCGCAGCGCAGGCGCGAGCGACGGCGTCGCTCCCGTTCGCGCGCCCGTTCGGGCCCCTCGACGGGAGCGCCGGCGACTCACCGCTGGTGCACCGCAGCGAGCCACGGCTCGAAGGGGCGGCGCTGGCGACCCACGCGAGCGACGTGCTCGTGACGCCGGCCGGACGCGGAGCGACGTCGCCCGGCGGCGCGGCCTGGGTGGCTGCCGCGGGCTGGTCGAACGCGCTCGGTCGATGGGGATCGCGTGCCTCGGGCGAGCTCGACGCTTCGGGGGGCGCGGTCGGCGACGCCGACCATGCGGTCCCGGCTCTCCGCGCCCGCGCTGCGGCCGACAGCACGTGGGTCGGGCTCCGCGCGGACTTCGCCCGCGTCCTGACCGCGCCGAGCTCCAGCGACTCGGGGGGCGCTCTGGTAGCGCGCGCTCGCCTCGGCCCGGCATCGGGCCTGCACGTCGCCGCCCACGTGGCGGAGCGGGACGGCATCGATCCCGTCGTCGCCCGCGCGCTGGTCGATGCCCCGCTCGAGCCCGCCAGCGGCTTCCTGGCTGCCACGGGCTGGACGGGCGGCGCCCGACTCGCGGTCCCGCTCGGTCGGCGCATCACCACCCGGGCGGGCGCCGACGTCGATCTCGACGCCCGCCAGCTCGTCGCCGCTCTCGGTGCCCTCGAGCTGCACGACCCCTGCAACTGCGTCGTCGTCCGGGCTACCGCCGCCCACCGCATCGGCCGCGACGGGGTGGACGTCTGGGTGACGGTCGACTTGCCGCGCTGAAGGTGCTTTCGTAGCCCCGCATGAAGGGCGATCCCCGCATCATCGACCTGCTCAACGACGTGCTCACCGGCGAGCTGACCGCCATCAACCAGTACTTCCTGCACGGCAAGATGTGCCTCAACTGGGGCTACGAGTACCTCGGCAAGAAGATCCAGGCCGAGTCCATCGACGAGATGAAGCACGCCGACCGGCTCGTCGAGCGGGTGCTGTTCCTCGACGGCCTTCCCAACCTGCAGAAGCTCGGCAAGCTCGCCATCGGGACCACCGTCGTCGAGATCCTGAAGAACGATCTGGCGTTCGAGACGGGCACCGTGCCGCGCCTCAACGACGGCATCCGGCTCTGCCGGGAGGTCGGTGACAACGGCAGCGAAGACCTGCTGACGCACATCCTGGTCGACTCCGAAGGGCACGTTGACTGGCTCGAGTCCCAGCTCGAGCTGGTGAAACAGATCGGCGAGGCTCACTACCTCGCCCAGCAGATTCGCCAGTCATCATAGTGCTTTGAGCAGGAGACGCTCTCACGCCAGGTCATGCCTGGACTTTG
>DATBQU010000247.1:0-2965 GCA_036560665.1 Polyangiaceae bacterium
CGTACCCATCGACGGAGCCGAGCACGCGCTCCACGCACGCGCGCTCGCGCGAGAGGCGCAAACGCGCCACAGGG
The DNA here is from genome assembly GCA_036560665.1 of Polyangiaceae bacterium. Taxonomy (GTDB): domain Bacteria; phylum Myxococcota_A; class Polyangia; order Polyangiales; family Polyangiaceae; genus Palsa-1150. Next base: position 75 of record DATBQU010000247.1, read on the forward strand.
GACTGAAGCACGGCGCTCCAGGCGGGTGCCGAGCGTACGCGGATGGTCCCGGGGTATGGCAAGTCCACCTGCCACCCCGCGTCGTCGCCCGCACACGCCGTCACTGTCCTGCCGGACAGGTCGACCGGCGCGAGGGGCTCGGGATCGCCGACCGCCCCGGAGTCGAGGTCCACCCCGACCACCCAGCGCATGGTCGTCCCGCGCTCGGCATCGGGCTGTCCGTCGACCACCAGCCCGAGAGCGCGCCCGTCGGTGCGGCGGGCGATGTGCAAGGCGGGCCGCGCCTCGAACCCCACGCGGGGGACGCGCGCGATCTCGCGGGCGACGCCGCCGTCGATCGCCCACACCACGCTCGCCGCCAGCTCGCCGGCCGACTGCATGGTCGCGACGTACCAGCGCCCGGCGATGCGAGCCGCCCCCTCGACGTCGGCGAACGCGTCTCCGCCGGGACGGCGCACCTCGACCGGGGCACGATCGGTCTCGAGCGCGAGGAGATCCGCGGTGACCGTCCCGACGGTGTGCCGGGCGATGAGCAGGGCGTGGTCGGCGTCGTCGCTCGCGGCGAGGGTCCACACCGTGGGGCTCGTCCCGGGCACGCTGCCGAGGGCACGGCGCGCGGCGTCTACGGTCGTCCATGGCGTGCTCGTGACGAGCGACGAGCGCGCGTCGGGCCAGCCACCCCAGGGCCACTGCCAGGACACCAGCCAGCGGCCCTCCTGATCCCATTCGCCGCTCTTCGGACCCCAGGTGTGGATGCGCGCCAGCGGCATGGAGCGGAGCGATCGCTCGAGGCCCGCGGACGCCTCCACGAAGATCCCGGCATCGCCGGCGGGGATCGCCGGACCGGCTCGCCCCGAGAAGGGCGGGAACTCGGCGACGGTGTTCCACGTCGCACCGGGGAACGTGCCACTCCACGGCCTCGCCACCGGCGCGGACGGCGCAGGGCGCGTCGCGCCGCGGCCCGCGGGCGCCGGCTTGGGGTCGGGCGGCTTGCCCGAGAGCGGCTCGCACGGCAGGTCGAGCGAGGGCGGGGCGTGGGCCGTCGGCGTCGCGTGCGGCGGGGGATCGACGGACGGCGTCGGCTCCGGCGCACCCCAGCCGACGCGCATCCACCCCGCGGCCAGGCAGCCGACGGGGCCGCACGCGCGGGCATGCACCGAGCGGCCCGATGCGATCGTGTCGGGGACGTCGAACGCCTTCCAGGTCATCCCGCCGTCGGTCGTCTCCAGGCCGCGGCGCGAGCTCGTCCACCCCAGGCCCCATCGTCCCGATACGAAGCTCTCTCCGCCCAGGTGGATGTGCTCGCCCACGGTCGCCTTGCCGTCGGTCGCGATCTCGACGCCGACCACGGAGCCCGCGGCGTCGATCCACCCGCCGAGGACGCCCGGGCGGCGCTCCTCGAATCCATCCATCCACACGCCGAGCCGGAGGGCCCGCGTCACGTCGGCCCGTAGCGGGGGCAGCTCGATGGGCACGTGCGACGAGTGCGTGCCGTCGGTGAGCGTCAGGCGCGCTGTCGACAGGTCAGCCGCCCTCGGCGGGCGCACCAGCGCGACACGCCCGTCCGAGAGGACCACCAGGCGAGCCCGCTCGACGTCGTCGCCACGGAAGTGCATCTCGCTCCACCCGCCGCCCGCCGACATCAGACAGTAGGCCTGGTCGCCCGAGCGGGGGTCGTCCGCCGCGTCGGACGCGCACGGTCCGCGCACGGCCAGGGCCCCGTTGCCCGAGGCGAGGACCTCGCGCGGCAGCTCGAAGCGCCTGAGCTCCACCAGCCGCGCCTCGGTCGGGCTGAAGCGATACACCACGGTCCGCCCTCGCGGCTCCCCGCACACGAAGCCGAAGGCCCCCGGGTCGCGAGGGCGCGCGAGAGGCAGCGGATGGCAGCGGGCGGGCTTCAGGGGGAATGCGTCGGCGATGGTCTCGGCCAGAGCCCCATCCGAGAGGCGCACGCGCGCCAGCGCGCCGTCGCGGGCTACGATGGCGGTGCCGTCCACCAGAGGCCAGCCGTCCTCGATCGCGGCGGCGAGGGGCCGGGGGCCGAACACGCGGGCGGTGGAATCGAGTGCGCCGGTGGCGTGCTCCACGTCGACCGACGGCGCGGACGGCGCGACCGCGAGGCGACCGGTCTGCCCGTCGGGACGTACCTCCCACCACTGCATCTGGCGGCTCTCGTCGAGGCCTCCCACCGTCAGGGCGTCGTCGAGCGCCACGACGTCGCTCGGCTCGATCGGCAGGGCCAGCGGTCGCCATGTCGACCCGGCGTCGAGGGTGACCAGCGCGCCGCGCAGGTCCGCGATGGCCACGGCGCGCCAGCCGTCGAGCGCCGCCAGCCGGCCCAGGTTGGGCGAGCCGGGCAGCGGCCCGAGGTCGATCGTTGCGCCGGTGCGCGGGTCGACGGCGATGATCGCCCCCTGCTGCGAGCGTACGTAGACGCGGTCGAGGCCGAGGAGCACCTGACCGATCGGGGCGGCGCCCGTGAACACCGGTCGCGCGTGCCCCAGCCAGGTGTCGGCCCGCCAGAGATGGGTGCCGAGGGCGAAGAGAAAGCCGCCGCCCATCCGCTCGGGCAGGGCGATGACACTCGACGGTACGGCGGCCAGTCGATCGGCGGCCGCGACGATCGACCCGTCGGCCCAGGAGACCACGCGCACGCCGGCCACGACGGCGCGTACGCCGCCTCCCGGCTCCACGCCCCAGCCGCGTCCCGCCTCGAGCGAGGCGGGCAGCGTCTTCGCGCCGTGCACCGTCGGATCATCGGGCGCGCGCAGGCCGCGGAGGCCGGTCTCCTGCAGCCCCCGCGGTGGAGTCGCGGCACGGAACGCAGTGGGTGTCCCGGCGCACGCCGCGAGAGCCAGTGCGAGCGCGGTGGCGCTGGCCAGGCTTCCGCG
>DATBQU010000248.1:0-2651 GCA_036560665.1 Polyangiaceae bacterium
TCGTCGCCCATGGTCTTCTCGAGCTCCTGGATCTCCTTCTCGCGGTCCGCCCGGTCGTCGTTGAGGATGGCGACCACGCTGGGGGCCGTCGCCTCGAAGACGGCGCGCGCCATCGGGCGCCCGGGGTCGACGTGGGCCTGCGTGGCCGCCCCACCGCAGGCCGGGAGCAAGGCGAGGCTGGCAAGGCTGATGAGGCACACACGGCGCGCGAGGCAGACGATGCGCGCGATTCCTGCGATTCCTGGCTGCGAGCGATTGGTCATGGGGCCGCCCGCCTTCGTATCGCCGAAAGGGCGGTATGCAAAGGAGGTTGCGAAGGTCCGGCAGGGGTGCTACGGACGACTACGTAGAGCTCGCGCGCTCTCGGAGTCGGTGCTTTCGGCACCGCTCCGTGCCGGAGCCTCGGGTCGCGTCGCCGGCACCTGCCGCGCAAGGCCGCGCAAGGCCACTCGAGGCTGGCCTCCTGTCATTTCTCCGCGGAAAGGGCACGCCTCGCGCGTGCGTCATTGCCTTTGGCCTCAGCGTTCACCGAAGCACTCTCGACCCTCAACGATCGCGCGCTCCGCCGCCTGCTCGGCGCGCGCGCCTACCTGCGTGGCTACGACTACGTGCGCCGGCACGCGGTCGAGGACATCGTCATCGAGGACGCGTCCGCTCGCGGGCACGTGCGGGGCACCGACGCCGAGCCCTACAAGGTCAAGCTCCAGCTGACCCCGGGAGGGTTCTCCTCGAGCTGCACCTGCCCGGCGTACGCGTCGAGCAACGGAGGCCACTGCAAGCACGTCGCGGCGCTCCTCATCGCGCTGCGCGACCAGGCGCGCGGGGCGCAGCCGCGCCCGCCGGCCCAGCCGGCGACCAACGGCGTCCACTACACGGTTCACGGAGGCACGGTGCACGTGGCCGGGGTCGAAGGGGAGGGCAGGCGCAGCAAGCGGGCGCGCGCCCGCGCCATGAAGGCGCAGCACCACCAGGTGCTCCAGGCGCGGGGCTTCGTCCCCAGCGGAAGCTCGGGGGTCGACGCCTGGCTGCCGGAGGCGATGCCGCCGCCGCCCAAGAGCATCGAGTACCGGCTCCAGGTGAAGCAGGTCGGCCACGGGCCCGGCGGGCCCAACGGCAGCGGCGGCGCCCTCACCATCACGCTGCTCGATCCGGACGCGCGCGTCCCGCTCCTGCCCAGCGCCCTGCTGGTCGGCCAGGACCAGCACCCCACGCCCGATCGCGACGCGGTCCGTCTCCTCGCCCGCTTCGAGAATCAGGGGCCCCGGCGCGTCGGGATCGACGTGCGCGGGGAAGACGCCAGCGACCTGCTGCCGCTCCTCAAGGGACGACGGGTCATCGTCGAGCCGCAGATGATGGAGCTGCGCTTCGGCGACGAGCCGCTGCGGCCGCGCTTCGACCTCGAGCTGTCGCAGGACGGCACGCAGATCCTGGTCCGCGCGTCGTTCCAGCGGCAGGGCGATCCGCGCAAGTTCACCACGACGAGCGGCGCCTGGTTCGAGGGGAGCCCGGGCTGGTACGTCGACGCGCAGGAGGGGTGGGCGCGGCCGATCGATCGCCGCGTCTCGCCCGCCGCGGTCCGGCGCTTGCTGCGCATGGCGGTCATCGCCGAGCCGGTGGAGAGCCTGCCCGACCTGGTGATGCAGGGCCTGCCCCGGGTGGCCACCGAGGTCGGGGCCGAGCTCCCCGAGCTGTCGCAGGTGGCCGACGTCATCGACCTCGTGCCCACCTTCCGCGTCGCGGCGGGGGGCTCGCTCATCGAGGCGCAGGTCAGCCTGCGGGCGGCGTACGAGGACGTCGAGATCGACGTCCGCGCCGACGGGATGACGGTGCCGGTCCTGGTGAAGCCGCCGGAGCCGGGGAGCGGCAAGCGCGCCAAGTGCATCCGCTGCGACATCGCGGCGCAGCAGGCGGCGGCGGCCAAGCTGCGTGACCTGGGCCTGGTCCCCGCCGAGGACGGCAACAAGTTCATCGCCCGGGGCGACGACGCCATCCGCTTCTGGACCGAGGGGATCTCCTCCTTGCCCGACGACTGGGATCGCTACGTCCCCGACGATCTGGTCGAGGTGCAGGTGCGAAACGAGTCGCTCACCGCGAACGTGCGCGTGGGCAGCGGGGTCGACTGGCTCTCGCTGCGCATGAACTTCGAGAGCGAGGGCGTCGCCGTCACGCAGGAAGAGCTCGCGCGGTGCCTCACCGAAGGGCGAAAGTACGTCAAGCTCGCCGACGGGACGTTCGCCCGGCTCGACCCGCAGAAGGTGCGTGAGGTGCTCCTGCGCCAGGCGGAGATCCTGGCGACGAGCGGCGGCAACGGCGGTCGCCTCCCGCTCTCGCAGGCGGGTCGCATCGAGGAGCTGCTGGCGCAGGCGGGGCGCGCCAGCGTCGCCAGCGACGCCAAGGAGCTCTTCAAGAAGCTCCACAACATCGACGAGATCAAGGGGACGCGGAAGCCGCGCAACCTCAAGGCCCAGCTGCGGCCCTACCAGGAGCAGGGGTTCCAGTGGCTGTGGTTCCTCCACGAGATCGGCTCGGGCGGCGTGCTCGCCGACGACATGGGCCTGGGCAAGACGGTGCAGGCGCTGGCGCTGCTCCTGGCGGTGAAGAACGAGGACGCGAAGATCGAGGGCAAGCGCAAGCCCTTCAAGGTCCTCATC
>DATBQU010000249.1:0-9887 GCA_036560665.1 Polyangiaceae bacterium
CACGCTCTGGACCGGCCGGGTCACGCTCTGGACCGGCCGGGTCGCACGCTGGACCGCCCGGGTCCTGCGCTGGACCGGCCGGGTCACGCTCTGGACCGGCCGGGTCACGTGCTGGACCGGCCGGGTCACGCGCTGGACCGGGCGGCGCAGGCACCGAATGATCGCTGTTCATCAGTGAATGGCGCCCGTTCTTCGCCGCGCCACGGGCATTGCTCGGCGAGCCACGCCCGTTCTCCGCCCCGCCACGGTCGTTCACCGGCGAGTGACGCCCGTTCTTCGCCTCGTGACGCCCCTCCTCCTCGACGCTCCGCGCGCCCCGCGTTACAGCAGCGCCATGGACCCGCACGCCAGGGAGCGAGCGCTGCAGTGGATGCGCGAGCGGAACGTCACTCCGCGCGTCGAGCAGCAGGCGGGCCGCACCCGGGTCATCCTCGAGCACGCCGGGGTGGTCGTGGGCGAGGAGATCGAGGACACCAGCCCCGACACGGTGGAGAGCGTGGCCGCCACGCTGGTCGCGGACCTCGTCGAGGGCCTCGAGGCGGCCGGCGTGAAGGACCCGGCGTGACCCGTCCGCTGCGCCGCGTCAGCCGACGAGCGCCTCGATCCTGCGCGACAGCGTGACGTACGCGTCGCGCACGTGCTCGATGAGCTTGACGCCCGTGGTCCCCGTCGAGCGATCCGGGTAGCGCAGCGTGCGCGACATCTCGCGCACGTTGTCGAGCTTCAACGCGTGGCTGCCGTAGGTGGCGGCGTGGGCGTGCGCCGCCAGCCAGGCCTTGGCGTACTCGTCGCAGGCGTGGGCGAAGATGGCGAACGACTCGCGCAGCGGCGCGTCGTCGACGGTCACGAAGTCGAAGGCGTCGCCCAGGGCCTTGCACGGGGCAAGCTCGTAGTCGGGCGCGTCCGGCGTCGACGGCTCTTTGCACAGCACGTGCAGGGGAGGCATGCTCGCGCGGGCGCGACGCCACTCCTGGATGGCGGCGTCCTGGAGCGGGCCGAGCTGCTTCAAGCGCAGGAGGGCGAGGGCTTCGGTCATGGCGACTCGGATCGTACCCCCCTCGAGCCCGGCGACAAGGCAGGCCTGGGCGCCCCTCGGCCACGCCGTCTTCCGCAGCCTGTGGATCGCCGGCCTCGCCTCCGACTTCGGCTCCTTCATGCACGAGGTCGGCGAGGGCTGGCTCATGACGACGCTCACCTCGTCGCCCCTGAGCGTGGCGGTGCTCGCGTCCGCCGACAGCCTCGCCATCTTCCTGCTCGCCGTCCCCGCCGGCGCCCTGGCCGACGTGGCGGACCGGCGCCGCCTGGCGATGGTCGCGCAGGCCTGGATGCTGGGCACGGCCGCGCTGCTCGGCGCCCTCACCGTGACCCACCGCATGACGCCGGGCCTGCTCATCGGCCTCACCTTCGTCATGGGCATCGGCGCGGCGGTCGACGGGCCGCTGTGGCAGGCCATCGTCTCCGAGGTCGTCCCGCGCCGGGACCTGCCGCAGGCGGTCACCCTGGGCGGGCTCTCGTACAACCTGGCGCGCGCCTTCGCCCCGGCGCTCGGCGGCCTCGTCGTCGCCGCGGCCGGGCCCTTCGCGGTGTTCCTGCTCAACGCCGTGACCTTCCTCTACACCCTCGTCGTTCTGGCGCGCTGGCGGGGCGTGAAGCAGCGGTCGACGGCCCCCGCCGAGCGCTGGCTCGGCGCGATGCAGGGCGGGCTGCGCTACGTGCGTCACTCGCCGGAGCTGGTGGCGGCGTTCGTCCGCGCGGGCGCCTCGCTCTTCGGCGGCATCTGCCTGATGGCGCTGCTGCCCCTCTTCGCGCGCCGCTCGCTCGGGCTGGGCTCGTCGGGGTTCGGCGTCCTGCTGGGGTGCATGGGCGCGGGGGCGGTGGCGGCGGCGGTCCTTCTGCCCCGGCTCCAGGGGAAGCTGTCGGCCGAGGCGACGCTCTCGGCGGGCACGCTGATCTTCGCCGCGGCCGTGGTCGCGCTCGCGCTGGCGCACGCGCCCTGGCTCGCCGGGGCGGTGATGGCCGTCGCCGGGCTGGCGTGGATGGCGATGATCTCCAGCCTCAACGTGGCGGTGCAGATGGCGACGCCGTCGTGGGTGCGCGCGCGCGTCCTGTCCGTCTTCCTGCTCGTCTTCCAGGGGGCGCTCGCGCTCGGCGGCGTCGCCTGGGGCGCGCTCGCGGCGAGGACCGATCTGCGCGTCGCCCTCGCGGCGGGCGGCGCCGCCGTCGCGGCGAGCGTGGTCGCGCGCGTCTGGTTCCCGCTGAGCGGCCGGGTGCCGGACTTCTCGCCTGCGGCGTGGCCGAAGCCCCAGCTCGTCTGCGAGCCGCCGGAGGACGCCGGGCCGGTCCTGGTGACCACGAGCTTCCGCGTGCCGGCGCCCAACCTCGCGCGCTTCACCAGGGCCGCGGCCGATCTCGAGCGCATGCGCAGGCGCAGCGGAGCCTACGGGTGGCGCCTCTTCCGCGATCCGTCGACGCCCGACGAGCTGGTCGAGGTGTACCTGGTCGACTCGTGGGCGGAGCACATGCGGCAGCACGAGCGCCTCACGGCCGAGGAGCGCGAAGCGGAGAAGCGCCTGGCCGCGCTGGCCGTCGCCGGCACCGAGCCCGTGGTGCACCACCTGGTCGCGGTGGACGAGGACGAGCAGGAGGAGGACGACGGGGGGGCGGGGAAGGGGAGATGAGGCGGGCTCACCGTCACTGCGCGCCGGGCGCGGCGCAGTGCCCGTTGATGCACTTGTAGCCCTGGCTCTGCCCGCAGCAGTCGGCGTCGCTGGTGCACTTCTCGAACTCGTTGGAGCAGCCGGGCGGCTGGTCGGTGCACACCAGGGCGCCGCCGTCGGCCGGCTGGCGGCAGAAGCCGTTGCAGCACTCGTCGCCGGTGAGGCACGACTGCCCGTTGGGCTTGCAGGGATCGACCACCCAGAAGCCGCGCATGTTGCCGGCGTCGAGCTCCTGCCCGGGCAGGTAGAAGGCGGGGTGGCTGGGGTCGACGCCGGGCTTGGCGTTGATGTCGATGGCGGCCACCCACAGCTTCTTGGGGATGGGGTAGGTGCCGTTGCCGTTGTCGTAGGGATCGCCCGCCGCGATGTTGCCGTACATGCGGCGCGAGGTGAAGACGACCCAGTAGTACCCGCCGGACGGGATGGGGTTGACGGTGGGCTCGTAGTCGAGCGCCGTGTCGTCGGGGTGCGTCGTGCTGGTGGGCAGGTAGCTCGCGCCGTTCACGAAGCCGTCGAGCGCGTCCATGCGCTGCGGGTGCGACGGCGTCCCGCTGCTGGCCGGCACGTCGGTCCACCACAGCTCGGCCCGCGCGCCGCTCCAGGTGGAGATCTCGCAGTTGCCGCACGAGGCCGGGTTGGGGGCGACCAGCGTGTTGTGGAACACGAGCGACTGGCCGTCGGGCAGGAACGCCGGCCAGCCCGGGTAGCGCGCGCCGTCGGAGTAGAGCTGGCGCAGGTTGGAGAAGGCGTAGGGCGGCGTGCCCGAGCACCCCGTTCCCCCGTCGGGCGCGCCGCAGTCGAAGTCCATCACGGCGAGGTTGTGGCCCGCGCCCGGCGCGACGCCCCCGGTGGTCGAGCCCTCCCAGAAGTTGAAGGCGAGCCTGCGGCCGTCCGGCGAGAAGTCGGGCGTCACCGCGGCGGTGACGGCGGTGGTCCAGCCGGTGGTGGCGATCTGCGTCCCGTCGGAGCGCTTGAAGAGCAGCGAGTCGCCCGCGTAGCACTCGCGCGCGTGGCGCGAGTTGGCCATGGCGAAGGTGCCGTCGGGGTAGACGCCCGACCACAGGAACTTGCGGTTGTTCGAGGTGCCGTCGGTCGCGCTGCCGGTGTAGGAGGCGAGGGTGGCGCCGCTCTTGGTGAGGTCGTACGAGGTGCCGTCGGCGTAGCCGTCGGCCGCGGTGTTGTTCTGCAGGAACAGCGTCCCGCCGTTGGCGGACACCTCGTGGCACACGTTGCACGCGGTCTGCGTGCCCGGGATGGCGATGGCGGGCGCGGTCGCCCCCGGCTTGATGGCGAGCACGGCGCCGTTGGCGGCGCCGGCGAGCGTCGAGTTGTACGACCCGTAGTAGACCGTGCCCTGCAGGACGCCCGGGGCGACCAGCCAGTCCTCGGCGATGGCGCCCCACGCGGTGGTCCCGTCGGTGATGGTGACGTCGACGTGCAGCTTGTCGCCGCCGTTGCCGTAGATGGCCTGCTGCCAGGCCGTGGCGTCGATGGGCTGGTGCACCAGCGCGCTGCCCGAGTAGAAGCCCTTGAACTCGAAGTTCTTCTCGATGAGGTGCACGTAGACGGCGGTCGCCGTGTGCGTCGTCTGCCACTGGAGCAGCGGCGCCAGGATGCCGCGCGGCCACACCGTCTGGTCGTAGGGGTAGAGCCAGCCGAGCTCCTGCGCGTTCGCGGGCGGCGTGGTGGCGCCGGTGAGCACGCCCTGCGTGCCCGGGCTGACCGCGCCCCCCAGGCCCTCGCCGCCGACGCCGCCCACGCCCCCCGCGCCGGCGTCCGCGGCGCCCGCGTCGGCCCCGCCGGGGCGGCCGTTCTGGGTGGAGACGATGGTGACGGTGAGCTTCGCCGTCGCGGTCTGGTTGTTCCAGCTGGCGGTGACGGTGCCGACGCCCCCGAGGTTGCCGCTGGCGGTGAACAGGCCCTTGGCGGGATCGAGCACGCCGAGCTCGCCGCGGTCGAACGTCCACGAGGCGGTGACGGGCGCGCTGCCGTTCTGGTTGGTGGCCAGCGCGGTGAGCTGGAGCGGCGTCGTCGCCACCACGCCGTCGGTGATGGTCACGCCGACGGTGGGGTTGGTGGGCGTGATCGAGAGCGTGGTGGGGCCCGCGTCGTCGCCGCCGAAGTTGCCGGCCTCCGAGGCGCCGTCGTCGCCCGCGGTCGCGTCGTCGCCGGGGGCGGTGGCGTCGCCGCCGGCGTCGTCGCCGACACCGAACGTGTTGGAGGGGCCGCTGCTCCCGCAGCCGAAGGGCGCGACGGCGGCGAGGAGCACGCACGCGAGGAGCGCAACCCACGCCCTCGCCCGGAAGACACTCAGCATACGAAGCTCCTCGGAGCCCTCGCGGCGCTGGACGCGGCGCCAGAGCTCGCTGGAATATTTCACCCATCTTGACCGCCCCGGGCGCTGAAATCGACGGGCTCGGCGATTCAGATCGCGCGCCCTTCCGCGGGGCACGCGGGTGGGGCCGCCACCCACAGGGAGCCTTTCGACGATACCTGGGGCGGCCTCATACGTATTCTCGCCGGACATGCGCCGCCCCGCCGCCTCCCTGGCCATCCGCGCCCTCGCCACGCTCGCCGTGCTCGCGGTCCTCACCCCTGCCTGCGGAAAGAAGGACGATCCGGCCACGCTGGCCCCGGCGTCGAGCGCCCTCGCCGCGTCGTCGGCCGACCCGGCGGCGACGGCCTGGCACTTCGTCATCGACCCGAAGAGCAGCACCCACGTCGACATGCCCGGCCCCAAGGAGCACATCCTGGGGGACACGACGGCCGCCACGGGGACGCTCGACGTCGTGGCCCGGGACCTGTCGCAGTCGCGCGGCCTGGTGCGCGTCGACCTGTCCACCTTCAGCACCGACACCTTCAAGGGCCCGGACGACGCCACCCAGACCACGCACGCCCGCACGTGGCTCGAGGTCGTGGTCGACGGCAAGACCAACGAGCCGATGCGCTGGGCCGACTTCGCGATCCGCTCGCTCGACAACCTCAGCTCATCCGATCTCACCAAGGTGGCGCCCACCAGGGACGGCGACGACGACGTCCGCACGGTCAGCGCGACCGTGCACGGGGACCTGCTCGTGCACGGCCACAAGACCCCGAAAGACGCCGTGGTGGAGGTCGCCTTCCGCTATCCTTCGGGGGCGGCACCGGACGCCAGGCCGGCGCGTATCGAGGTGAAATCGAAGCAGCCCATGCGCGTCGTCCTCAAAGAGCACGACATCCGGCCCCGGGATCCGGCCGGCCAGGCCCTGGAGTGGACCACCAAGCTCATCTCGAAGGTGGCCGAGAACGCCGACGTCAGCTTCGCGCTCGGGGCGACGCCCGCGCCGTAGAAATCGAACAGGAGACCATGCCCATGCGACCGAATCTGTCCTTCGAGAGCCTCGCCGCCGTCCTCGCCGCGCTCGGAACGAGCGCCATCGTGGCGTGCGGCGGCAGCAACCCGCAGCCGGTGAACGCGACGGACGTGGCGCCGGCGGCGACGACCGCCGCCACGGGTCAGTCGTCGTGCTCGGCCAAGGGCTGCGGCGCGACGCCGGCCCCGCCGGCGGCGACGGGCGCCGCGGCGGCTCCTGCATCGACGGCCGCCCCGGCCGGCACGTCCGCGGCGAACGGGACGCCGGCCGACGCGAACCCCACGCCCGCGACGACCAACGCGCCCGCCTCGCCGCCCCCGTCGGCGACGACGGCGTCGGGCAAGCCGCCGGCGCCGAAGCCCAAGGGCACGACTCCGCCCAAGAAGGGCCCCAAGGGCGGCGAGGCGAGCTGCGGCGCCGGGACCTGCGCCAGCGATCCGAAGCAGAAGATCTTGTGAGCCTGGCGGGGGTCGGGCTCGGTCTGCGCTGGGAGTTCCTCGACGAGCTCGTCGAGCGGGACGCCGCGGGCCGCCTGCCCCTCGACTTCCTCGAGATCTCGCCCGAGAACTACATGCAGCGGGGCGGGAAGTACCCCGCCACGCTGACGCGCCTGGCGGCGCGCTACCCCGTCGTCACCCACGGGCTGACGATGTCCCTGGGCGGCGTCGACCCGCTCGACGAGGCGTACCTGCGCGACCTGGCGGCGTTCGTGCGCGAGCTCGGCTCGCCGTGGCACTCCGACCACCTGTGCTTCGGGGCGGTGGGCGGGCGCGCGCTGCACGAGCTCCTGCCTCTGTCCTTCAAGCAGGACGCCGTGCAGCGCGTGGCCGACCGCATCCGCCGCGCGCGCGACGTGCTGGGCGTCCCGCTCGCGGTCGAGAACGTGAGCTTCTACTGGCACCCGGGCCGGGCGGAGATGGGCGAGGCCGAGTTCCTGTCGCGCGTGTGCGAGGCGGCCGACTGCGGGCTGATGCTCGACGTGAACAACGCCTACGTGAACGCCTGCAACTTCGGCTTCGACGTCGACGACTGGATGCGGCAGGCGCCCCTCGAGCGCGTGGTGCAGATGCACGTGGCGGGGCACGAGTGGTACGGCGTCGACGAGGGCGGGCTGCGCGAGCCGCGGGCGCCCGGCGCCGAGGGGGCGATGATCGTGGACACCCACGGCGCCGACGTGAGCGATCCCGTGCTCGCGCTGCTCGAGCGGGTGCTGGCGCGCACCGGTCCGGTGCCGGTGCTGCTCGAGCGCGACCAGAACGTGCCCGCCCTCGACGCGCTCCTCGACGAGGTGGCGCGCATCCGCGCCGTGGCGCAGCGGGCGGCGTCACGGCCGCGCGCCGAGCAGCACGCCGCGCTCGCCCAGGTCGGCTAGCAGCCGGGCGACGTCGGCGAGGACGGCGGGCGGGGCGACGCCGTGCTCCGCGCACGCGGCCTGCACCGCGGGCCCCAGGGCCTGGCCCGCGGCCAGTCGCTCGAGGACGGCGGCGGCGAGCGGCGTCAGCTCGAGCCAGCGCACCTCGTGGCCCGGATCGCGGTAGGCGAGCAGGCGCACGTCGCGCCGCGCCGGCACGCCGGTGGCCTCCTCCTCGGCCGGCAGCTCGTGCACCGCCCAGGCGTAGCGCACGAGGCGCATCGACGGCGTGAAGGCCAGCGGGCGGTCGAGCGCGGCCTCGGCGAGCGCGGTGGGAGCGCCGGCGGACGGCGCCGCGGCCACCGCGAACTGGGCCAGCTCGTGCGCCGCGAGATCGGGCAGGTAGGCCGGCACGCTCGCGTCGGCGCGCCAGCGCGGCTCGGCCCAGGCGAAGAGCTCGGCGGGGAAGTCGCGCAGGTAGTGCGTCCGCGGCCCGGCCTGGTCGACGAAGGCCGCGAGGTCCGCGTCGAAGCGCCCCCCGCAGGCCGCGTTCATGCGCGCGCGCGTGCGGGGGAGCATGCGCGCCACCACCGAGGACAGCCCGTTTCGCACCAGGCTGCGGTAGACCGCGAGGCGCGCGGGCGCGGCCAGGATGGCCTCCACGTCCTCGGTCGGGACGCCGTGCCGCTCGAGGTACCCGCGCAGATCGCGCGCGATGGCCTCGCCCGCGCTCGCCCCCAGGCACGCCTCGGCGATGGCGCGCTGGAGCGCCTCTTCCGCCGCGGTCATTCGTCGAGCGCGAAGGTGTAGTGCGTGGCGGTCCCCTCGGCGACGTTGACGCTCGACGTGCGCGGCTTGCCGCTGGGCGGGACGCAGTCGACCCGGTGGGTGCCGGCCGGCAGCTCGAACGCGCTGAGCGGCGTGACCCCCCGGGGCTGCCCGTCGACCGACACCGAGCACCAGCCCGGCTTGGCCACGATGGAGAGGCGCCCGTTGCCCTTGGACGGAGCGCCGCGGACGGCCACCGGCAGCGAGTCGACCGAGAAGGTGGGAACGTCGGCCGAGTCGTCCGCGCTGGGAATGGACGACATCGCCACCGGCGGCGGGGGCTCGACGGGGCTCGTGCCGGTGGAGGCGGACACCGCCGACCCGTGCAGGGCCCCGCGAGACGGCCCGCCGCCGCGGGTGAAGGCGGCGGCGATGCCGATGACGACCAGCAGCACGAAGGCCCCCGCGCCCCCGGCGGCGAGCATCAGCGTGCGCGGCGGCAGGCTGCGGACGTACGTCTCCGCGCCCCGCAGCCACTCGACGGCGCTGTCGGTCGCCCGCGAGCTCGAGCGCGGATGGTTGGTGATCTGCATCGCCAGCGGCGAGGGGTGGCCGCCGGGGGGGGCGGCCGAGGGGGACTGCCCCTGCGCCGGCGGCGGCGGCCGGTCGCTCTTGCGGGGGATGACGGGCAGGGCGTTGGTCGCGTCCGGATCCGAGGAGCGCTCGACTCCGTACTGGGAGGGCAGCTTCTGCTCGCTCTTCTCGAGCTCCGGCATCATGGCGGTGAGCCGCTCGGCGATGAGGTCGAACGACGCCAGGCGCTTGGTCTTGTCGGTCACCATGCAGTCGCGCACCAGGGCGCGCAGCGGCTCCGGCAGCTGCGGCGACACGTCGTCGATCGACTTGGGCTGCTTGGTGGCGATGGTGACGATGAGCGCGTTGAAGTTGGGAGCGTCGAAGGCGCGCTGCCCGGTGAGCGACTCGAAGAGGATCCCGCCGAAGGCGAAGACGTCGGTGCGGCCGTCGATCCCGGCGGCGCCCATGGCCTGCTCCGGGCTCATGTACAGGGGCGAGCCGAGCACGGTGCCGACCACGGTGAGCGCGGTGTTGTTCTCCTCCTCGAGGATCTTGCTGACGCCGAAATCGAGGACCTTGGGCACCACGCGGCCGTCGCGGTCCTTGTGCAGGAAGATGTTGGTCGGCTTGAGGTCGCGGTGGATGACGCCGCTGCGGTGGGCGGCGGCCAGGGCGACGGCGCAGTCCTTCATGAGGCCCACGAAGTCGTTGACCGACATGGGAGGCTGCTGCCGGCGCACGGCGACGTCGAGCGACACCCCGGTGAGCAGCTCCATCACCAGGAAGAGCGAGCCGTCCTCGGCCTGGCCGACGTCGATGACCTCGATGATGTTGGGGTGGTTGATGCGGGCGCTGATCTTGGCCTCGAGCAGGAACCGGCGCGCCGCCTCGGGGGTGCGCGCCACCTGCGGGAGCATGAACTTGATGGCGAACTCGCGCTCGGTGAAGACGTTGGTCGCCGACCACACGGTCGCCATCCCGCCCGAGCCGAGCAGGCGATTCAGGCGGTACTTCCCCGCGATGGTTTGACCTGCCTCCATCTTCCCCGAGCCGTGGCTCCTTAGCGCGCGCGCCGTCTCTTATCCGATCGTCAATCCTCCGTCGATCACAAGCGTATGCCCC
>DATBQU010000250.1:0-18823 GCA_036560665.1 Polyangiaceae bacterium
GTCGTCGGTGATCCCGAAGTCGAAGACCTGCACGGCGTTGGGCGTCTTCAGCTGAGCGGTGATCTGGGCCTCGGTGGTGAACCGGCGCTTGGCCGACTCCTTCTGCGCCGAGGCGAGCTGCAGGAACTTGATGGCGACGCGCGAGTTGAGCGCCACGTGCCGCGCGCGCCAGACCTCCCCTATCCCACCCTTTCCGATGGGTACTTCCAGCTCGTATCGGCCCCCGACAAGCCGCTGCGCTTGTGTGACCACGCCCCCAGACACAGCCGGAAATCATACCGCACGGGGCCCGCTTGCCAAGACACCCTCACCTCGCGAAGAGCGCCTCGCCTCCGAGCCCGCCTATCGCGCCTGCGCTGGCCCGCATCTTGGCGAAGATCTCCTCCGCGCGCTTGGCCAGCGCCTTGGCCTCGGCGATGATGGCGGGGTTACTCTGGTGCTCCGGCATCTGGCGCAGCAGCTCCGCGTACGCCCGGCAGCTGCGTGCCAGCTCCACCTCGTTGCCGATCTCCTCGAAGATGGCGATCGACTTCTTCAGGTGCTCTGCCGCCTCGCGCAGCCCCGCCCCGCCCGCGCTGCCCGCCGTCGTCACCTCGCCCAGCGACCGCAGCGCCACGCCGAGCTGCACCTTGCTCTCCGTCTCCGAGAAGAGCTCCACCGCGCGCTGGGTGCACTCGCGCGCCTTGGTGTACTCGCGCCGCGCCAGGTACGCCTTGCCCAGGCCCCGCACCGCCTCGGCGAGGCCCAGCTTGTCGCCCAGCTCGTCGGCCAGATCCTCGGCCTGCTTCAGCAGGCCGATGGCCTTCACCGCGTCGCCCAGGCGGTTGTGCGTCTCGCCCAGGTTGGTGAGGATGAGCGCGATGCGGTTGCGGTCCCCCGTCTCCTTGGCGACCTCGTAGGCCTCCTGGAAGAGCGCCAGCGCGCGCTTGTCGTCGCGCATGTCCTGCGCCACCGTGCCCAGGTTGTTGAGGGTGATGCTCACGCCCACCAGATCCCCGATGTCGCGCCGGATGCGCAGCGCCTGCTCGAACGCCTCGAGCGCGCCCTTGTAGTTGCCCGAGTCCTGGTGCACGAGGCCCAGGTTGTTGAGGCTGAGGGCGATGCTCCGCCGGTCGCCGATCTTGCGGCGCATGGCCAGCGACCGCAGCGTGTACTCCAGCGCCAGCGGGTAGTCGCCCTTGAGCCAGTGCAGCTTGCCGATGTCGTCGAGGGTGCTGGCGATCCCGCGCTCGTCCTGCCCTTGCCCGAAGAGCGCCAGCGCCGCGGTCAGGTGCCGGCTCGCCTCCTCGAGGCGCCCCGTCTCGCGGTACAGGCGCCCGATGCGCGAGTGCGCCGCGCCCCCCTTGCTGCGCAGGTCGAGCCGCCACGCCCGCGTCAGCATCTCGACGAAGGCGCGGTAGGCCTCGTCGTTGCGCCCCAGCGACTGGAGCACGTCGCCGCTGTGGTGCAGCGCCTTGAGGCGCAGGTCCTCGTCGGCGGGATCGCACTGCTCGAGCAGCCCGAGGCCCCGGGCGTAGAGCTCGGCGGCCTTGGTGTTGGCGTAGCGCGAGCGCGCCACGTCCCCCGCCAGCACGTACGACTGCGCCGCCAGCGCCGCCGCCCCCGCCTTCTCCCGGTGGCGCGCCAGCATCTCCAGGTACTCCTCGCTGGCGTCGGTGCTCTCGCGGAAGGTGAGCCACTCGGCCAGCGCGCGGTGGAAGCGCCGCGCCCCCGCCGGCGACGACAGGCGCACCAGCGCCTCGCGCTCGAGGTTGTGCTTGAAGACGTACTCCTCGTCGCCCGGGAAGGTGCTGTCCGGCAGGCGCAGGACGTAGTCGCGCTCGACCAGCTCCGAGAGCAGCTGCCGCAGCAGCACCACGTCCTCGGCCTCGCCGCCCTCCCACACCTCCGGCGGCGACTCGGTCTGGCGGTGGATGGCCACCAGCCCGCCCAGCCAGAAGACGCCGCCCATGGCCGCCGCCCGCTCCAGCAGGTCGCGCTCCTCGGGCGCCAGCGCGGCGATGCGCGCCTGCACCGCGTCCTCCACGCTCAGCGGCAGCTTCACGCTGTCGAGCTTCTCGGCGTGCACGTTCCAGCGCTCGTCCTCGAAGTCGTCGGTCACCTCGAGCACGCCGGTGTCGTGGTAGATGCGCACGATCTGCTCGAGCAGCGCCGGGTTGCCGCCGGCCAGCGTCACCGCCTCGTCGACCAGCTCCTCCACCTCGGGCGCCTCGCCGCAGGGCGACAGCAGGTCCTGCATCACCGCCGCCGACTCCACGTCCCCCAGCGGCGGCAGCTCGACCACGGCGTGCCGCTCGGCCCCGAGCTTCCGCCAGCCGTCGCGGCGCGCCAGCATCTCGGGCCGCGCCATGCACAGCAGCACGATGGGCCCGCGCAGGCCGTCCACCAGGTACGAGAGCAGCTCGAGCGAGTCGTCGTGCGCCCACTGCAGGTCGTCGAACACCAGCACCAGCGGCTCGGCGCCCTTGCCGGCGTCGGTCTCGAGGAAGCTCTTGATGACGGCGCGACGCATGGAGCGAAGCTGCTGCGCGTCGCCCTCCACCGCCTTGATGAGCGGCGAGTCCTGGAACTCGAGATCGAGCAGCTGCCCGAGGAAGTAGGCGACGTCGCCCACCTTGCGGTCCTCCAGCACCGCCGCCACCTGCGCGCGCACCTGCGCCTTGGCCGCCTCGGCGTCCATCCCCTCGACGATCCCGAAGCGCGCGCGCAGCACGCGCGCGAACACCTCGTAGGCCGGCCCGCCGTCGCGCGCCGTCCCGCGGAAGACGCGCGGCGCCAGGCCCGTGTCGCGCGAGCGCACCAGGAAGTCGCGCACCAGGCGCGTCTTGCCGATGCCCGTGGCCCCGAGGACGGTCACCGTGCGCGTCTGCTTCTTCTCGCGGGCGAGCGTGTAGGCGCGCTCGAGCTCGCGCATCTCCGCCATTCGTCCCACCAGCATCGCGCGGCGCTCGCTCACCGCGAAGCGGGAGGAGGGGAAGAGACTGTCGGTCGGCACGGGGTCCGCCAAGGATACCCCAGCGGGCGGCCCGCGCGCCCGCCCCTCGTGACGGCCTCGTCACGCGGCAGAACCGACGTCGCCTGAGGACGCGCCGGAGCCGAGCAGCCTGCAGCCCCGGGTCGCGGCGTCCCGGGTGGCGATGGGCGGGGGGGCGTTCATGACGATCGCGGCCAGCCGCGCCAGCGCGAACCGGGGCAGGAGCCGGAGAAGGAGCGTCGCGAAGACGTTCGACCAGCCCGCCACGACATTTCGCCGGCCCGCGAAGAGCGCGCGAAGGCCGATGCGCGCGCACCGCGCCGGGGACATGAGCGTCATCCGGGCGAGGCGCGGCAGATCGTGTCCCGCCACGCTCATGAACTCCGTGGCGGTGCCTCCCGGGTTGAGACAGCAGGCGTGGACGCCGGTGCCGCGCAGCTCGAAGGAGAGCGCCTCGGTGAAGTTGCGGACGTACGCCTTGCCCGCCGCGTACGTGGCGTAGGAGGGGACGGGCATGTACGCGCCGACCGACGCGACGTTGAGGACGAACCCCCGATCGCGCCCGAGCATGGCGCGCACGAAGCGGTGCGTGAGCTCGGTCAGCGAGACGACGTTGAGCTGGAGCTGGGAGGCCGTCGTGTCCCAGGCGAGGTCGGCGAAGCGGTCGTGGGCGCCGAAGCCGGCGTTGTTGATCAGGACGTCGACGCGACGGCCCTCGCCCTCGGTGCGGAAGAAGAGCTCTCCGGCGGCGCCGGGCGTGCCGAGATCCAGGGGGATGACGTCGACGCGCACGCCGTGGGCGTCGCGCAGGATGGACGCGAGGGCGTCGAGGCGGTCCCGCCGCCGGGCGGTCAGGATCACGTCGGCCCCTCGCTCCGCGAGCTGGTGGGCCATCGCCTCGCCGATCCCACTCGACGCGCCGGTCACGAGCGCGGTCATTCCTCTGAGGTTCATGAGGGGCCTCCCTGGGCAGTCGTGAGCGGTGGGATGCGGGAAAAAGGGCGATGGTTGCGCACGCCGTCTCACGACCGGTACGCCCGCAGCCCCTCCAGGCTCGCCTGCGCCCGCTTTCCGAAGCGGCAGGCGGGCGAGAGCTGCACCGCGCGCCGGTAGGCCTGCGCGGCGTCCTCGTGGCGGCCGAGGGCGCGCAGCCCCTCGCCGAGGAAGAACGAGCGCGCCGCCTGCTCGCGGGGCTTGCCGCCGCGGGCGAAGGCCTGCTCCAGCAGGCGCACGCCCTCCCCGGGCTCGCCCGCCAGCACCAGGGCGGTGCCCAGCGTCCCCAGCTGGTACGAGCGGAGATCGACGACGCCCACCGCCCGGTCGCCCGTCTTGTCCGAGGCCTCGAGCGACTCGCGCGCCCGCTGCACGGCGGTGGGCGCGTCGCCGGAGAGCGCGAGCGTCCAGGCCAGGTTGTTGAGCAGGAGCGGCTTCCACCCCGCCCCCAGCCGACCGGCGTCGAGCGACGCGTAGAGCGCGGCTGCCTCGGGGTAGCGGCCCTCGTGCGACAGGACGCCCGCCTCCTGGAGGCGCAGCCCTTCGAGCGCGCTGCGCGAGCCGGCGTAGAGCGCGGTCAGCTCGGCGATGAGGGCGCGCGCGCCGGCGTAGTCCTCGGCCTCGATGAGGCGCCGCAGGCGTCGGTAGGCGCCTCGCACGATGACGCGCGAGGCCCGCCGGTGCGTGACCCACACGAAGAGGGCCACCACGGGGATGAAGTACGTGGTCGAGGTGTGCAGCGCCGGCGCGAGGGCGAGGACCGCCGTCACCCCGCCCAGCCAGAGGGTCCACTTGAAGAAGAGGATGCGTCGGCGGAGCGTCAAGGGCGGTCCTTCCGTTCTACGGGCGGGCGGGACGCCTTACCCCCGCGAGGACGTCGCCCGCGCTTGCCGGACGGATCCTCGTCGTTGCCTCGCGGAGGCTCGTGGTTCCCATGGTGATCATCCCGATGCGCACTCTGCCAATCCCACTGCGCACATGGAAGGACTCGGCCGCGTCGACGAGCCTCCGGGTGCGCACATGCAGCGTCATGATGCCCTCATGGACCCTCTGGATGCGCATTCTGACGCACATGATGCGCACCACGTCCTTTCCCATGCGACATCAGGGGGCACGATGGCGTAGTGTGACGCTCGGGGTGCGCACTCCGAAGCCCCGGATGGGAATGGGGTGACTCCCGATGGCCATCTTCCTCAACCGACCCATCCACACGCTCCTCGGGAGGGCCCGTCACCTCTTCGGCATGAGCCAGGCCGACTTCGGCAAGCTGCTCGGCGTCTCGCGAAGGACCGCCGCGCGCTACGAGTACGGCCACTCGGAGCCCCTGATCGCGCAGGTGATGGAGCTCGCGCGCATGGCGCACGCCCGGGGCGACGTCGCGCTGGCGCGGGAGCTCGCCGGCTCCACCAGCGAGACGCTGGAGTCGCTCGGGATCGTGCCCGCGGTGAAGCCGCCCGAGCCATTCACGCCCCCGCCCCGCCTCGTCGTCGACGCCGTCGTGTGCGCCGCCGCCGACGCCCTCGAGGAGTCGCCCGGCACCATGCGCGGGACGCGCGCGGCCGTGCTCGCGGCGTTCCGCCGGGCGCGCGAGCTGCGCCTGAACGTCGAGGAGGTCGAGAAGGCGCTGGCGCCGACCGAGGTCGAGAAGACCGCCAGGACGCCGAGGACCGCCAGGTAAGAGAGGCCGGGCAAAGCCTCTCTTCCCCCTGGCGTCTCGTGGCGTCCTGGCGGTGATCTCTCCCTCCGTCTGCCCCGCCGGGCCGCGGGAAATTTGGCCCCTTCGGCGCCAGCGTGCTCTCCCTCGAAGCACAGTGCGCCCCGCTCCCCTCGCCTTCGCCATCCTGACCGGGGCGCTCACCCTCTCCACCGGCGCCTTCCCCGGGTCGGCGATCAAGCACCGCACCGTGGCGCGCACCGGCTCGCTCGGGCCGGCGGCGCTGCGCTTCGGGCGCAGCATCGGGTCGCCCACCGAGGGGCACCTGCTCGGCGGCGCGCACCTCGACGAGACGCCTTACCTGCGCGTCGTGCCCGGCTACACCGCCAGCGACGCGCGCTGGGGGCTCGAGCCGCTGGTGACCATGATCGACCGCGCCGCGCGCCAGGTGCGGCGGCAGTACCCCGACGCCATCACCTCGGTGGGGCACCTGTCGCGCGAGGGCGGCGGCGAGATCGAGCGCCACCACTCGCACGAGAGCGGGCGCGACGCGGACATCGGCTTCTTCGTGCGCAGCGGCAGCGGGCGGCAGCTCCTGCCCTCGCGCTTCGTGCAGTTCCGCGGCGACGGGACGGCGGTGAGCTGGCCGGGGGCGTACTTCGACGACGCCAGGAACTGGACGCTGGTGGCGGCGCTGGTGAGCGATCCGGAGGCGCGCGTCACGCACCTCTTCGTGGCGCAGCCGCTGCGGGCGAGGCTGCTCGCCTACGCGGAGCGGATGGGCGTGCCGGCCTCGCTGCGGATGCGCGCGGCCGAGGTGCTGCAGCAGCCGCACGGCGCGCTGCCCCACGACGACCACTTCCACGTGCGCATCGGCTGCCCGTCGCACATGAGCGGCTGCGTCGAGAACCCGTCGATGCGCTCGCACCGGCCCCCGACCATGCTCGCGCACGGCCGCCGCGCGCCGATGGGCCACGGCCTGGTCACGCCGCCGCCGACGCACGCGCCGCTCTCGCCGCTCGCGCCGCCCCCCGCGACGACGCCGCCCGGCGCCCCCGCCGACGAGCCGCGCGAGGACGAGCCGAGCGATCCGGACGTTCCGCCCGCGTCGATGCCGGCGCCCATCGACGACGTCGACGGCTAGAACGGACGAGGGGCGCGACGAAGGAGCCGCAACGGCGGTCCTCGCCGGGACGCGCTGTCCCGTCGCTTACCCTCTTGCAGGGCCGCGCCACCGTTCAGGAAAGAGCAGATCGTTGCCATGCTCACGATCAGGCCGCCGGGAGCCCTCCGCCTGGTTCGCCGCTTGCTTGGTCCGGGCCATGGACAGGAGGGGACTCGCGCTGTTCGGCGCGTTGCTGGCGGCGGCGGTGGGGACGAGCGGGTGCGCGACGGCCATCGTCGAGCCCGGGCATCGCGGTCTGCTCTTCGAGCCCGGAGCGGGGGGGCTCCGGCGCGAGATCCTTCAGCCCGGACGGTACAAGCTGGGTGCGTGCTTCCTGGCGTGCACCTCGAACCGCATCGACGACTTCGACGTCACCTACTCCACGCGCCCCGAGCGCGTCCACGCCGTGAGCTCCGAGGGGCTCACCCTCGACCTCACCCTCAGCGTCATCTACCGGCCCATCATCTCCGAGCTCTACCAGCTCGATACGGAGATCGGCCCCCGCTACTACGACGAGGTCGTCGGGCCCGAGTTCCGCAGCGTCTGCCGCGAGGTCTTCGCGCGCCACTCGTACCTCGACGTGACCCGGGGCAGCCCTCCCCTTCAGGACGAGATCGAGGCGGAGCTGCGCCGCCGCACGGCCGGCAAGCACGTCGAGATCGACGCGGTCACGCTCGAGGCCGTCGTCTTCGCGCCCGAGATCGCGGAGAGGATCCGCCGGAAGATCGCGGCCGAGCCCTTGCCCACCTGCGCCGCTCCCGTCGCGGTAGCCCCCACGGCCGACCCGTCGGCGACGCGCTGACTACCGCGCACCTCGCGCCAGGCGCCACGCGAAGAGGACGATCACCACGGGCTGGGCCACGAGGCAGGCCATGGCGACGCCGAGGCCGAAGCGGTCGGCGATGACCCCGAGGGCCAGCGGGGCGGCGACGTCGACCACGACGAAGAGCTGACCCAGCGCCTGCACCGTTCCGGGGCGATCGGGCAGCTCGCCGTAGGCGCGGGCCATGGTGAGCGGGTGGTGCGGCGCGCTGGTGACGCCCACGACGAGGAGCGCGACGCCGGCCGCCAGGGCGCTGCTGGTGACGAGGAAGGCCAGGAGCGCGAGCGCGCAGGCTACTGCGCTGACCACGAGGACGCGGCGCGCCGAGGTGCGCGCGACGGCGCGATCGGTGACGGCGATGCCGAGGACGTCGCCGAGCGAGAAGGTCACCGCGGCCGCCGCCGCCAGCGCGGGGCTCGCGCCGCGATCGTGCTCGAGGCGCAGCGCGGCCAGCGCGATCACCAGCTCGTCGAGGAGCGTGCACGACGCGGCGGCGAGCAGCCACGCCCAGAGGCGGGGCATGCGCAGCGCGCGCGACAGCGCCGCGCGCAGCGGCTCGGCGGCCGCCTCGGGCTCGGCGGCATCTTCCGGCGCTGCGCCGGCCGGCTCCCCGTGGCCAGGCGCGGCGGGCGTCGCCGCGTGCCGCGCGAGCAGCCACGCCGAGAGCGCGCACTGCAGGGCGACGACGACGGCGATCGCGCCCATGGCGCCGCGGTAGGAGTGGCCGAGCGCCAGGGCGACGGCGGTCACCAGCGGCGTGAGGACGTCGCCGAGGGCGCTGTAGAGCGTCCAGCGCACCATCGCGCGATCGTGGTCCACCGGGCCAGGGCCGCTCGACGTGAAGAGGAGCGCCTGCGCCGCCCCGCAGGCCACGCCGCTCGACGCCCCGGCGAGCGCCAGGCCGAGCGTCAGGCCCCACCGGCTCGTCGTCCAGGCCGCGAGCGAGAGCGACGCGGCGAGCGCGCCCTGTCCCAGGACGACGAGGCGCGCGCGCCCCCACACGTCCGACAGCAGAGCGACGCCCGCCTCGAGCGCCGCGGCGGCCACGAGCGGCAGGACGAAGGCGAAGGCGACGTAGCCGCGGTGCGAGAGCCCGAGCTCGCGCTCGACCGACGGCGCGCCGGACACGGCGACGCCGCTCCACAGCTCGTCGACCAGGGCCACGAGCAGGAGCGCCGAGGCGCCACGGGTGCCTCGGGTGAGTGCGGATCAGATGCGCTCGGTGAAGCTCACCCGCTCATCGTGCGGCGGGAAGGCCGAGACCGCAAGGCGCGCCCGCATCGGGCCCGTGTTGAACGCGGCGGCGTCCTTCACTACGTTGCCCCTCATGAACAAGGTGGTCCCCTCCGCGATCGACGCGGTGCGCGACATCCCCCAGGGCGCGACGGTGCTGGCCGGCGGCTTCGGGCTCTGCGGCATCCCCGAGAAGAGCATCCTCGCGCTGCGCGAGCTCGGGACCAAGGGGCTGACCGTGGTGTCCAACAACTGCGGCGTCGACGACTTCGGCCTGGGGATCCTGCTGCGCAACAAGCAGATCGTGAAGATGGTCTCCAGCTACGTGGGCGAGAACAAGGAGTTCGAGCGGCAGTACCTGTCGGGCGAGCTCGAGGTCGAGCTGACGCCCCAGGGGACGCTGGCCGAGCGCCTGCGCGCGGGCGGGGCCGGGATCCCCGCCTTCTACACGCCGACCGGCGTGGGGACCGCCATCAGCGACGGCGGCCTGCCGCTGAAGTACGCGGCCGACGGCTCGGTGGCCAAGCTCTCGCCGAGGAAGGAGACGCGCGAGTTCGACGGGTGCACCTACGTGCTCGAGCCGGCCATCACCGGCGACTACGCCCTGGTGAAGGCGTGGAAGGGCGACCGCTTCGGCAACCTCGTCTACCGGCACACGGCGATGAACTTCAACCCCATGATGGCGACGGCGGCGAAGGTGACCGTGGCCGAGGTCGAGGAGCTGGTCGAGGTGGGCACGCTCGATCCGGACACCATCCACACCCCGGGCATCTTCGTGCACCGCATCTTCCAGGGGACCGGCTACGAGAAGCGGATCGAGCGCCGCACGACGAGGAAGGGCTAGGCCATGGCACTCACCCGCGATCAGGTCGCCATGCGCGCGGCGCAGGAGCTGCGCGACGGCTACTACGTCAACCTCGGCATCGGGATGCCGACCCTGTGCAGCAACTACATCCCGGCCGGGGTCGAGGTGGTGCTCCAGAGCGAGAACGGGCTGCTCGGCATCGGGCCCTACCCGAGCGAGAAGGAGCTCGACGCCGACCTCATCAACGCCGGCAAGGAGACGGTGACCATGCTGCCCGGCAGCGCCGTCTTCTCCAGCGCCGAGAGCTTCGCCATGATCCGCGGCGGCCACATCGACCTCGCCATCCTCGGCGCCATGCAGGTGAGCGAGGCGGGCGACCTCGCCAACTGGATGATCCCCGGCAAGATGGTCAAGGGCATGGGCGGCGCGATGGACCTGGTGGCCCGGGCGAAACGCGTGGTGGTGATCATGGACCACGCGGCCAAGGACGGGACGCCGAAGATCCTGAAGGAGTGCAACCTGCCGCTCACCGGGCGGCGCGTCGTGCACCGCATCATCACCGACCTGGCGACCATCGACGTCACGCCGGACGGGCTGCTGCTGCGCGAGGTGGCGCCGGGCGTGAGCGCGCGCGAGGTGCAGGAGAGGACCGAGCCGACGCTGAAGGTGGGACCGGAGCTGGCGACCATCCGGGTCTAGGGCATGACGACGCCCCAGCGCCCCGCGGACGCCGGCGTCGACGCGCCGCCCTTCGTCGCCTCTCACGCCGAGGGCCTGCGCGACTTCTGGAAGGTCTACGACGCGAGCTACGATCGGATCCTCGAGGCGACCGGGCAGCTCACCGCCGGCCACCCCGAGTTCGGTCCGCTGCTCCGCGGCATGCCGCCCGGCCAGCAGGCCGCGCAGAGCCAGAAGGCCCGTGAGCGGCTCCGTCGTGCCCTGGTCGAGGGACAGTGGGAGCAGTACGTGGCCGACCTGCGCGCGCAGGGGGCGCTCTACGCGCGGATGGGGGTCAGCTTCTCCGGCTGGTCGGACATCGTGCGCTCCGTCAAGCGCGTCGTCGTTCCCCGGCTGGTGGAGGCCTTCGTGCACGAGCCGGAGCGGCTGTCGCGCGCCATCACCGCGATGACCGAGCTCGTCGACTTCGTGATGGTGACCATCGCGGAGCCGTACCTGCAGGCGCGCGAGCACCACGAGAGCGAGGCGGCCGAGCGCTTCCTCGACTCGATCGTGGAGAACCTGCCGCTCATGGTCTTCGTCAAGGAGGGCAAGGAGCTGCGCTTCGAGCGGCTGAACCGCGCGGGCGAGGAGCTGCTCGGCCTGCGTCGCGGCGACCTGGTCGGGAAGAACGACTTCGACTTCTTCCCGCGGGAGCAGGCCGAGTTCTTCCAGGCCAGGGACCGCGAGACGCTGGCGGGCAAGGCGGTGGTCGACATCCCCGAGGAGCCCATCCAGACCCCGCGCGGCGAGCGCTGGCTGCACACGAGGAAGGTCCCCGTCCTCGACGCGAACGGCCTCCCCGCGTACCTGCTCGGCATCTCCGAGGACATCACCGAGAGCCGCGCGGCCGCGGCGGCGGTGCGGCGCGCCAAGGAGTCCGCCGAGGCGGCCAACCGCGAGCTCGAGGCGTTCAGCTACTCGGTGGCGCACGACCTTCGCGCGCCGCTGCGCGGCATCCACGGCTTCAGCCAGGCGCTGGCGGAGGACTGCGGCGACGCGCTCGGCCCGGAGGCGAAGGACCACCTGGGCCGCATCCAGGCCGGCGCCGAGCGGATGGGGCAGCTCATCGACGCGATGCTCTCGATGGCGCGCCTGGCGCGGACGGAGCTTCGCTCGCAGCCGGTGAACCTGAGCGACATGGCCACGTCCGTCGTCGAGCACCTGCGCGCGGCCCATCCGGAGCGGTCGGTCGAGCTCGTCTGTCCGCCGGGGCTGACCGCCCGGGGCGATCCGGTCCTGCTCCGCGTGCTCCTCGAGAACCTGCTCGGCAACGCCTGGAAGTTCACGGCGGGGCGGCCGTCGGCGCGGATCGAGATCGGCAGCGAGACGTCGCGTGGCGAGACGTCGTACTTCGTCCGCGACGACGGCGCCGGCTTCGACATGACCTACGCCGAGAAGCTCTTCGCCCCCTTCCAGCGGCTGCACTCCACCCGCGAGTTCGCCGGCACGGGCGTCGGCCTGGCCACCGTCGAGCGCGTGGTGCGCCGCCACGGGGGAAGGGTGTGGGCCGAGGGGGCGGTCGGCGAGGGAGCGGTGTTCCACTTCACCCTCGCCGGCCCGCCGGCCGACGGCGGCGGGTGAGGCGCAGGCCTAGAGCTGCCCCGGCTGGCGCTGCTGCTGCTGCTGGATGAGCTGCTGCACCTGCTGGCGCTGCGCGGGCATGGCGCCGCCGAAGTCGCTGACCATCTGCGTGAGCCGCTCGATGGCGAAGTCGACGTGATCGCGCTGGTCGAGGCCGAGCGGCAGCCAGGCGACGCCGCCGCCGTCGGTCACCATGCGCAAGCCCCACAGGATGCGCCGCGTGCCGCCGGTCTTGATCGAGCCTCGCCGGACCGCCATGAAGCCGGCGATGCTCTGCGTCGGCACGCGGGCGTTGCCCCACTGCGGGACGGGGCCGCGCACGAAGGTGAGCGCCTCGCGGTCGACCCGCAGGGTGCCGGTGTTCACCGCCCGGCAGAGCGCGAGGTAGCCGAACCACAGCCCCACGGCCCCGAGCACGACGGCGCCCGCGGGCACGTCGCTCTTCGAGCTGCCGAGCTCGATCGACGCGAGCACGATCAGCCCCAGCGCCAGCGCGGCGAGGCAGCCCGGGCCGCGCCCCCTGACCCGCACCAGCCACGCGCCGTCGAGCCCGCGCACCTCGCTCCACTGGAAGGCCGGCGCGGCGGCGGGCACCGGACGCGCCGCCGCCATCTCTTCCAGGCCGAAGGCCCTCGGCGGCGGCCCCATGCCGGGCGGTCCGAAGGCGGGCATCTGGACCGGGATGCCGGCGCCGCACTGCGCGCACGAGGCGCTCTTCGCCGCGGGATCGACCTCGGCGGAGGCGCCGCAGCCAGGACAGAACACCTGCACGGACCGGAGTATCGCCGCCGGGGCCGTCTTCGGCTAGATCATCTCCGCCGCCATCCATGCCCTGGCCCGAGAAGAAAGCACCCGAGAGCGACGCCGCCGAGAAGAAGACGCTCGGCAAGGGCGTCTTCCGCAAGTGCGACGGCTGCGGCGAGACGCTGGCGGCGGACGCCTTCGCCGCCAACTTCGAGGTGTGCCCGCAGTGCGGCGCGCACCACAAGCTCGGCGCCGAGGGGTGGCGGCGCCTCTTGCTCGACGACGGCGCGCTCGAGGAGTGGGACGCGCACCTCGAGCCGGCCGATCCGCTCGAGTTCGCCGACGGCAAGACCTACCCCGACCGCGTGGCCGCGGCGCAGAGGTCGTCGCGCGCCCGCGAGGGCGTGGAGATCGGGCGCGGGCGGCTCGAGGGGCGTCCCATCGCCTGGGGCGCGTTCCTCTTCGCGTTCATGGGCGGCTCGATGGGCTCGGTGGTGGGCGAGAAGATCACGCGCCTGTTCGAGCGCGCGACGGCCGAGCGCCTGCCCGTGGTGCTGCTCCAGGCCAGCGGGGGCGCCCGCATGCAGGAGGGCATCCTCAGCCTGATGCAGATGGCCAAGACCGTGGCCGCGCTCGAGCGCCTGAAGGACGCGAGGCTGCCGTTCGTGAGCGTGCTGCTGCACCCGACGACGGGCGGGGTCGCCGCGAGCTTCTCCTTCCTGGGCGACGCGAACATCGCCGAGCCGGGCGCGCTCATCGGCTTCGCGGGGCCGCGCGTCATCGAGCAGACCATCCGCCAGACGCTGCCCGAGGGATTCCAGCGCAGCGAGTTCCTGCTCGCGCACGGGATGGTCGACCGCATCACCGGCCGCCTGGAGATGAAGCGGGAGATCGCGATGATCCTCGGGCACCTCGGATAACCCCGCCCCCCTGGCCCCCCACCCCGCACGCAGGGTGGGGGGAACGTGAACGGTTCCGACGTCGTGGCTCACGCTCCCCTCGCCCTGCTTGCGGGGCGAGGGGCGGGGGGAGTGGGGTCTCTCAGTGCTTGATGCGCAGCGGCACGCCGTGGGGCGGCGGCGGCGGCGCCGGGTGGTGCCCCAGTGACGACGAGGGGCACTGCGCGTTGGCCGGGCGCGAGTCGTCCGGGCAGATGGTCGCGCACTGACCCGTCACCGAGTCGACCAGCTCGTCCTCCGCGCAGTCGTCGTCCGTCAGCGCGTTCGGGTCCGGCTGCGGCGGCGGCGGAGGCGGCTGCGGGGGATCGGGCGGGTTGGGTGGCGGAGGCGGAGGCGGCGGAGGGGGCGGCTTCGGCTGCGGGGGCGGGTTGGGCGCCTTGCCGCTGGCGACGACGACCTTGTACGCGCCGTCGAGGAACTGGTTGATCATGCCCTCGTTGATCCAGGCGTACCCCTTGTCGCCCCAGCCGGTGCCCCAGCTGTTGTGAACGAGGAACTGCCGCTTGCCGTTCTTGTGGCGGTAGCCGGCGAAGACGATGGCGTGGCCGCCGGCGATCTGGTCCGGGGTCCAGTCGTCGATGGTGTCGCCCTTGAGGGTCATCCAGGTCTCGCCGACCTGCATGGCGAACCAGACGTCGGCGCCCGTGGCCAGCATCGTGGCGATGCTGTCGGGGTCGCCCTGGATGGAGTCGTACTCCTTGATGTACCAGTTGCCGTTGCCGTCCGAGTCCTTGATCTTGGCCTGGAGCTGCGCGTCGCTGCCCGGGTTGCCGGTCGGCGGCTTGTAGGGACCGCAGTCGCCGGTGGTGTCGAGCTCGCACGCGAGGCGCTCGTCGTAGGGCCACTGCGTCCAGGTGGTGATGTCCTTGTAGAGGTTGCCGTCGCCCGCGGCGTCCATGGCCGGCGTGCCGTAGTGCGCCCACACGTGCAAGGACGACGTGGTGTCCGGCTTGTTCTGGCGCCGGATGGCGTTGTCCATCGTGCTCGAGAGGGAGAAGGCGGTGCACGAGCCGACCTGGCCCTGATCCTTGACGGGGCCCTCCGTGCCACCGCTGTCGGTGCGGTGATCGACGCCGTCGGGCAGGCCGCCCTGCACCGAGGAGTCGAGGCGCAGGCCTCCGCGCATCATGAGGGCGAGCTTGCGCGGCGAGAACGGCCTGGCCGACGCGATGTGCCGGTACTTGCCGCAGTCGAGGTGGATCCAGTGCCCGCTGCCCACGGTGCTCTCGCGAGGACCGCACCGGCGGCCGGGCTTGATCTTGAGCTGCATCGCCTGCACGTCGAGGCTTCCGGTGCTGGCGTTGGCGGCAGGCGGCGGGTGCACCATCCGGCCCGAGAAGTGGATGATCTGCGGGGGCGGCGGGGTGACGGGCCGCGAGGTGGCGGGCGGTGGCGGTGCGTGCGGCGCGGGCGGTGGCGTGGCGACGGCCACGTGGGGCGGCGGCGGGGGGGGGGGTGGCGGCGCCGAAGGTTGCCCGTCTCCGACGTGGACCTCGCAGGCGCCGAGCAGCAGAACGAACCCGATGGCCCCACCGACACGATGCCACTTCATCACTCAGCCGCCTCCCCTGATCCGCAGCGCACGGTTCTGCCATCTATATCCCGGGGCGGCCCGGCGATGCATGCCGAGATGGACGGGCCACGACGCGGGTTTATTGAGGGGGTCACGGCAGGATCTGCGTGGCCAGGATGCGGTCGAGCTTCGGGAACTCTTGATCGAGGTAGGCGTTGCCCTCGGTCTGGATGCGGCCCTGGCTCGGGCCGCCGCCCTCGGGGGCGCCCTCGCCGTAGCCCTTGTAGAGCGAGTCGACGACGTCCATGCCCTGGACCACCTTGCCGAAAGGGGCGAATCCGGACGCGTCGAGGCGGGTGTTGTCGCCGTAGTCGACGAAGACCTGGGTGGTGCGGGAGTTGGGTGCGCCGGTCTGGGCGAAGGTGACGTAGCCGCGCGCGTTGGACTGGGTGACGGGGTCGTCGGGGATGTGGGCGTCGCGCCACTTTGCCGACACCTGCGGATCGCCGGGGATGCCGTACTGCACCATGAAGCGCTCGATGACGCGGAAGAAGCGGGTGTCGTCGAAGAAGCCCATCTTGACCAGGTTGAAGAAGCGGTCGGCCCCGTTGGGCGCCCAGCTGCGATGGACCTCGATGACGAAGTCGCCCTTGGTGGTGGCGAAGCGCGCGCGGAAGACGTCCGGCGCCTTCGCCGTGGCGAGCGCGGGATCGAGCTCCGCCACGGCGTGGTGCACCGCCGGTTGCGCGGGCCCGTGCGAAGCGCTCGACGCGGGCGGGGGCGCGTCGACGAGAACGAGCCCCGACGACGCCGGGCTGGTGGGCCCCGTGGTGGGGCCGGAGCCGCAGGCGACGAGCGGGAGCAGAAGCGACGCGGCCATCGAGAAGCGGAGGAGGCGAAGAGGGCAAAGGAGCATGAGGCGGAAGAGTACGTGATCCGAGAGGGCCGCCAAGGCGCCAACAAAGGCGCACGCGTCGCGCGAGCCGATCTAACGTTTCGTTCCTCCCGTGTCCGCGCTCCTGCCCGAGGTCCTGAAGCGGCTCTACGAGCGGATCCCCCTCGGGATGCGGCTGGGGCTCGAGTCCATGCAGGCGGCGTGCGTCCTCACCGGGCATCCGGAGGCCGCGTTCCCGGCCGTGCACGTGGCGGGCACCAACGGCAAGGGGAGCGTCTGCGCCATGGTCGAGGCCATCGGCCGCGCCCAGGGCCTCAGGATGGGCCTGTACACGTCGCCCCACCTGTCCCGCTTCGCCGAGCGCATCCGGATCGACGGCGAGCCGATCGGCGACGATGCGCTCGCTTCGCTCCTGGCGCGGTCGCTCGACGCCGGAGCGGAGCTCTCGTTCTTCGAGGCGGCCACGCTCGCTGCGTTCCTCGCCTTCCGCGAGGCCGGCGTCGACCTCGCCGTCGTCGAGGTCGGCCTGGGAGGGCGCCTCGACGCCACCAACGTCCTGCCGCGACCTCGGGCTGCGGCCATCACCCGCATCGCCCTCGACCACACCGATCGACTGGGCTCCACGCTGGTCGAGATCGCGCGCGAGAAGGCCGGCATCGCCAAGCCGGGGCTCGACCTGCTCGTCGGCCCCATGCCCCCCGAGGTCCGCGCCGCCATCGTCGAGGTGGCCCGGGCACACGAGGCCACGGTGACCGCGCTCGACGAGAGCGCGCCCGTTCCGGCCCACATCGGCCTGGCCGGCGAGCACCAGAAGGACAACGCGCGCCTGGCCGCGGCGCTCGGCGAGCGCATGGGCGCCTCCAGCGGCGCCATCGAGGAGGGCATCGCCGGCGTGCGCTGGCCCGGTCGCCTCGAGCGCGTCGGCGGCTTCCTGCTCGACGCCGCGCACAACCCCGACGGGGCCGGCTCGCTGGCGCGGCACCTGCGGTCGCTCGGCCTGCCGCGCGACGAGGTCGCCCTCGTCTTCGGCACCCTGGGCGACAAGGACTGGGCGCCCATGCTCGACCTGCTCGCTCCCCTCGCCGGCAAGCGCATCTACGTCGCCCCCCACGGGGCGTCGCGCCTGGGCATCGATCCGACGGCCATGGCCGCCCGACACATCGGCACCGTCTCGCCCTCCGTCGAGGACGCCCTGGCGGCCGTGGCGGCCTGGCGGCCCTCCCCTTCCTCGCTCGCGGTCGTGGCCGGCTCGCTCGTGCTCATCGGGCAGTTCCGCGCCGCCCTGCTCGGCCTTCCGCGCGATCCGCCCGTGGCGCTTTGAAGACGCCCGGCGCTGCGGCTACATTGGGCCGCCTCCAGCCATGCCCAGCTTCGACATCGTCTCGCAGGTCCCCGGCAACGAGGTCGACAACGCCTTCAACCAGGCCCAGAAGGAGGTCGCCCAGCGCTTCGACTTCAAGGACACCGACACGTCCCTGGAGAAGAACGCCGAGGGGATCACCATCCGCTCCGGCAGCGAGGACCGCGCCAAGGCCGCCCTCACCGTGCTCCAGGACAAGCTCGTGAAGCGAAAGGTCTCGCTCCGCTTCACCGAGCCCGGCAAACCCGAGCCCACCGGCAAGGGCGGCGCGCGCATCCTGGTCAAGATCAAGCAGGGCATCGAGGTCGAGAAGGCGCGCGTCATCGTGCAGCTCATCAAGGAGGCCAAGCTCAAGGTGCAGGCCTCGATCCAGGAGAGCCAGGTGCGCGTCACCGGCAAGAACAGGGACGATCTGCAGGCGGCCATCCGCGCCGTCCGCGCGCAGGACGTCGGCATCGAGCTGCAGTTCGTGAACATGCGCGACTAGGGCCGGGACCCGATGAAGCGAACAGCCAGGAGCGACGACGGCGCGCCCGAGCGCAAGCTCTTCGGGACGGACGGCATCCGCGGTGTCGCCAACGAGCACCCCATGACGCCGGAGCTCGCGCTGCAGCTCGGGCGCGCGGTGGCGTTCGTGGCCGGTCGGGGCAAGAGCCACGTCCCGCGCGTGCTCATCGGCAAGGACACGCGCCTCTCCGGGTACATGCTCGAGCAGGCCATCGCCGGCGGGATCTGCGCCACGGGGGGGCGGGTGATCCTGTGCGGCCCCATGCCCACGCCGGCCATCGCGCACCTCACGGTGAGCATGCGGGCGGACGCCGGGATCGTCATCAGCGCCAGCCACAACCCGTACCAGGACAACGGCATCAAGGTCTTCGGGGCCGACGGCTTCAAGCTGCCCGACGCGATGGAGCTCGAGATCGAGCGCCTGATGGACGACGACCGCCTGCTCGGCAAGCGCTCGACGGGCCCGGGGATCGGGCGCGCCGAGAAGCTGGAGGACGCGCGCGGCCGCTACGTGGTGTTCCTGAAGCAGACCTTCCCCAGCGACGTGTCGCTCGACGGCGTGCGCGTGGTGATCGACGCGGCGCACGGCGCGGCCTACCGCGTTGCGCCCATGGTGTTGCAGGAGCTCGGCGCGCAGGTCACGGCCATCGGCGTGAAGCCGAACGGGGTGAACATCAACAAGGAGGCCGGCGCGCTCCACCCCGACCACGTGCGGGCCGAGGTGGTGAAGCGCGGCGCGGCGCTCGGCATCGCGCTCGACGGGGACGCCGACCGGGTGATCCTCGTCGACGAGAAGGGGCAGGTGGTCGACGGCGACCAGCTGCTGGCGATGTGCGCGGCGCAGATGCTCGACGAGGGGAGGCTGAAGAAGCGGACCGTGGTGGCCACGGTGATGTC
>DATBQU010000251.1:0-16762 GCA_036560665.1 Polyangiaceae bacterium
CGTCGGGCGGGGAAAGGGGAGGCGGGGAGGCGGGGAGGCGGGGAGGCGGGCGGGCGGGCCGGCCTGCCCCACGGGCCGGCAGAGGCGGGACACGGTGCCCTTCGAGCCTCACGGCTGGCCTGGACAGCGCGTCCCGGCGAAGCTTGAATCCGTAGGGCGTGAGGGCTCAGCCGCGGCGATCACGCCGGGCTCGCGCCTTGCAGTCCAGGTTCCCGAGGCTCCTCATGACGCTCTCCAAGTCAGGCATCGTCGCCCTCGCGCTTGCCGCCGCGCTGGTCCCCTTCGTCAGTGGCTGCGCCGAGGAAGAGGTCGAGGCGCGCGAGGCGGCGTACCCCCAGCCCATCGGCTACACGACGCCCGGGACGCAGACCCAGGCCGCCGCGGGCGAGCTGCCGCCCGCCCCTCAGCCCGCCACGCAGGAGCAGTCGGGGCAGTCCGAAGAGGTCGTGGTCGGGGCCGACGGAGCCGCCCAGGCCGCGCCGGGCGAGGAGTACGCCGACACCGATCCCTCCGCCGTCACCGACTTCCGGACGACGCTCGATCCCTACGGCAGCTGGGTCGACGATCCGACGTACGGCACGGTGTGGGTCCCCTCGTCCACCGTGGTCGGCTCGGACTTCACGCCGTACGTCTCGGCCGGGCACTGGGACTACGACGACGACTACGTGTGGGTCAGCGATTACGACTGGGGCTGGGCCCCGTTCCACTACGGTCGCTGGGTCTACGCGGGCGGCTACGGGTGGGAGTGGATCCCGGGTCGCGCCTACGCCGGCGCCTGGGTCTCCTGGCGCTACGGCTACGGCGACTGGGGATACGTCGGCTGGGCCCCGCTCGGGCCGACGTGGTGCTGGCGAGGCGGCGTCGCCTATGGCCTGGGCTTCGTCCCGAGCGCGCCGTACGCCTTCGTGGGCACCGGCAACCTCTTCGCGCCCAGCATCGGCTCGCGCGTGGTCACGGGCTCGCAGGTGGGCACCATCGGCGCCCACACGCAGCCGTGGGTCGGCGCCAACCCGTCGGTCAACGGACGCATCGCGGCCAACCCCCGCGTGAGCGGCCCGCCGCCGCAGATGCTGCACATCCCGCCCTCGAGCATCGCGCACACCGCGGTGATGAACCGCGGCGTGACCCAGGCCCGCGCCTTCTCGCGCTCCGGCACCGCCGCCGCGATGGGCGCGCGGCCGCCCGCAGGCTTGGCGTCGGGCGCCACGTCGGCGGCGGGCTCTCGCGCCGTGGCCTCCTACGGCAGGGCGCCGGCGTACGGCGCCTCCGCTCCGTCGCATTTCGGCGGGAGGCTGGGCAGCGGGTTCAGCGGCAGCGTCAACAACTACCGCCCGTACTACGGCGGATCGTCGAGCCGCCCCTCGGGCTATTCGGGCTACTCGGGCTACTCGGGCGGAGCGTACGCCGGCCGCCCGTACACGGGCGGCGGGTTCAGCCATCCTGGCTACTCAGGCGGCGGGTTCAGCCACCCGGGCTTCGCCGGCGGCGGCTTCAGCGGCGGCTACCACGGGCCGACCGGCGTCGCGCCGAGTGGCGGCAGCCACGGCCACAGTGGATACTCCGGAGGTGCACCGACGGGCGGGTTCCACGGCGGAGGGTTCCGCGGGGGCGGCGGCTTCCACGGCGGGGGCGGCTTCAGCGGGGGCGGCTTCCGCGGGGGCGGCGGCGGCGGTGGGCACGGCGGCCACCGCTGAGCATCCGGCGTCACCAGGCTTCGGTCTTCGAGCTTCAGGAGGGACGGTCATGTCAGCTTGGGCCAGCGCGCAGATCCTCGCTCTCGCCGCCGCAGGCGCGGCGCTCGTCGTCGGGTGCGTGGTGCAGGACGGCAGCGGAGGCGGCGGCTCGTCGGCAGGGGGCTACGGCGGCAGCTCCAGCGGCAGCGGCTCCAGCTCCGGGAGCAGCTCGGGGGGCGCCCCGCAGGAGATGCTGGTCGACGTCGATCCGAACCGGACCATGACCGCGGCGCCGGGCGACGGCGTCGGCGTCTTCACCGAGTACCAGACCGGTGGGCACTGGCACGTGTGGTGGACCTGCGACACCAACAAGACCAACTTGCCCTGCACCTTCGACGTCACGGTGTCGATCGCCAGCGGCTCGATCACCAACCTCGCCAGCCAGGCCTTCGAGCGGACCGACCGGCTTTCGCAGCCGAGCGCCACGCAGATCGAGGCGACGACCAACACGACCAGCGCGATCGACGGCGTCACCTTCGACACGCCGCCGGGGTCGGGCACGCCGGTCATCACCCTCGACGCCAAGGTCAACGGGCAGGAGGACGGCTCGTTCCTCTTCTTCGTGCAGAAGGGCGAGGTCAACGGCGGCTACGGCGCGGTGAGCGACCCGCTGATGCTCGAGCCGCTGACTCCTTGACGCTGCGGGCGGTGGTCGGTCTGGGCTCGAACCTGGGGGACCGTCTGGCCACGATGCGGGCGGCGGTGCGCGAGCTCCGCCGCGTCGCGCGCGTCGAGACCACCTCGCGTGTCTACGCCACGGCGCCGATCGGCCCGCCGCAGCCGGAGTTCCTCAATGCGGCGGCGCTCATCACCTACGAGGGCACGGCGCTCTCGCTGCTGGGCGCGCTGCTCGCCATCGAGGGCGGGCTGGGACGGGTCCGGGCCGAGCGCTTCGGCCCGCGCACGATCGACCTCGACCTGCTGTGGATCGAGGGCCTCGCCGTGGACGGCGAGCGACTCACGGTCCCGCACCCGCGGCTCCGGGAGCGCGCGTTCGCGCTCGTTCCGCTGCTCGAGCTCGCGCCCGACGCTCGCGACCCGCGGACCGGCGAGCGCTACGTCGCCCCTGCCGGTGAGGTGCGCGCCACGGGCGACCTACTCTGACCGGCGCCTCGCCTCGAGGAGCGGCCGCAGCGCCTCCTCCAGCTCCTCCTCCGAGCCGCCGTCGGCCACGCGCGTGAGCGCCACCCGCAGCCGCGGATCGGCGCAGGCCTCGGAGGCGACGCGCAGGCGCGCGCGGGTCTCTTCGTCCGGCGACTGCGACTGCGATTGCGATTGCGATTGCGATTGCGATTCGAGGAGGGCCAGCGCCGCCCCCGCGCGGGCGGCGGCGGGGGCGGTGGCGTCGTCGAGCAGGCGCCACAGCCGCTGTCCGTCCAGGCGCGCCTCGCGGTAGTCGCGCGCGTTGGCGAGGGCGCGCACCTCGCGCAGCCATCGGCCGACCGCCCGCCCGCCCGGGGCGACCAGCGCCTCAGCGCTCTCGGGCGCATGCCCCAGCCCGAACGCCCGGCGCGCCTCCTCGATGCGGCGCACCAGCGCGTCGCGCGCCTGCACCTGCTCGGCCGACCGCCCCATCGTCAGGCGCACGCGCTCGCCGTCAGCCAGCACGAGCAGCAGCGCCTCGCGCTCCACCGACGCGCTCGCCAGGTCGCCGTAGGACACGAACCTGCGCTGGCCGAGGCGCCGCAGCAGCAGGCCGTCGCTGCCCACGTCGACCTGCGCCGCCAGGCGCAGGCCCGCGCCGCCCACGACCACGGCGAAGATGACCACCATCACCAGGATGCCTACGACCGGGCCCGGTCGGTGGAGCAGCACGCCCGCGCCGGCGCCGAGGAGGCTCGACAGCAGCGTGGCGCCGAGGACCGTGGAGACCAGACGGGCGCGACTGCCGTAGGCCGCGCGAAACGTCGCGATCGATTGACCGATGCCGAGGCCCAGCGCCGCCAGCAACCGCTGCGTGTCCCCGTCGGACTCGAGCTGCACGTCGACCGGGAGCGCCCGCCGCCGGACGATGCGCACGACGGGCTGCTCGGCCGACAGCTGGTAGGCGCTCACCACGGCGCGCCGCTCCGCCAGGAGGCGTCCCTCGAAGCGCAGGCCCCCGGCGTCCGCGCTCACCACGCCCCGGCGGCGCACCCGGTACGCCTCGATGAGGAAGGCGAAGACCAGCGTGAGCGCCAGCCCTTGCTCGACGAACGACGCCCACGCCGGCGCGCGCAGCTCGGCCATGACGACCGACACCACCTCGAAGAACGCCGCCCCCGCGAGCAGGGACGGCCGCCGCCGGATGGTCTCGCCGCGCCCCTCGAACCGCTCGCTCACAGCCCGAAGGAGCGTAGCTTCTTGTGCAGCCCTTCGCGCGTGATGCCGAGCGACCTCGCCGCCGCGGTCTTGTTGTTCTCGTGCTCGCGCAGCGACTCGATGAGCAGCCAGCGCTCGAGCTGGTCCATCATCTCCTTGAGCGTCCCCTTGGTCGGCTTGACGCGGTCGATCACGCCCTCGATCTGGCGGATGCGCGGCGAGAGCAGCTCTGGCGTGATGAACCCGCCCGTCTCGATCTGGATGACCAGGCGCTGCACCTCGTTCTGCAGCTCGCGCACGTTGCCGGGCCAGTCGTAGGC
This sequence comes from Polyangiaceae bacterium, assembly GCA_036560665.1. GTDB lineage: Bacteria > Myxococcota_A > Polyangia > Polyangiales > Polyangiaceae > Palsa-1150. Next base: position 4,355 of record DATBQU010000251.1, read on the forward strand.
CTGGAGCAGCTCCATCGCCTGCTGCGAGTAGCCGGCGGCCGGCTTGCCCAGCTCGGCCGCGTACCGTTCGAGGAAGTGCTTGGCCAGCAGCGGGATGTCCTCGCGGCGCTCGCGCAGGGGGGGCACGCGGATGGGGAACACCTTGAGCCGGTAGTAGAGGTCCTCGCGGAAGCGCCCCTCCTTCACCTCCTTCTCCAGGTGTCGGTTCGTCGCCGCCACGATGCGCACGTTGACCCGCTTCTCCTGGGTGGCGCCGATGGCGCGGATCTCCCCCTCCTGGAGCACCCGCAGCAGCTTGCTCTGCAGGGACACCGGCATCTCCGTCACCTCGTCGAGGAACAGCGTGCCGCCGTCGGCGATCTCGAAGAGCCCCTTCTTGTCCTCGTGCGCGCCGGTGAAGCTGCCCTTCTTGTGCCCGAAGAGCTCGCTCTCCAGCAGGTTCTCCGGCATCGCCGCGCAGTTCTGGCTGACGAAGAGCATCCCCCGGCGGCGCGAGCGGTAGTGCACCGCGGCGGCGATGAGCTCCTTGCCCACGCCGGTCTCCCCTTCGATGAGCACCGTCACCCGCGTGTCGACCACCTTGCCCAGCTGGTCGAAGAGCGAGCGCATGGCGCCGCTCGAGCCGACGATCTCCTGCTCTCCCTTGCCGACGCGCCGAGACTCCTCGCGCGTCTTGAGGAAGGTGTTCTCCTTCTTCAGCCGCTCCTCGGCCGCGCGCAGGCGCTGGACCAGGCGCGCGTTGGCCACCGCCAGCGACGCGTGGTGCGCCAGCACCGCCGACACGTCGAGGTCGGCGCTGGTGAAGACGCCCGCGCTCTCGCGGTTGTCCATCTGCAGCACCCCCAGGATCTCTTCGCCCTTCCACAGCGGGACGGCCAGCACGCTGCGGATCTGCGCGCCCATGAGCGACTCGGTGGGCGCCACCTCGCGCGGCGCGTCGGCGGCGATGACCGCCGCGCGCTCGCTCACCACCTTGCGGAACACGCTCCGCGTGACCGGGATGGGCTGCGTGGCCGGCCCCTGCTGGCCGCGCACTCGCGTCACGATGGGCACGTAGCTGGCTGCGCCCTCGTCGTCGTCGCGCAGGACCACGGTGACGTGCGTCGCTCCCGGCACCACGGCGAACGCCGCGTCGCAGATGGCCACCAGGACGTCGTTCAGGTCGTCCGCCCCTCCGATGCGCTTCTGCGCGTCGTACAGGGCCTTCAGGCGGCTGGAGTCGCGCTCCACCGCCGACTCGGCGCGCCCCAGCTCGTCGATCTTGCGGATGGCGAGGACGCGCGCGTCGTCGGCGTCCTCGGCGATGGTCACCGCCATGTGCACCAGGCGGTCCCCGCTGCCGAGCTCGACGACGTCGCCCGGCTCCAGCGTCACCTCGCGCCCGTTGGCCTCGTCGAGGGCGATGCGGGCTCCGCTGCGCAGGACCGCCGTCCCGTTGGTCGAGCGCAGATCGCGCAGCAGGTAGCGCTCGCCGGCGAAGACGATGCGGGCGTGCTCCCCCGACACGTGCTCGTCGGGCACCACCACGTCGTTGTCGGCCGAGCGCCCCAGGCGGACGACGTCCGCCGAGGACTCGTGCCGCGAGCCCTTGGCGAGCCCCAGGGTGACCTCCAGCCGGATCATCGCTCCGGCAGCATACTACGCATCCGTCTACTGGCCGCGGACGCGCAGGCGCCAGGCCACCTGCGCCACCGTGTTGTCCGTCGCCACCAGGTCCTTGTCGCCGCTCTTGCCGTCGGCGGCGACGATCTTGTCGAGCGCGTCGGCGGCGGCCGTGTCGCCCTGGGGCGCCAGCTCGTCGATGGCCTCGACCAGCGCGATGCGCGCCCCGGTGTTCTTCACCTTGTCCACCTTGGACAGCAGCGTCCCGCGCGTGGCGTTGGCGTTCGCGCCACCGCCGTAGATGACCGCCATCCACGTCGCCTTGACCTGCTTGTAATACGACGTCGGCGGGTTGGTGGGGATGGGCTCGTCGAGCAGGGTCATGTAGCAGTTCGCGTCCGTCTTGCACTTGGTCGTCGCGGACGCGACGGCGTCGAACATCTGCTGCACCTTGGCGAAGCCGTCGGCCGGCGTCTCCTTCTTCAGGCTCGACAGCGCCGCGGACACGTCGTCCACGCGGTCCGGCGTCATCAGCTTGGCCTCCGCCTCGAGCTGCACGATCTTCGCCGAGTAGTCGGGCGCGCCCTTCATCTCCTTGAGCAGCCAGTCGACCAGCCGCGGGTCGTAGAACTTCGCCGACTGCTGCGCCAGCGCGATGCGGGGCTTGAGCGCGCCCAGCAGCGCGTCGGTCTCGTCCCACGAGATCTTCTTGTAGGCGTCGAGGAACGCCGGCTCGACGGCCGGGCTGCTCGGCATCTGCGTGAGCGCCTGCGCCAGCTCGGTGCGGGAGGTGCCGGTGTCCGCCCCGGGCAGCGCGGCCAGGATGGCGTCGCGGCCGGCCGGCCGGCCGATGACGGCGAGCACGTTGGCGATGACGCCCAGGTTCGCCTTGTCCTCGAAGCCCGGCGCGGTGGCCGCCGCGGCGGCGTAGTCCGGATCGCTGCCGTTGAGCGCCTTGATCAGCTCGGGCTCGGCCTCCTTGGCCATCTTGAGGAGCGTGAACTGGATGGTCGCGCCGAGCGCCGAGGTCTTGGTCGGCGTGAGCAGGGTGACCACCAGCGGCTTGACCGCCTTGGTGTAGCGCAGCTCGCTGATGACCTGCACGGCGGTCAGCTGCCACCACATCAGCTGGTCCTTCTGGACGTCGACGCTCGGGTTGGGCGGCACCACGCCCTTGAGCTTGTCGACGGCCTTGTCGCCGTAGCTCGGGTCGTGCACCGCCACCACCGCGTCGTGCAGGGCCTGGTAGAGGCGCTGGCTGTTGGTCTTCGAGAGCTGGAACTTGGAGAAGACGTTCCACAGCTCGTCGACCACCGTCTGATCGAGCTTCACGCCGGCCTTGGTCATGGCGTTGATCGACTCGCAGGCCACGCGCGTCTCGTCGTCGGTCTTGCCCATCTCGAAGTCCTTGAGGGCCTTCGCCAGCGCGGGCTGCGTGCGCGTGTCGTGCGTCTCCGCCAGGAACTTCATGAGATCGGTGCGCGTCTTGTCGTCGAGGCCGCCCGCCGTGTACGTCTTGGTCATCGGGTCGACGATGGTGTCGAGCAGCGACTTGATCTCGGGTGCGCTGGCGTCGTTGCTCGCCTTCGTCATCCCGTCCTCGTAGAACTGCGTGAGGCGCTTGATGGCGTTGGCGCGCTGCGCCGGATCGTCGAGGCGCTTCACCCACGTCTTGGGGTCGTTGTCGTCGTCGCAGGCCAGCAGCGTGGCCGCCACCCCGACCAGGGCGAGGGGGGCCACGACGCCCGCGGAGGCCGACAGCAGGCGGAGCGTCCAGCAGAGCGCAGGCACGGTCTTCATGGCGAATTCTCCCCGGCTTTTGCCGCGTTGCGGACGGTACAAGGGGGCCCGCGCGAGTGTCAACGCGGCACCCGCGTGCCCGGGGCGACTAGCCGATGATCATGGCCTCGGAGAGCAGCTTGCCCTCCTTGAACCGGCGCAGGCTCCAGCGGTCGAACATCGCCACCTCGGACCCCTCGGCCAGACGCTGCGCCATCAGCTTGCCGACGATGGGCGCCATCATGAAGCCGTGCCCCATGAAGCCGCTCGCCTGGTGGAACTCGTCCACCTCGTCGACCGGACCGACGATGGGGTTCGCGTCGGGGGTCAGGTCGTAGCAGCCCGCCCACTGGCGCAGCACCTTGACGCTCCCGAGCACCGGGCAGGTGCGCACCAGCGCGCGCGCGTACTTGCCGAGGAACGCGTGCGAGCTCTCCTGGTCCAGCCCGGGGGCGACGTACTCGTTGCCGATGCCGCCCACGATCTCACCGCGCGTCGACTGCGAGAAGTACAGGCCGTCCGACAGGTCGGCCACCAGCGGCTTGAGCCACGGCTTGAGCGGCTCGGTCGAGCAGATCTCGTGCCGGTGAGGCTTGTTGGGCAGCTCGACCCCGAGCAGCCGCGCCACCTCCGGCGACCAGGCCCCCGCGGCGTTCACCACGCGGCTGGTGCGGATGGTGGTGGTCGCCTCCGCCTCGTCGAGAGGCACCCCGGGCGGGCCGCAGCGCCGCACGCGCACGCCGTCGATGCGCCGGCCCGTGGTGTCGAAGCCGACCACCTCGTGCCACGGCACCACCTCGACCCCGAGCCTCCGCGCCGCCTGGGCGTAGCCCCACACGAAGGGCCAGGGGAAGACGACGCCGTCGTCGGGGTTGTAGCTCGCCGCCTCGACTCCGCCGACGTCGAGCTCGGGCACCAGGCGGCGCGCCTCCGCCGGCGAGAGCATCCGCGTCGGCAGTCCGCAGTCGTTCTGCAGAGCCACGCTCTGCTCGAGGCGCTCGCGGATGGCCGGCGTCCGCGCGACGAAGAGGTAGCCGCCCTGACGGAACCACACGTTGATCTTCATCGCCATCGCGAACTCGCGGCACATCCGGATGCTCTCCAGCATCAGCCGCACGTTGGCCTCGCTCGACCACTGGGCGCGCACGCCGCCGCCGTTCCTGCCGCTCGCGCCGCCGCAGAGGTAGCTCTTGTCGACCACGGTCACGCGGGTCACGCCGCGGGCCGCGAGGTGGTACGCGACCGACAGCCCCATGATGCCGGCACCCACGACGACGATGTCGGCCCGGTCGCGCATGGGAGAGACCGTACCCCAACGTCAGGCTGTGCCAACCGTGCGCAGCGCCACGAGCACGGCGGCGTGCAACGCACCGTTGGTGGCGACCAGGCCCCGCGCGTTGGCGAGCTCGCCGCTCGCGTACGCGAAGGGCGCGCCGTCCGCGTCGGTGCACTCGCCGCCGGCGGCGCGCACCAGGGCCTCGGTCGCGCACGCATCCCACCGCATCCCCGCGCGTCCCGGCTGGAGGTACGCGTCGGCCTCGCCGGTGGCGACCAGGACGCCTTTGAGGCCCGAGCTTCCGTGCGGCACCGCCGGCTTCGCGCCCAGGGAGGCCACCAGCGCGACCAGCTCCGGCGGCGTGCGCGATCGCGACACGACCACCGTCGCGCCCGCCAGCGTCGCCCGCGACGAGACGCGGATCGGCGCGCGCGCACCGTCGGCCGCCACCTCCCACGCCCCCTCGCCGACCACCCCCGCGAACGCCCTGCCCCAGGCCGGCGCCACGATGACCCCCACCGTCGCGCGCCCGCGCTCGGCCAGGCCGATCATGACCGCGAACTGCCCGTTGCGGGCGACGAACTCCCGCGTCCCGTCGAGCGGGTCGACGAACCACGCCGCGTCGGCCCCGGCGAAGCCCGCGTAGGCGGCGGGGTCGCTCTCCTCGGCCACGACCGGGACGCCGGGGAAGGCGCGGGCGAGCCGCTCGCACAGCAGCGCGTTGGCCTCCCTGTCGGCGCGCGTCACCGGATCGTCGGCGGCCTTGTACTCGACCTCGAACGGCGCCGCGTAGACGCGCATCACCAGCGCGGCCGCCTCGCGCGCGGCCGCCAGGGCCGTCTCCGCGGCGCTTCGCCGGTCCAGGCTCACGGATCGATCCCCACGCCCTCGAGCGCGCGTGGGATGCGCATCAGGTCCTCGTCGCGCAGGTACAGCGGCCCCATCCCCACCTCGCGCACCAGCTGCTCGAGCTGCTCCACGCTGCGCGGCCCCAGCACCGCGCAGGACACGATGCGGTTGGCCAGCACGAAGCGCACGGCCGCGGCGCGCATGGTGGTCACCTCGCCGTGCACCAGGAAGCGCAGCGCCGCCACCTGCTGCACGCGCCGCTCGAGCTCGAGCTTCGTCCAGCGATCGGCCCGGTGATCGCCCGCCGGGAACTCCCGGTCCCTGGCCCAGCCGTCCGCGAGCAGCCCGTAGGCCAGCGTCGAGTGGGCCAGCACGCCTGCGCCGCGCACGATCACCTCGCCCGCCATGCGGTGCAGGTCGGAGCCCTGCACCAGGCTGTAGGCGAGCTCGATCACCTCCGCCCCCTTGTGCAGCGCCGCGCGTCCCACCTCGGCGTCGCCCGCGCTCACGCCCCAGTGCCCGATCTTGCCCTCCCGCTTCAGCTCGAGGGCGGCGTCGACCGCCTCGCCGGAGGACAGCGCGTGCTCGCTCGGGTTGTGCAGCAGGTAGACGTCGATGCAGTCGCGCGACAGGCGGCGAAGCGAGCGCTCGACCGACTCGCGCAGGTACGCCGCGTCGAAGCGCTTGCGCGGGGGCGACGTCGACCGGTCCGTGCCCCCCTTGGTGACCACCACCACGTCGCCGCGGTCGTGGTGCACGAGGGCCCGCGCCACCGCCCGCTCCATGCGGCCCCCGCCGTAGGCGTCGGCCGTGTCGATCAGGGTGAAGCCCATCTCGAGCGCCCGCCCCAGCACGCGGTCCTGCTCGGCCTCGTCGACCGAGCCGTACGCGTCGCCGGAGAGCCCCCACGTCCCCAGGGCCATCTCGCTCACGCGCAGGCCGGTCTTGCCGAGGGGTCTCGTGCGCACGGGGATGCGCGCCTTCGTAGCGCAATCCGCTCCGGTTTGCCCCCCGAGGTCGCCTGCCCGCCGACCCCCTTCACGATCGGACGCAAACCGGGTAAAGGGGGCGCTGAAGACCAGGACCCCTGGGAGGAGACCCTTCGATGCGATCGACCATTCTCGCCGCGCTCACCCTGTCGACGTTCGCGCTGGCCGCGTGTGGAGGCGAGGCGCCCCCGCCCCAGCCGCCGCCGCCGCCGCCGCCGCCCCCGGTAGCCAGCGTGACCGCCGCGCCGACGCCCACCACGCCCCCTCCCGCCCCCCCCAAGCCCGCGCTGTCGGACCTCATTCCGCAGACGATGAAGGGCCTGGGCGACGCCTTCAACGCGCACGACGCGCAGAAGATGGCCAGCTACTTCACCGACGACGCGGCCACCTACGCGTACGGCGAGGGCGAGACGCACAGCAAGGGCGACGTCGCCAGCGGCCTGCAGGCCATGTTCACCACCTTCCCGGACGCGAGGTCGGCGGCCAACCGCGTGTGGGCCAAGGGCAACGTGGTCATCGTCGAGATGACCTGGACCGGCACGATGAGCGGCGACTTCATGGGGATGAAGGCGACCAACAAGCCCGTCGGCGCCATGCGCCTGCACGTCTACTGGTTCAACGACGACGGCCTGGTCAAGGAGCTGCACGAGTACGGCGACGACGCCGGCCTCATGGCCCAGATGCAGGGCAAGAAGGGCGCGCCGCCCATCCCGGTGGTGCCCACCAACCCGCCCGAGATGCACATCGCCAAGGGCACGCCCGACGAGGACAAGCTCGCCGACTGGGTGAAGGGCACCGACGACGCGTTCAACAAGGACGACGCCAAGGCGGTCGCGGCCACGCTGACCGACGACGCGGACTACTGGCTCAACTTCACGGGGATGCCCGCCACCAAGGGCAAGAAGGAGCTGACCAAGGAGCTGACGGCCTGGTTCAAGACCTTCCCCGACCAGAAGTGGACGCAGCAGAACGCGTGGGGCATCGACGGCTTCGGCATCGTCGAGCACACCATGACCGGCACCTTCAAGGGGCCGTTCGGGCCCGTCCCGCCGACGGGCAAGGCCGTCACCGGATGGCACCAGCTCGACATCATCCAGCCCTCCGCCGACGGCAAGATGCAGCACGGCTGGGGCTACATGAACGTGGTGGAGATGATGCAGCAGGCCGGCGCGCTCAAGGCGATGGGCGAGAAGCCCGCCCCCGCCCCCGCGCCCAAGGGCGGAGCCCCCAAGGCTCCCGCGCCCCCGCCCGCGCCGAAGAAGAAGTAAGACGCGCCTACCGTGCGACGAGCGCTCGCGATCGCCGGAGCCCTCGGGCTCGCGTCGGTGGCCTGCGGCGTGGACGCAACTCCTCCGCTGCAGGCCCCGCCGCCCCCGACGGCCGAGCCGATCGCGTCCGTCGCGCCGTCCGCCCTCGACGCGGGCGCGGACGGTCTGGCCGACGCGTCGCCCGAGCCCACCCTGGCCGAGCGCATCCCGAAGGCGGTGCAGGGCGCGGCCGACGCCTACGACAAGCACGACGCCGACGCGTTCGCGGCCTACTTCGCCGAGAACGCGACCGTCGACGTGTACGGCTCGCCGGAGGGGCACGGGCGCGGCGACGTGAAGAAGAGCGTGCAGGCGCAGCTCGCCGCGTTCCCGGACGACCGGGCGACGCTGCTGCGCACCTTCCAGAAGAAGAACGTGGCCATCGTCGAGCTGGTGGTGAGCGGCACCATGCGCGGCGACTTCCTGGGCGTGAAGGCCTCGAACAAGCCGGTCGGGGATCGCCGCCTGGTCGTGGCGCGCTTCGGCGACGACGGGCTGGTCACGCAGTGGCACGAGTACGTGGACGTTCCGGGGCGCCTGGCGCAGATGAAGGGCGCCAGCGGGGCGCCGCCGCTGCCGGCCGCGGTCGCGTCCGGGCCGGCGGAGGCGCACGTGGCGAAGGGCTCGCCCGAGGAAGACCGGCTGGTGACCTGGGGCAAGGCCATGAACGACGCCATGAACAAGGGCGACGCGAAGGCGCTCCTCGCGACGTACTTCGCGCCGGACGCGAGCGCGACGTTCTACACGCTGGGGGGCAAGGAGCTCGGCGGCAAGGCCCTCACCAGCTTCGACGCGGACTTCTACCGTCGCGCGCCGAAGGCGAAGTTCGAGATCGTGGAGGCCTGGGGCATCGATGGGTACCTCGTCGTCGAGCGCGTCGTCACCACGCAGGCGCCGATGCACGTCGCCGAGGTGATCCAGCCCGCGCCGGGCGGCGGCGACCCGAAGATCCGGCACGTGTGGGCGTACGGCAACCCCGCCGAGTCGACCCCGCCGGCGCCGAAGAAGTAGCCCGTCCCCCGGAGGGACGACACGTCGCGCGGAACCTTGCGCGCGCTCCCGCTGTCAGTGGGATTTGCGAGCGACGAACGCCGAGACGACGGCCGGGAGGCCGCGGGGGCGTACGACGCGCGAATCCACGGCGGCGCCACGGCGCCGCACATGAGGAGAGTGTGCGATGAGCGCAGGTCAGGACGTGTGGGCGGAGGGCGCGGAGGTCGTCGAGGTCGTGCTGTCGTGGCGCGACGCGCGCAGCCAGAACGTGCTCGGCGTGAAGCAGGTGAAGTCGGGCGCGCAGCTCGCCCTCGGCGAGCGCGGCGACATGATGGTGCCCGAGGAGGTGCTCGGCGCCGAGCGCGTCTCCATCGTCCGCTACGACGGCGACGTCGCCACGGCCATCGTTCCGGCCGGCGCCAAGCTCCGCGTCGACGGCTGGGCGCGCGAGGAGGCGCAGGTGGAGATCGAGCGCGGCCACGTGGTGGAGCTCCACGTCGGGGCCTTCGTCGCGCGCATGACCCGCGTCACCGCGGCGTCCCGTCCGGCGCGCGCTCCGCTGGAGGGGCTGAAGCGCGGCGGCTTCGGGATCATCGCCGCCTCGGCGCTCGCCCACGCGGCCGCCTTCGCCGTCATCGCCTACGTCTCGCCCGCCCTCGGCGCCACCGAGGACGACCCGTACGACCCCGACCGCCTGGCGCTCATGCAGCACATGCTCAACGCGCAGGCCACGCCCGAGCCCGAGCGCACGCCCGACGACAACCCCGTGTCCACGGGAGGGGACGTCAACTCCGGCAAGCCCGCCGCCGGCGCCGAGGGCGCGGCCGGCAAGCCCGAGACCGACAACAAGAACGGACGCTGGGCCGCCAAGGGCCAGGCCAAGCCCGAGGACGCCACGCTGCCTCGCGAGCGCGAGCTCGCGGCCGCCGCGAACTTCGGCCTGCTCGGCATCCTCGCCACGTCGTTCCAGAGCGATCCCAACGCGCCCATCGTGCCCTGGGGCACGCAGCTCAACGGCAGCGACGACGTGAACAAGGTCGGTCACCTCTACGGCGGGACGCTGGAGGACGCCTTCGGCGTGGGGGGCCTCGGCTTCAGCGGCGGCGATCAGGGCGGCGGCGGCACCGCCAACGCCATCGGCCTGAACGGCATCGGCGGCCTCGGTCACACCGGCAAGTGCCTCGGCGCAGGGCCGTGCGACGGCATCGGCGTCGGCTACGGCAAGCCCGGCGGCGGCTATCACCCCAAGCAGCCCAGGGGCCCGCGCTACGGCAACCCGGCCGTCAACGGCCGCCTGCCGCCCGAGGTCATCCAGCGCATCGTGCGCCAGAACGACGGGCGCTACCGCTTCTGCTACCAGAACGCCCTCAAGGCCAACCCCAACCTCGAGGGGCGCGTCACGGTGAAGTTCGTCATCGACCGCACCGGCGCGGTGGCCATCGCGGCCGACGGCGGCAGCGACATGCCCGACGGGCAGGTCCGCCAGTGCGTGGTGTCGAGCTTCACCTCGCTCTCGTTCCCGCCGCCCGACAGCGGCACGGTCACCGTGGTCTACCCGCTCGTCTTCAATCCGGAGTGACCGCGGCAAACCAGTAGTGGAACGTGGTCACCGCCCCGCCGGACGCGCGCAGCTCGATGCGGGTGCGCGGTCCGGCCAGGCGGGCAGGGACGACGAAGGTGCGCTCCACCCAGTCCTCGTCGTCCCCCGCCTCGAAGGCGCCCACCGGCTCGTCGTTGGCGAGCACCACCATGCGGCTGCCGGGCGGTCCGTCCACGCGCGCGACGCCGCGCACCGCCACCCCGGCGGGCAGGTGCGCCACGAAGCGCTCCACCGTCCGGCGCGTCCGGCCGCCGTCGACCAGCGACTGGTCCGGCGTCGCCGGGGCGCTGCCCTGGTGCGCCACCTGCTCGCCCTCGCGCGCGCCGTAGAGGTCGTAGCCGTGCTCGGCCTCGCTCTCGAGGTCGGCCACGTCGAGCACGTCGACCACCGCGCCCGCCGGCGTCCAAGGCGCCTCCCCCGAGCCGAGCTTCGACCAGTCGGCGAGGTAGACCCGCATCGTCTCGCCGCCCAGGATCGACCGCGACGCGTCGCTCACGGTGGCCTCGTGCAGCGGAAGCCCCAGCAGCATCTCCAGCCCCATCCACTCCGGGTAGACGATGAAGTGCGTCGGAAGCCGCGCCGGCGCCGTGGCGTGCAGCCGCTCGTAGTGCTCGAAGCGCGAGCCCGCGCCGGCCACCCAGTAGCGCGCCTCGCCCTCGGTGGTCAGGCCCACCACGTCGAACGTCCTGCGCCCGCCGAAGTAGGCGATGGCCCCGGTGTCGTTCACGCCGATGCGCGCCTCGGCCGGCAGGTTCTCGCCGGCCCAGCGGCCGAGCGCGACCTGCTGGCGATCGATGCCGCTCGCCGACGAGGCCACGTCGTCGATGACGCCGTCGAGCTTGGCCCCCAGCAGCCCCGCGAAGACGCCGCACAGGAGGGGCGTCACCACGCGCCAGCGCGGCCGCACCCACCCCGCCAGGTCTCCCACCACGCGCGCCAGGCAGGCCAGGCCCACCAGCCACCCCGTCGCGAACGGCCACAGGTAGCGCAGGCGGTTCCAGAGGAACGTGTAGTAGAAGCACGGCGCGAAGATGGTCAGCGCCAGCAGCAGCACGCCGGCCGCTCGCCAGCGCGACCTGCTCTGCCAGCCCAGGATGGCGATGGCGCCGAGGCCCGCCATCGCGAAGGGCGCGGCGCCGTGGGGGACGAACTCCGCCGACCACTTGCCCGGCGTCCCGCCCAGCAGGTCGACGACCAGCGTCTGCGCCTGCGCCTTCACCGCGTCGTAGAGCGCGCGGCCCACGTAGTACGGGTTGCCCGGCAGGAGCTTGGCCACGGCGGTGTTGCTGCGCGCGTCGCCGGTGAGCACGCGCAGCAGCAGCGGCACCGCCACCATGGCCGCCGCCGCCGCCAGCGCGCGCGCCCGCTCGCGCCACGCCGGGCGGCGCGGGAAGAGCGCCAGCGTGGCCGTCACGAAGAGGGCGAAGAGCGCGCCCTCGGGGCGAAAGAGCGCCGACACCCAGGCCAGCGCCACGAGCTCCGCCGCGCGCCGCGGCGTCCGCGCGTCGGGCGCCGCCTCGGCCCACTCGCCCGCGCGGCGGGTCGCCCGGGCGATGGCCCAGGCGAAGGGCACGACCTCCATGCCGCTCGCCGCGCACCACGCGAAGCCGCCGAACGCCAGCGTCATCGCCGCCGCCCCCACCGCCGCCGCGCGGCCCGCCAGGCGCTCGGTGAGCTTGCCCGCCTCCCACGCCAGCGCCCCCAGCGCGACGTACGAGAGGAGCCACGCCGGCCACACGATGGCCTCGTCGCGCGCGCCCAGCGCGTAGAACGGCGCCAGCAGCGCCGGCCAGAGCATGCTCGTCGCGCCGCTCGTGAACGGCTCGCCCGCCTGGAAGCGCAGCGGGTGCCCCTCGGCGAACGCCCGCGCGTACTGGAAATGGATGTAGGCGTCGTCGAGCGCCGCCGCCGGGTGCCCGACGCGGGCGTACACCGCCGCGATCGACCGCTGCGCCAGCAGCGCCACCGCCAGCGTCAGCGGCCCGTAGGCGATCGCCCGCTGCCTCCAGACGG
>DATBQU010000252.1:0-12775 GCA_036560665.1 Polyangiaceae bacterium
TGATCGACATGGCGACCAAGATGTCGATCCCCCCCGCCGTCGGGCGCGGAAACATGCCCCCCGGCTTCGGGAGCTTCTACCCGGACCACACCAAGTTCCTGATGTCGCACGGCGACGGGGTGAGCGCCCCGCCGACCAACATCATGCTCGAGTACGACGGGAACGCGGGCACCGCGCTGCCGAACGTGACCGTGGGCGCCGCGGGCAGCGAGCCGACGATGGAGGACTGGGGCCCGGACGGCAAGAGCGTCGTCTACGTCCTCCCGTCCGCGACCGCGAGCTGGGACGGAAGCGGCCGCACCGACGACGACCACATCTTCGGCGGCAGCCTGTTCAGCATCTCCTACAACGCCGGCACCTTCGGGGCGCCCGTGTCGCTCCTCGCGTCCGCCGGCGAGAACAACTACTACCCGAGCTACTCGCCCGACGGGCAGCTCATCATCTTCGATCGCGCGCCCCTCGTCGGCTCGGCCTCGGCGCTCACCACCTGCGCGGGCGGGTTCTGCCCCAACGACAGCTTCTCCAACCCGGCGGCGCGCGTCATGCTCATGAAGTCGGCGCCCGGCTCCACACCGGTCGACCTCGAGGCCGCCAACGGCTCGCCCGCGGCTTCCCCGCTGAAGTTCTCCAACTCCTGGCCGAAGTGGTCGCCCTTCCTCCAGAACTACAAGGGCGACAAGCTGCTGTGGATCGCGTTCTCCTCCACGCGCGACTACGGCCTTCGGGTGCGTAACCACCAGCCGGGCATGTTCCAGTGCTATCCCTCCGACAGCTACGAGGACCCCGGCTCGACACACGGCCAGAAGTTCCAGCCGAACTGCCAGCAGCCGCAGCTGTGGATGGCCGCCATCGACGTGACCGTCGCCATCGCGCCCCAGATCGCCAAGGATCCGTCGCGCGTCGGCTTCTGGCTCCCCTTCCAGGACATCACCACGCACAACCACACGCCCCAGTGGACGCAGAGCGCGGGCCCCAAGCCCGACGGCGGGGCGTGCGTCCAGGTCGGTGGCAACTGCACGCAGGGAGGCACCTGCTGCACGGGCCTCGTCTGCCAGGCCAACGGCACGTGTGGCGCGCTGCCTCAGTGAGGCGCCCCCCCGCCATTCGACGCGGATGGGCCGTCAGCGTACGTAACGCGTGAAGCGCGGCCGCATCAGCACGTGCGCGATCCCCACGAGCACGATGCCGCCGATGATCGACCACACGATCGGGAACGGATGGCCGTCGATGACGACGCCGAAGAACGCCGGCAGGTGGAAGGTCCGCGCCATCCAGGTCCCCAGGAACGCGCCGAGGAAGCCCACCAGGATGGAGATGAGGAATCCACCTCCCGAGCCTCCGACCACGGCGCGCGCAATGGCGCCACAGATGCCGGCGATGACGAGATAGACGACGAGCTCGAGCAGGGTCATGGGCGTGGCTCCTGCCGGACACTCGAAGCAAGCAGGGTGCCATCGGGGCGACGCGGCGAGCCCAGCGGGGTTGCCCCTGAGGGGTCAGCCTCCCGCGGGCAACGTCACCTCGAGCAGCTCCAGCCCCTGCGGGCCGGCGGCGACGGCGTGACGTACGCCGGCCGGAACGACGAAGGCGTCCCCCTCACCGACGTGCTCCGCGTCGCGCCCCTCGCACGCGAGCGTCGCGGCGCCCCGCAGCACGAAGCGGAAGAGCAGCTCGGCTTCGTGCGTGCGCTCGTCCGGCGGCGCTCCCGCGGGAACGCGCCTGATGCGCGCCCCGGCCCGGCCGGCCGTGCCCGCGGCGAGCCCGAGGTCGCGCCACTCGAAGGCTGCGTCCGGCCCCGGTCGCCACGTCGCGGCGGCGGCCTGGTGTCGGACGAAGCGCTGTCCGTCGAAGAGCCGCTCCGGCCTCGACACCGGCGTCGGCAGCCCCAGCTCGTGATCGGCGAACGTCTCGTGGGCCGCTGGCGAGCCGAGCTCGATCACCTCCATCCCCGGCGAGCTCTCGAGCACCCTGTGCCGGATGCGCGGCGGCTGGAGCACGCAGTCGCCCTCGCGCAGCACGAAGGGGGCACCCTGGTCCTCGTAGACCAGCCGCACCCAGCCCCGGGCGCAGTAGATCATCTGGAAGGCCACGACGTGAAAGTGCACGTAGTCGGGGACGGGGCCGCCGTCGTGGATACGGATGTGCGACGCGACGAAGCGACCGCCCTGTCGGTCGGGGATGAGGTCGCGGTAGCGCATCCCCGCGCGGCCCTCGACCCACCGCGCGTCGGCCGCCTTCGCCAGCACGAACGAGGGCCGCAGCAGTGGCAGGACCAGCGGGGGCTCAGACGGCACGAGCTCGACTCGCGTCCCGTTGGGCGCGACGAGGTCCGCCGCGCCGCCGGCGAGCACCGACGGATCGCGGCAGAGCAAGCGCAGCACGCCGGGCGCACCCGATGCGCCGCGCTGCAGACGGATACACACTCCATGTCCCGAGACCACGGCGACCGACGGCTCGTCGGCGGGATGGATGGAGTCGACCCGGAAGCCGAGGCGGTCGGTGAAGAAGGCGAGTGTCTCCTCCAGCTCGTCGCACGGCAGCACGATCTGGGCGGAGCGGACGTTGCCCTGCGGGTTCGGATGCATGGCCTCTCGGGACCGGGACGACGTGACTAGCACGAAGCGCTGGTGGTTGACGGGGATGGCGGCGGTGGCTGGCGGGCGCGTCGGCCCCGACATGGAGCGCCCACGGGCACGACGAGACGCGCGCCCTCGGGGCGTTCGCGGTCGAGGCCACGGGCAGGCACCGGGCGACGGCGCGCAGGACGTCCGAGCTCACGCCGCTGTCCTGCGCGCCGGAGGTCCCCGCGGCTCCGCCGGTCACGACGCACCGGCCCCCTCCACGCGCCCGCGGCGTCGAGCGGTGAAAGCGGTCAGGCCGCCGCCCGCTCGGCGACGGCCGCCAGCAGCGCGCGCGAGTGGTGGCTTCGCGGCAACCCCGCCGCGCGGACCAGGGACGGATGCGGATCCGTCGCGAGCTCTCTCACCAGGCCCGCGATCTCGTCCCGCTGCGCGCTCGCGATCCTCCCGCGCGTGGCCGCGTCGAGCCGGCCCATCGCCCAGGAATGCACCGCCCACGAGAGCGCCAGGTGGCGCATCTCGTCGCGCGTGATGCGCTTCATCGTCGCCCGCACGACCGGATCGGCCGCCGCCTCCGCCTGCCACGCGCACTCGAGCGCCGAGTACGTCTCGCGGACGCAGCCCTCGACCGCGTTGTCGAGCGCCATGGCGCCGAGCGAGCGGAGCGGCCGCGGCGGCGCCGGGACGGGCGCGATCGGCTTCTCCCCGAAGCGACGCGCGAGCGCTGACGTCTGGCGGACGTGGCGCAGCTCGTCGCGGATGGCCCGCGACGCCGCCCGAACCAGTCGCCTGGGAGCGCCGTGCGCCGCCAGCTCGTCGCGCAGCATGCGGAACGCCTCGACGCTGCTCGCCTCCATGCACGCCACGCGCGCGAAGTGACTCCCCACCTCGCGCCCGGCAGGCGGAGGCCCGAAGCCGAGCGCGGCGAAGAAGTCCGTCCGTCGCCCCCCGTTGCAGCACGGCGGCGACGGCGCGCACACGTTGCCCGTCGTCACGGTGCACCCCAGCGACGCGAGGCCCGCGTCGCCGGGCGAAGCGACGAAGCACTGGCCAGCCGGGAACCCCGCGGAGTTGTCCCCGCACACCGCCGCGCACTGGGCGGGCGTGCCGTTGCCGACGAAGCCGGCGCAGACGACGGGATCGCCCTGGAAGCTGAGCGACCAGCTGCACCCGTTGGCGGTGACGCTCACCTCCTGCCAGTCGCAGGCCGTCTGCGGCAGGGTGATCGCCCCGTCGCCGGCTGCGTCCGGCGAGGGCACTCCGCCGTCCTCGCCCGTCGCCGTGGCTCCGCCGCACCCCGGAAGAGCCAGCGCGAGAAGGACCGCCCGCTCGAAGAACGCGATGCATTGCCGGTTTCGCATGGGAGCCCCCGGTGCATGCCCCGTGCTCGGGACCAACCGAGCAGAATCGCACGCTTGGGCGACGGGGCGAGGTGACGCCGCCGCCGCGCGTGGCACAACGAGGCGCGCCGGGCGGTGTAGGCTGGGCAGCCCGGATGCCGAACCGACTCGCCCATCACCTCGCCACCATGGCCTACAACAACGCCTGGGCGAATCACCGTCTGCTCTCGGCCGTCGAGCGCCTGTCGCAAGAGGACTTCGTCGCCCCACGGGCGGGCTTCTTCCCGTCGATCGCGGCGACGCTGAATCACAACGTGACGGTGGACTGGTACTACGTCGACGCCCTCGAACGGGGCCTCCGCGGCCAGCCGGTGAACCCCGACGCCAGGCGCTTCTTCGAGCCCGAGCAGCCCTTCGCCACCTGCAGCGCCCTGCACGCCGCGCAGCGCGCGGTCGACCGCCGCCTCGTCGATCTCTGCGCCGCCCTGACCGACGAGGGCCTCGACACGCGGATCGGCGTCCTGCGTCGAACGGGCGTGGAGCAGGAGACGACGACGCGCCTGCTGGCGCACCTCTTCCAGCACCAGATCCACCACCGTGGCCAGGCGCACGCGATGCTGGCCGGCACCTCGGTGCCGCCGCCGCAGCTCGACGAGTTCTTCTGCGCGAACGAGGCGCCGCTTCGCGCCGAGGAGCTCAGGGAGCTCGGGTATTCGGAGGGGACGATCTGGGAGCAGGAGCGCTAGCTCCTCGCTTTCCCTCGACCAGCGCTCCCGCCGCGACGGCGCCGAGCGCCGCCAGCCCGGCGCTCACGAGCATCACCGAGCGGAACGCCGCCACGTAGGCCTCGACGAACGCCGCCCGCAGCGCGTCGCGAAGCGTCGGCTCTCCGGCCGCCGACAGATCCGCCGCCGCCAGCTTGCCGCGCTCGGCCTCGACCATCCCCGCGACCTGCGACGGCAGCGCCATCGCGGCCAGCTTCCCGTCGAGGACGCGGTCGAACCGCGTCGTGAGGAGCACGCCGAGCGCGGCGATCGCCAGGAGCCCGGCGGCGCGCGCGACCGCGTTGTTGATGCCGGACGCCACACCCGAGTGCCGCGCGTCGACCGCGCCCATCACCGCGGCCGTCAGCGGCGCGACGGTGAGCCCCATCCCCAGCCCGAGGACGACGATGCCCGGGAAGAACGTGCTCCAGTACGCGCCCCCGGTCGTCGGTCGCGCGAGGAGCAGGAAGCCGACCGCGGCGACGAACGGCCCCGCCACCAGCAGCGGACGCGCGCCGAGGCGCGCCACCAGGCCTCCCGCCCATCGGCTCATGGCGGAGACGAGGAACACCAGCGGCAAGAGGGCAGCCCCCGCGGCGGCCGGCGAGTACCCCTGCACCTGGATGAGATCGAACGGCACGAAGAAGAGCGCGCCCCCGAGCGCCGCGTAGAGGAACAGGGTGAGCAGGTTGGTGCCGGCGAACGTGCGCGACCGGAAGAGCGACAGGCGCACCATCGGCCAGCGAAGGCGCGCCTCGACCACCACGAAGACCCCCAGCGTGAGCAGCCCGAGGACGAGCAGGGGGAGCATCCGCTTCGCCCCCGCCACGTCCGCGGAGTCGACCAGCGCGTACACCACCAGCCCGAGCCCCAGCGTCGCCAGCGCCGCGCCGAGCCAGTCCATCGACGGCGGCGCGTCGTCGTCACGCGTCTCGGCGACCCGACGGCGCGCCATCACCACCACGGCCACCGCGACGGGCACGTTGAAGAAGAAGAGCCACCGCCAGGATCCGTGGGCGACGACCCATCCGCCCGCGACGGGCCCGATGGCCCCGGTGATCGCGCTGAACGCGGACCAGGTCCCGATGGCGGAGCCGCGTCCCTTCTCGCCGTAGGCGGCGCTGATGAGCGACAGACTCCCCGGCACGAGGAGCGCGGCGCCCACCCCCTGCACCGCGCGTGCTCCGACGAGGACGGACGCGCCCGGCGCCAGCCCGCACCCGGCCGACGCCAGCGCGAAGAGCGCGACGCCGGCGAGGTAGACGCGCTTGCGCCCGAGCCGGTCGCCGAGCGCCCCGCCGACGAGGACGAGCGAGGCCAGCATGAGCGCGTAGGCCTCGACGATCCACTGCGCGAGGCCGACGTTCATCGACAGCTCTCGCTGCATCACCGGCAGCGCCACGTTGACCACGGTGCCGTCGAGGAAGGCCATGCTCGAGCCGAGGATGGCGACGGCGAGCGTCCAGCGCGGGTCGCTCGCGTCGCGGGAAGGGTCGGTGCGGGGTGCTCGGGCAGCCAGGGGTCGAGCATGTCATGCCCGCTCCGCCCCTTGCGTTCGTCCCGGTCACGGCGTATGAAACTGACACGTCAGTTTTCTGAAGGCGAACGCATTCCAATGAGTTACGCAGGCTACCTCGCCGGCCCCGAGCGGCGGCGCCGCATCCTCCAGAGCGCCAAGCGCGTCTTCGCGCAGCGGGGCTACCACGACACGAACATCACCCACATCTGCGAGGCCCTCGGGATCGCGCGCGGCACCCTGTACCAGTACTTCACCAGCAAGAAGGACGTCTTCGCCGCCATCGTCGAGGACACGCTCGACCGCGTGCGCGCCGCGATCGACGCAGAGCCGGTGCTGCAGATCCCTGCGGGCTTCGAGCCGACCCGGGAGCAGTCGCTGCGCTACGCGGCGGCCAGCTTGCTGCGCGTGCTCGAGGCCGCGTTCGCCGACGAGGCGAGCCTGCGCATCCTCGTGCGCGAAGCCGTGGGGCTCGACGTCGGCATCGACCGGGTCCTGCGCGCCATCGACGACCTGGTCATCGACCGCTTCGCCTCCGACCTCGAGGTCGCGCGCCGCGCCGGCGTGATCCGGGCCGACGTCGATCCGCGCGCGGCCGCCCTCTTCGTGATGGGGGGGATCCAGAAGGTGGCGCTCGACGCGCTCGGCCGCGATCGGGCCATCGACCTCGGCGCGCTCGCCCTGGAGGTGACGCGCATGAACATGCTCGGGCTTCTCGCGAAGGAGTGAACGATGACCACCACCGACGTTCGTGCCGACTTCCCGCCGTACGACCTGCTCGATGGCTGGGAGCTCCGGGCTGCCGACAAGACGCACCGCCTCGAGCGACTCTATCACCAGACGCAGGCCCGCTCGTGGGACCCGCGCGCGGTGCTCGACGAGCTCGAGGCGCGGCACGGGGGCGTGCACGTGCCCGAGGACAAGCGCGAGGCGCTTGGCCACGTCTTCGCCGTCATCCTGTGGGGCGAGCTCGCCGCGTGGAACATCGCCGCCGACCTGGCGCGGTCTCTGCCGGACGTGGACGCGAAGATGGCGGCGACCGGGCAGGTGTTCGACGAGGCGCGCCACTTCACCGTCCTGCGCGACTACTTCTCGCGCGCCAAGATCCCGCTGCCGCCGCTGAATCCGTTCGGGCGGCGCGTGCTGGTGCGAATCCTGGAGACGCCGTCGGTGCTGGAGAAGCTCTACGGCATGCAGCTCCTGGTCGAGAACCTCGCGCTGGCCATCTTCAAGCGCGTCGCGGCGTCCGGCATCGAGCCGGTGCTCAGCGATCTGCTGGCGTACGTCGAGCGCGACGAGTCACGGCACGTGGCCCTCGGCGTGATGTACCTGCCCACCCTCCTCGCGCGCGCCACGCGGCTGGAGCGGGCGCACAACTGGATGTTCAACATGGAGCTCTTCCTGCTCACGGTGGGAGGTGGCGAGCTGCTCGACCCGCATTTCGTGGCGCTGGGCATCGACCACCGCGAGCTGGGGGCGACGGCGCAGCGCCTGCACGAGCAGGTCATCAAGCAGATGGCGGAGGACAGCGGGCTGCGTCCGGGCCAGCGGCTGCGCGGCGCGTATGCCCTGAGCCGGCGCCAGCAGCGGTTCATGCTCGACTTCCTGCACCCGGCGGGACCCATGTCGCCTCGTCACGCGCGCGCCCGCGAGGTGGTCAACCAGGCGACGCGCACGGTGGCGAGCTGGATGTCCTAGGGACGGCCCCCCCCTGCGCGGGCGCGCTCGCCTCAGCTTGCCAGCCGCGGCCCCGTGAGCGCGTGCTTGATGCCGAGCACGACGATGGCTCCGATGGTGGCGACGATCAGGCTCCAGACGTTGAAGCCGGTCACGCCCGAGGCGCCGAAGAGGCCGAAGATGAAGCCGCCGACGACGGCGCCGACCACGCCGAGCAGCACATCGACGAGGAATCCCTCGCCCCGGTGGTTGACGATCTTGCTGGAGATGAAGCCGGCGACCAGGCCGAGCAGAATCCAGGCGATGATGGACATGGGTACGCTCCGTTTCTTGGAGCACCACCTCGCAACGTTCGGGCCGCCCGACCCGAACCGGGGACGCGCGGCGATCGGGTGCAGATCACCGGCGGGTCGGAGGGTGAGCCGCCCCGGCCGGCCCTTGCCGCGGCGCGGGGCAGAAGCGCCTGGCGTGGCGTTCGTGCACCCGCGGGCGGCGCGGCGCGGCTCAGTCGCGCCGCCTGTTGCCCATGAGCCGCAGGAGGAACAGGAACATGTTGATGAAGTCGAGGTAGAGCGTGAGCGCGCCGACCAGCGGCAGGTTGGCGTGCGTCCCGCCCTGCCGGAAGATCGTCTTCAGGCGCTGCGTGTCGTAGGCGGTCAGCCCCGCGAAGAGGAGCACGCCGGCGATGGTGATGAGCCAGTCGAGCCCACTGCTGCGCAGGAACATGTTGACGACCGAGGCGATGATGACGCCGATGAGCGCGAAGACGGCGAAGCGCCCCACCGCGCCGAGATCGCGCCTGGTGAAGAAGCCCACCAGGGACAGCCCGGCGAACGCGCCCGCGGTCACGAAGAACGTCGCCGCGATGGAGGTCGCCGTGTAGAGCAGGAACAGCGTGGAGAAGGTGACCCCGGTGAGCGCCGCGTAGGCGAAGAACATGAGCGCCGCCACGCCCGTGCTCACGCGGGTCGCCATCGAGCTCAGGGCGAAGACCAGCCCGAGCTGCCCGAAGAGCAGGACGTAGAAGAGGATGCGGTTGCCCAGCAGGAGCTCGAGCGCGGCCGGAGAGCTCGCGACTCCCATGGCCACCAGGCCGGTGGTCGCCAGCCCGGCCGTCATCCAGCGGTAGGTCACCCAGAGGGCGTCGCTCGCGGTGTCGCGAGCTCCGGCCAGCGGGCTGGAGCGTGCGTAGTTCATGGCGCGCAACGTAATCACGCCCCTCAGGGGGCGGGAGTGGCCGCCGCGTCGCGCGGCTGGAAGGTCATCGGGATCTCCACGTCGACGCAGCCGTCGCGCGGCGGCGGGTAGCTGGCGCCTCCGAGCAGACCGCGCACGCACTCGCTGGTCTCCGCCGGCATGTCGCTGGCGAGCACGCGGGCCTCGCACACGCTCCCGTCGTCGCGCAGCCGCACCAGCACGCGCATGGTGCCGCGGAGCGTGCGGTCGCGCGTCAGCGCCCGGTTGTAGCAGGGCTTGGCCTGCGCGGCGCGATCGTGCACGGCGGCCGCGAGCTCGGGCGTACCGTTGCCGACGCAGGCGCTGGAGCACGGAGGGCCGGAGGACGAGGGCGCGGGCGCGGCGGCGGCGGCGGCGGCCGAGCCGGCGGGAGCGGCGGACGTCGCGCCCGGCGCGGGGGAATCGACGGCGCTCCCTCCCGCTCCCCCCGAGGCGGGCAAGATCACCGGCGCGGACGGCGGAGAGCCGGCCGGCGCGCACGCCGCGGCGAGGAGCGCGCACGGGAGCACGAGATACGCGAGCTTCACCCCCGGCCTCATGGACGCAGCTTATCCCGCCGGACGCGCGCCCACATCGCCACGTCCTGCGGCTCGCTGGTCCCCAGGTTGGGGAACACGGTGTGCCTCCGCAGCGTCCCCTCGCGCGTCATGCCGATCTTGGCGAGCACGCGCTCGGAGGCGGCGTGCGAGACGTGGCTGTACGCGTAGAGGCGCCACAGCTCGGGCATCGCGAAGGCCAGGTCGACCATCGCCCGCGCGGCCTCCGTGGCGTAGCCCCGCCCCCACGCGTCCCGGGCCAGCACGTAGCCGGTCATCGCCAGGTGCGGTTCGTCCGGGGTGAGCCCCGTGCCGCCGAGCAGCACGCCGTCCGCGCGCGACACGATGAGGTAGGGGTAGTCGGTCCCGTCCTGCCAGTGGCGGTCGGCGAAGGCGAGGAAGACGCGCGTATCGTCGACCGACCGGTGCCGCGGCCAGCCGAGCAGCCGGGTGACCTCCGGGTCCGACGCGTAGCGGGAGAAGATGGCCTCCGCGTCGTCCTCGCGGGGCGCCCGCAGCAGGAGGCGCTCGGTCGTGTGCTCGCGCGGAGGCGGCATGCGTCGCCTGGAGACTACAGGCAGAAGCCCACCTGGAAGATCTTCCACTTCGTGGGCGTGCACGTCTTTCCCGAGGGGCAATCGACGTTGCTCGAGCAGATCTGCACCTCGCCCGCCGCGCACGTGCCGCCCGTCTGCGGGGCCTCGCAGGCGATCGCGGTCCCCAGCGACGCGCGGTAGTACCCGCAGCCGGGGACCACGGCGGGGGCCGTCGCGCCCTGGAGGCAGCACACGGCGCCCGCGGGCGTGCCGTTGGCCGTGCAGTCGGCGTTCTGGCCGCACTCGATGGCGATGGCGCCGCCGTCGGGCGGGTTGGTGCACGCGGTGCCGAAGGTGGCGCACGACTGCGGCGCGAAGACGCCCGCGTCGAGATCGATCGCGCCGCCCAGGCAGCACTCCTGGCCCACCGGGCACACCAGGTTCACGCCGGCGTCGAAGTCGAAGCCGCAGAAGATGGTGCCCGCCTCGTCCTGGTGAAGCGTCGGCAGGGCGCCGCACTCCACGGCCGAGGCGCTGTCGCCCGCGCTGCCCGTGTCCGCGCCGCCGTCGCTCCCGCCGTCGTTCTTCACGACGTGGCCGTCGCCACCCCCGGACGCGTCGTCCCCCGCGCCGGTGTCCCCGCCGGTGGTCGAGTCGAAGCCGCCGCCACCGGTGTCGTTGCCGCCGTTCGCGTCGATGCCCTGCGTCGCGTCGCCGCCGCCGTCGGTCGCCGTCTCGATGGTGGTGATGTTGTTGGTCGTCGTGCAGGCGCCGGCCCAGAGGCCGCAGAGGGAGGTGGACAGGGCGACGAGGAGCAGGGGACGGCGATGGGCAGACACGATGCCCCCTCGTACGTCGGCGCCGGCGCGCCCCTTCCCTGCTCACTCCTTGCACATCGACGTGCCCGGATCGCAGGTGTTGCTCGGCGCCACCGGGCACGGAATGGCGGGGCACCCGTAGATGCACTTGGCCAGCCTGAACTGCTGCACGGCGTTCTCGAAGGCGACCACGCCGTTCGAGCCCTGCATGTCGACCGTCAGCGGGCAGCACAGGTCGTCGACGACGACGGTGCACGGCGCGTGGTTGCACGTGGGGCAGCACACCTCGGCGCCGGGCCGGAGCTGGTTGATCTGGTTGAGCAGGTCGTTGCACGTCGGGCCGCCGCCGCTGCTGGAGCCGCTGCTGGAGCCGCCGCTGCTCGACCCTCCGCTGCTGGACCCTCCGCTGCTCGAGCCGCCGCTGCTCGAGCCGCCGCTACTCGAGCCGCCGCTACTCGAGCCGCCGCTGCCGCTCCCGGAGCCGCTGCCGCTCCCGGAGCTGCCGCCGCTGCCGGAGCCGCTGTCGGCGCCCCCGTCGGAGATGGTCACGGTGGTGCCGCCGCAGGCGAGGAGGAGCGCGCCGAGAAGCCAGAAGGGGGAAGACCGCATGGCCGGAGTCTACCGCCGCGCGGGGCGGGCGCCCCCGATCGTTGCCATGCTCACGATCGGCCTGCGGGCGGAGGCGGGGGGCGGCGCCCCGGACGAGCGCCGCCCCCCTTCTCGCTACCTCCTGCGCGCGTCAGCTCGGAGACTTCGCGCTACCCGCCGCAGTCGCCGCAGTCGCGGCAGAAGCCGGAGGCGCCGCGACCGGCGTCCCCTGCGGCGCCGGCGCCGGCGCCGGAGCCTTGACGCCCTTGCGGGTCGCCTTGGCCTTCGCGGCGGCCGCCGCCTTCGTCGCCGCGGACGGCGGCGTCGGCCGGGTCTGCTTCAACCCGAACGTCCCGAGCACGTCGGGCGACCCCGCGAACATCGCGAGGATCAACCGCTTGTACTCGAGCGTCAGCCCCCTCGTCTGCGCGCGCATGTCCTGGTCCGCCTTCACCGCGGCGGCCCGCGCCGCCTCGGCGGCGACGGCGGCCCTCGCGGTGACGAGGCGCTGCTCGTACACCTGGATCACCTCGGGAGGCGTGATCGTCTTGCTCCCGAGGGGGAACGAACCGGGCAGCTTCGCCTGGTTCGCGGTCGTGCCGTCGATCATGGCCTGATCGGCGGCAACGCGGTCGGTACGGCTCAGGGTCTTCTTGGTCATGGTCATGGCAGCCTCCACACGAGGACGGCGAGAACGGGCACCGTGCCCGGCGTCGCTGCCTCTCGCCCTCCATTGGTGAAATGTCACCCGTGTCACCCTGCAGGCGACGCGGGGGACCCGTTCGCGAGGGTCGCCGGGGCCTCTTCTCGAACGATCTCCGGGGGCTGCGAGACGGCGGAAGATCGTCGCGGCGCGTGTCGATTTCCGGGGCGCGGCGGGGCTCTTGTCACCACCACGGTGCGTCATTCGCCGGCACCCAGGGCGACGCCCGCGGAGGCGCGGGCGAGGGATCCGCCGATGCAAGCCACGCCTGCGGAGCGACACGCGCCGGATCGAGCGTCGCAGGCGGCGTCTGCGGAGGCGCAGGCGATGGACTTGGCAACCAAGGCGACGCTTGCGAAGGGCCAGGCGGCGGATCCGGCGCCGCAGGCGACGCCTGCCGACGCGCAAGCACTGGATCCCGTAGCGCAGGCGCCGGATCCAGTGGCGCAGGCGGCGCCCGCCGAGGTGCAGGCGCCGGATCC
>DATBQU010000253.1:0-2203 GCA_036560665.1 Polyangiaceae bacterium
CAGCAGCCAGAGCTGCAGCATCCAGCAGACGGCGATGCACGAGTGGCTGACGTTCGGCCTCCGCGGCGTCTACGACATCAACCTCTGATCAGCGCGTGCAGGGCGAAGAGGAGCTCGCGCACCCCTTCGCCCGTCGCCGCCGACACCAGGCGCAGCTCGATGCCGCGCCTGGCGAACTTCTTCTTCAGCTTCGCGTGCGCTTCCTTGACCTCCGGTAGATCCGCCTTGCTCATGGCGACGATCTGAGGCCGCTTCGCGAGCTCGGGATCGAACTTCTCGAGCTCGCGGTTGATGGCGTCGAAGTCCGCCACCGGCTCGCGCCCCTCGGTCGGGTCCAGCGTCAGCAGGTGCAGGAGCGCCCGCGTGCGCTCGACGTGCTTGAGGAACCGGATGCCCAGGCCGACGCCCTCGGCCGCCCCCGGGATGAGGCCGGGGATGTCGGCCAGGACGAAGCTCTGCTCCTCCGCCACGCGCACGACGCCGAGGTGGGGGATGAGCGTGGTGAACGGGTAGTCCGCCACCTTGGGCTTGGCCCGCGACACGGCGCGGATGAAGGTGCTCTTGCCGACGTTGGGGAAGCCGAGCAGACCCACGTCCGCCATCACCTTGAGCTCGAGGCGGAGCTTCTTCTCCTCGCCCGGCTCGCCGGGATCGGCGCGACGCGGTGCGCGGTCGTACGGCGTCGAGAAGTGGATGTTGCCGCGGCCGCCCCTGCCGCCGCGCGCCACGACGACGCGCTTGGCGGCCGCGTCCACGTCGAAGCAGAGCTCGCCGGTGTCGGCGTCGAAGCCCTGCGTGCCCACCGGGACGTGGATGACCAGCTCCTTGCCGGCCTTGCCGTACTGGTCCTTGCCGCGTCCGTGCTCGCCGCGCTCGGCCAGCAGCTGGTGCTGCCAGGCGATGTCGAGCAGCGTGGTCTTGCCCTCGTCGCCGACGAAGACGACGTCACCCCCCTTGCCGCCGTCGCCCCCCGAGGGTCCGCCGTGCGGCTCGTACTTCTCGCGGCGGAACGCCACGCACCCGTTGCCGCCGCCCCCGGCCACGACCTTGACCTCGCACGAGTCGACGAACTTCACGGCCGGCGCTGTCTAGCACACTACTGGATGCAGTCGTTCCAGGCCCTGGAAGAGGTGGCCGCGATGGCGCACTTGTATTCGCCCTCGGTCACCTCGGTGGTGCACTGCTTCCTCACCTGCTGCACGTCCGCGTCGTCGAGGGCGTCGCTGGCGATCTTGGCGCGCAGGTGCGCGCGATCCTCCGAGCTCATGGCCGGCGCCCGGGGGTCCTCGGAGAGCTCGAGGTCGACGAAGCGGTCGTAGAGCTTCTCGCACTGCGCCACCGAGGCCATCTCCTCGTGCTTGCACGCGCCCGCGGCCCCCAGGCCGCACGCCGCCAGCACCGCGACGGCGCCCGGACCGAGCTCGCACAACCTCACGAGGCGAGGGATACCACGCGCCCGGCCGGGCACCATGCGGAAGCGTGCGCGCTCACATGCTGAGCGCGCCGGTCCGCAGCAGGTAGGCGAGCTTGCCCCGCTGCTCGGGCCGGAGCAGCGCGTGGATACGCCCCAGGGAGCGCGCCACCGCGTCCTGCACGCGCTCGGCGCTCTTCACGCGCTCGCCCGTCGCGCCCTTGGCCTTGGCCTCGTCGAACGAGTCCGCCGCGATCACGTCGGCCAGGGCCGACGTGGTGCGCCGATCGTCGACCGCGGCCTGCGCGCGCTCGGTCTTGAGCTCGTTGAGGATGGCCGCCAGCTCGGTGACCTGCGCCTCGTCGAGCTCGAGCTTGAAGGCGAGGAACCTCAGCGGCCTGCGGACGCCGAAGCTCCCGCCGCCGAGCTCGTCCCCACCGCCACCGCCGCCGAACGGCGGACCTCCGCGCCGGCCGTGCCAGGGCCCACCGCCGCCGTGCGGACCGCAGCCCGCGCCTTCACCACCACCCCCACCACAGTGCGCGCCACTGCGCGCGTGCCACCACGCAAACGGATGCATTTTCGTCACCTTTTCTGCCGGGGCTGAGCGCTCCCGGCGGGTCTACAGGCGCGGGCAACACGCCACGCGCTCCCTGGCAATGTGGATCCTCCGCGCCGCCTGTCAACGCGGCGAGCGCTTCACTCCCGACCGTCGAAGAGCCCGGACGGGGGTCGGGGGGTGGCGGGAGGCCTCGACGAACCGCGCGGCGCGGCGCCCCTCGCGGAGGCAGA
>DATBQU010000254.1:0-14751 GCA_036560665.1 Polyangiaceae bacterium
CTTCACGACCTTGTACTTGCCCGACTGCTTGTCCCTGGGCGTCGAGACGGTGATTGCATCCCCCTTGACCTCGAGCTCGGTCCCGGTCGCGAACGCGTTCGCTGCCGACTGCGACTCGGCGCCGACGCCCTCGGCACGGACGCCGCGCCAGTGTCCTTCCAGCCGCGCGGATCCTCCGCGGTGGCAAGCCACCGCGAGCGCCACCAGCGCAAGCAGCATCGAGGCGCGCGCGAGCGAGAGCGGCTGCATGTGCGCGTCAGTCTACCGTCAGCGCCGGGTCACGATCCACGTCGCGAGCGCGAGCAGGACCAGAAGAGTCAATCCGGTCCCGAGCACCAGGGCTACCACGTTTGCGGTGCGCGCCGAGGTGGGGGACGGCGGCAACGGCGGCGGTGGCGGGCCGGGCTGTATGGGCGGCAGGTACGAGGGGTGGACCGCCTGCATCGAGCCAGGGGGAAGGGTCGCCACCCGTGCGCCTGCCACCTCCAGCGCGTCCCAGAGCTGTCCCGCGTCGGCGAACCGCTGGCGCGGGTCGACCGCGACCGCGCGGGCCAGAATCGCCTCTACCGCCTCCGGGACGACGGCCCCGCGGCCGCGCGGCGTCGGCCGGCGAGCCGGATCGATGATCGCACCGACGATGCCGGCGAGGTCGACCGCGTCGAAGGGGGCGCGGTCGGTCAACACTTCGAGGAGCACGAGCGCGAGGCCGTAGACGTCCGTCCAGGGCCCCGTCCCGCCGTACCTCGGGTCGATCTGCTCGGGGGCCGCATATTGTGGCGTGAACGACAAGAGGCCGCTCGACGTGGTCCCGCTCGCCGTCGACCCTTCACGCATCACCTTGGCGATCCCGAAGTCGAGCAGCTTGAGCGTGGCGCCTCCGGCCGCCGCGCCGGGCGCCAGGACGAAGAAGTTCCCGGGTTTGACGTCGCGGTGAGCCACGCGTCGCTGGTGGGCGAGCGCGAGAGCGCGAGCGCCCGGCTCGAGCAGCTTCATCGCCTCTGCCAGCGGCCGCCCGCGCATCTCCTGGGCCCGGCGCCGCCGCAGCTCCTCGGCCAGCGTCTCTCCTTCCAGCCATTCGAGCACCGCGAAGGGCACCCAGGCTCCGGTGGGGACCGTCGTTGCGCCGAAGTCGATGGTGCGGACCACGTTCAGCGTCGCCTGGGAGAGCACGTAGCTGAGCTTGGCCTCCTCGCGAAACCTGGCGAGGACGGTCGCCTGCGTCCGCGCGTCGTGCGCGTCCGGCATCTTGAGGGCCTTGATGGCCACGGGCTGCTCGAGCGTCAGATGCCATCCCTTGTAGACGACGCCGAAGCCCCCCTCGCCGACCAGGGCGTCCACCCGGAACTGCCGCTCGACCACGGCGCCCACCAGGCCGAAAGGGTCAGCGAGTCCTGCGGGGGCCATCGAAGCAAACGTATCGCGAGCCGCCACTCCAGGCGAACCCATCGCGGCTCGAACCTGCCCTAGTCCTGCGACTCGCGGCGCAACAAGACCTCGACCATCTCGCCGACAAATCGCCTCACGCTGCCCTTGCCGTCGACGCAGGCGAGGCGCGTCGAGCCCTCGGTGCACACGGCGCCGTCGGCGCCCCGCGTCAGCACGTAGTCGAAGCGCACGCTCGCCGCGCGGATCTCGGTGAGCCTCGTCTCGACGTCCAGCTCGTCGTCGAAGCGAGCCGGAGCGCAGTACTTCAGCGACAGCTCGACCACCGCCAGGTGCAGCCCGCGATCCGCCCAGGTCGCATAGGACACACCGCGGCGTCGCAGCCATTCGACGCGCCCGACCTCGAGATAAGCAGGGTAGCTGCCGTGGTGAACGATCCCCATGAGGTCCGTCTCGCAGAACCGGACGCGGAGGCGGACGACGCTCCGGGCGGCGGCAGGATCGAGGGCGCCGTGCATCAGGGGCGCGAGGTACCACGGGCGCGCTACGCTGTCGCGCGTGGAGCCCAAGCGTCGCCTGCCCGTGCTCAAGGCGCCCATGGAGGAGGGGTCGGAGGACCCGGTGCGGCCGCCCTGGCAGTGGGTCGGCTTCGGGACCGTTGCCATCTTCGCGGTCTGGCTTCCGCTGTCCTGGCTGGCCACCGCGGTCGCCGCACGCCTGGGGACGACCCCCGGAGGGCAGCTTGCCGGTGTCGTCCTGCTGGCGGTCAGCCTCGGACTGTCGGCGCTGGCCGGCGGGTATCTGGTCGGCCGGTGGGGGGCAGCGGGGGTCGGGGTGCGAGAGGCAGCGCTGGCCGGACTGTCGACCGCGCTCATCGCCGTCGCGCTGGCGTGGCGCGGCGGGGTCCTCCTCGAAGCGCTCTTCAGCGTCGTCATCGCGGTGCCACCCGCCGCGCTCGGAGGGCGGCTCGGTCTCCGACGCCGGGCGCGTGGCCTGTGATCCGGGCGTCGCGTGCTAAGAGCAAGCGGCGATGCTCTGCCTGAAGACCTCGACCGACGATGCCTGGGCGGCTCAGGCCCTGCGCGACGTCGACGCAGTGCTCGTGGACCACGCGCACTGCGAAATGAAGGCCGCGTCGAACGCGCTCTCGCTCGCCGCGCGCTACCCGGGGGACCTGGAGCTCGTGCGCTCCCTGACGGACCTGGCACGCGAGGAGATCGACCACTTCCAGCGGGTCCTGTCGATCCTGGTGGCGCGCGGAGTGGAGCTGGGACCGCCGATCTCCGACACCTACGCAGCGGAGCTGCGGCGAGCGGCGAACGAGCTGCCGCGGCAGACGTGGGCGTCGGCGGCGCTCGTCGATCGCCTGCTCGTCGGCGCCCTCATCGAGGCGCGCTCGTGCGAGCGCTTCAGGCTGCTCGCCGACGCGACCGCTCGGGCCCCCGAGCACGCCGCGCTCCACGCCCTCTGGAGCGAGCTCCTCGCGGCGGAGGCGCGCCACTACCGTACCTTCGTCGACCTGGCCACGCGCGCCGCGGGCGAGGACCGCGCGCGAGTCGCGGCGCGGCTCGATGAGATGGCGCGGGCGGAGGGGGAGATCGTCGTCGCGCTCGCGCACGGTTCGCCGAGCACATCACGCGCGACGATCCATGGCTGATTCGCGCGTCGAGGACCTGGCCTCGGTCGACCGCGACGTGGCGCGCGGGTGGGCGGCGCTCTCGCGGTGGCGCGTTGCGATGGCGAACGACCCCGGCGCTCACGAGGATCAAGATCCGCTCGAGGCCGTGCGCCGCGTGGCAGGTAAGGCCACCTGGGACGCGCTGGGTCAGCTCGAGACGACGGCTGCAGACGCAGCGCTGCGCGATGCCCTTCGGCGCTGGGTGTACCTGCTGGTGCAGGCGCGAATCGGCCGGCCTGACGAGCTAGCCTGGGCCCGTGCTGCGTCCCAGGCGTCCGGTCGCCTGGCGGGAGAACAGGCGCGGCCCGTCAGCTGGCGCGAGGCGTGGCGCGGCGTGCCGGCCGCCAGGACGGCCGGCGAAACGAGCCTGTGGCTGGACGCTGCTGCCGGCGCTGCGCCGGAGGTGGCCGCGGTGAACCACCGCTCCGCCGAGCGGCGCGTCGAGGTCGCGCGCCGCCTCGGCGTGTCGCACCCATGGGAGGCGATCGCGGGGACGAACCCCGAGACGCTGCGCAGGGCCGCACGCCGGCTGCTGGATGCGACCGAGGACCTCGCGGAGGCAGTCCGGAGGGAGCGGTACCGTGCTGGTGGCGGCGCTGGCGGAGGCGTGGCGGAGGTCCTGCACACGGCGGTGGCCCGCGAGGCGGCGGACGGTTGGCCGGCGAAGCTCGGACGACGCTGGCTCGAGGAGGTCATGGGCAGCGCCGCCATCGGCCTGCCGCTCGTGCTGCCGCCGCTCCCCCTCGCGCTCGGCGCGTCGAGCTTCGCCCGCGCGCTCTACGCCTTCGGCTTCTCCTGGCGACTGGCGTCGCCGCCCGCCGGCGTGCCCTTTGCGCTCGCACACGAACCGGGCTCTCGCGCCGCCCATCGCATGGGCTTCCTCCTCGCCAGGCTGACGGCGGACGCGACCTGGCAGGCGCGCGCCCTCGGCGTCGGTCGCAGGACAGCGAGCGCTCAGGCGCGCGTCCTCGCCGGCACCGCGCTCCTCGAGGTCCGCTTGCTGGCGTCGCGCTTGCTCCTCGGCGACGACGCCGCGCCCGCCCCACGTGACCTGTTCGACGAGCTCGGCCCCCGGCTCTTCGGCGTTCCTCTCGACGGACGTCTCCGTGGCGCCTGGCCTCCCGCGCGCGACGACGAGGCGGCGCGCTTCGTGGCCCTCGCCGAGTCCCACCTCCTCTCCGAAGCGATGCGCGACAGCTTCGACGTCGACTGGTTCAGCAACCCGCGGGCTTGGGCGACCCTGCGCGCATCCGCGGGTTCGGCCCACCAGGCGGTCGACGCCTCGTCGCTGGTCTCGCAAGTCGAGATGATCGCGCGCGCCCTCGAGGGAGCGCTCGGATGAGGCGCGCTGCCGCCGCCTTCGCCATCTCGCTGCCGATCTTCGGGGGGCCGCACGCCAGGCCGCCCCCTTCGCGGGCTCCGTCGCACGCCCCGGAGCACGTGGCGCCGCCTCTGCCGATGCTCCCGAGCGTGGCGCGTGTCCGCGTGGAGGCCGCGCGGGACCGTGTCGTCGTCGTGGAAGAGGTGAGCCTGCCGCGCGGGGAGTGGCAGTCGGGCGGCCTCGACCTCTACGTCGCCTTCGGCGCGCCCGGGACCCCCATCGCAGTGGATGCACGGCTGGTGGCCCTGGCTCCCGGCGCGCTCGAGTCGCGTCCGGACGATCCAGGCGACGCCGTGCTCGTCGAGCCCGCGGTGCGGCACACACCGAGCTCCCGTCTCCTGCTCGGGCGTCCGACGATGGCCGGCGTCGTGCTGCACGTGAGGGACTCCGAGCTGCGGCATGCTTACGCGCTCAGCGACGCGGCCGCTCTCCGCATTCGCAGCCTGCTCTCGCCGCCGGCGGCGGACGCTCAGGGGGCCCACGACCTCGTCGTGCGCCTCGGGATCATCGGCGGGCTTCCGTTGACGCTCGGACGCATCCAGATCGTGTCCTCCGAGCCCCAGCCCTGGATCACCCGGGCCGAGGCGACGCTGTGCGGGCCGGAGGCCGAGCGCCGGCCCCTGTCGCTGACGCTGCTCCCGAAGCCCGCCGCTCCGGTTGCCCCGGGTACCGTGCCCGCCATCGCGCCCCCGATGGCGGTGCGTCACGCGAGCGACGACCTGTGCGTGCGCTGGTGGGCGCCGACGTAGACCAGGTTCAAGGACCCCACCAGAGCATCTCGTGGACACGGGCCTCCCCCGCCTCGCTCGTCATCGCCACGACGCGGTCGCCCTCGGCGCGGACCACCGGATCGGGGAACGCGTCGCACGCGAAGAACGCGCTCTTCTCGAACCCCGCCGACGAGACCCAGAAGAGGTGCAGGCCGTGAGGAGACGCGCCGGCCATGAGCACGAGGCGCCCGCCGCCGACGAGCAGGAAGTCCATCCAGCGGAGCGAGAGCTCCGCGAAGCGCTCGGCGCTGGGAAAATGCTCTCCGAGGTCGCGTAGCTCGGGCACGTGTGCGCGCAGGTACTTGTGCAGGAGATCGTACCGGGGCTGCTTCAGCCGAGGCAGGGGGCGGTCCGGCGAGACAATCACCGGCAGCGCCTCGGCGTCGGCGGTCGGAATCTCCACGTGCGCTCGGTACCGGTCCGCCAGCGTCACGGCTTGCGCATCGTCGCTCAGCGACTTGAGCCACCAGTGGAAGATGGCGAGGTCGGCCTCACCCGCGCGGGAACGGAGGCGCACCACGCTCTCCCACAGCGGGCGGCGCACGCTCCAGGTGCCTCCGTGGTTGGTCGCAATACAGGCGCCCACGTAGGCCGCGCCGTGCACCACGACGTTGAAGAGTACGTTCTCGGGAGTTCCCGGCGTGCCCTGGGCCGCCCATGCGTCTCGGCGCCCGCGGGTGAGCGCTGCGCCGAGGCGGTGGACGCTGGCGTCGCTGCCATCGAGCCCGAGATCCACGCCGAACAGAGCAGGGGCGTTCTGCACCAGCTGACCGGCCGCCTCGCTCAGGTGCGCGACGATGGACGGATTGCGCCCGGGGTTCGCGTCCACCGAGCGCGCGCGCGGGAGATCGCGCCGCGCGTCCGGCGGATAGAGCGGCAAGAAGAATCGGACGAACAGCTCCTCGGCGTCCACGCGCCCAACCCGTAGCACGCGGCTGCTATGCTCGCGCGCGCCGTGCTCACCCAGGACGTGCGATTCGAGGGCTGGACGACCGAGGACTGGATTCGCTTCGTGCGACTCTGGCAGCCCCGCGCTACCCCCGATCGCGAGCCGACCCGGCCGCGTGGAGGCGTCATCGTCGTCCACGAGGACGGGCAGATCCTCAAGCTCCTGCATACGCGCCACGGCCGGCTCGACCCGGCGTCCGCGGTGCCGCCTCCCGGACGCGCGGACGAGCGCGCGCTCGCGCTCCGGACCGGTCAGCCCGCGGCCCTGGGGCAGCTCGCGAGCGCCCATCGCGCCAGCTGGGCCCTCGGGCTGCGCCTGGGCGCGCTCGACGAGGTGATGGAGCGCTTCGGGGCACGCGCGCGCCGGGGAGACGACCTGACCGCGCAGTCGCTGCTCCTCGTCGGCATCGCCCGGGAGATGATCGGCGAGGGAGCCATCGCCTCGTGGCCGCAGCGGCTGCGAGGTCTTCCCGTGCCGACGCCACCCGTCGTCCGCCGCACGCTCGATGCCCTGTGCTCGGACGGTCACGCCGTGGCGCTGGGGTTGTTCGACGCGGACGGGCTCTGGACGTCCTTCGTCGCTCGCCGGCGAGGAGCGGCGTTCGACGTCATCGCCGGCCCCGACGAGCTGCGCCCGGCGCTCGGATTGCTCTCCGGCGACTGGCGGCGCGACTACCGTCACCTCGCGCGTGCCGTGGAGGACCGCTATGCGCCGCTCGACTTCGGCTGCTTCGCCGAGGTGGGGCGCTTCCGCGCCTTGCAGACCGACGGCAGCCCCGGAGCGTGGAGCCGCGCCGTGGCCGTGCGCGACGTGGTCGTCGCGCCGATGCCGACCGCGGTGGGGGTGGCGCTCGGGCTCGACGGGGCGCGCTACGCGTTGCGCGCCCTGCGGGTCCTCACGGAGCGAATCGCGCCGCTCGCGGCGATCGGGCCGATGTTCGATGCGGCGCGCTCCCGGGTCGCCAAGCTCACCGGCAAGGACGTGGGTGCGCTTCTCGGGTTCGACCCGCTCGCGGCGCTCCGAGCGCTCCTCGAGCGCTGAAGCTACTCGCCACCCGGCGCGTCGTCGGGCGGCGCATCCGCGGCCGCCTCTGCCCCGCCGTCGCCACCGGCCTCCGCCGTCGCGTCGGCACCGCCATCGGCCTGGGCGCTGCAAACGGCGCCGCTCTGCAGCGCGGCGAACGCGCCCACGCAGGGGTCGTTCGGGTCCGCCGCGGCATCCGCCTGTTCCGTCGCGAATCCCGGCGGATAGGGCGGACACACCGTCGACACGTACACGAACGTCTGTCCGTTCGACGTCGCGACCAGGCACGCCGGAGGGCAATTGTCGCCGGTCGACTGGCCCGAGATGACGTCGATCCCCGTCGACGGATCGAGGCACCCCGCCGCCTGCTCGTAGAGCTGACCCGAGTAGATGTGCACCGACGGCTCGTCGCACGAGGTCAGCGCGATCGCCCCAGCCAGCACCGCCCACCGCCTCACGATGGCTCGACCACCCGGATGCGGAGCTCGGCGAGCTGCTCGGGCGATACCCCGCTCGGCGCATCCGTCATGAGGTCCGTCCCCTTCTGGGTCTTGGGGAAGGGGATGACGTCGCGCAGGCTCTCGGCACCGGACAGGAGCATCGCCAGCCGGTCCATGCCCACGGCGATCCCGCCATGCGGCGGCGCGCCGAGCCGCAGCGCTTCGAGGAGGAAGCCGAACTTGCGCTGGGCCTCCTCGTCGGAGATGCCGAGCGCACGGAAGACCCTGGCTTGCACCGCGGGGTCGTGCAGGCGGATCGAACCGCCTCCGATCTCGAAGCCGTTGAGCACCAGATCGTAGCGCCAGCACAGGACCTTGCCCGGATCCCGGTCGAGCAGCTCCACGCAGTCGTCGTGCGGACGCGTGAAGGCGTGATGGGCGGCGACCCATTTCTTGTCGTCCTCGTCGAACTCGAAGAGGGGCGGATTGACCACCCACAGGAAGTTCCATTTCCCGCCGTGCCCACTCTCGGGAATGAGGCCGAGGCGCTTGGCCAGGTGGATGCGCAGGTTGGCCAGGACCGTCTGCACCGTGCTCGCCCGCCCGAACTGGAAGAGGAGCAGGTCTCCGTCCTTCGCCCCCACGCGGGCGCCGATGGCGGCGCGAAGCTCCGGCGTGATGGTCTTGGCGAGCGGGGACTGCACCCAGCTGCCCCCGGCGTCGACCTTCGCGCGGGCGAGGCCCTTGGCGCCCATGCCCTTGACGAACTCTTCCAGCTTGTCGACCTCGGTGCGCGAGAGCTTCCCGGCGAGGTCCGCCGGGATGCGCAGCGCCTTGACGATCTCCGCCGGGAGATCACGCCGATACTCACCGCTCGCGAACTTGTCCGCGATCGGCTTCCAGAAGGGCACACCGCCGCCGCCGTGCTCGATCACCACGTCCGTCAGGTCTGCGTGGGGGAGGCCGAAGCGCAGGTCCGGCTTGTCGTTGCCGTACTTGCTCATCGACTCTTCGAAGGGCATCTGCGGGAAGCGGCCGCTCGGGAAGAGCTCCTTCAGGTCGACCCCGAGGACCTCGCTCCAGACGCGGAAGACCAGACCCTCCATGACGCGGAAGACGTCGTCCTGGTTGACGAAGCTCATCTCGACGTCGATCTGCGTGAACTCCGGCTGGCGGTCGAGCCGCAGCGCCTCGTCGCGGAAGCACTTGACCACCTGGAAGTACTTGTCGAACCCCGCCACCATGTAGAGCTGCTTGAAGAGCTGCGGGCTCTCGGCGAGCGCGTAGAACTTCCCGGGTGCCATTCGCGCCGGGACGAGGAAGTTGCGCGCGCCGCCCGGCGTGTACTTCACCAGGATGGGCGTCTCCAGCTCGAGGAAACCCTGCTCGTCGAAGTAGCGACGCGTGACCTGGGTGATCCGGTGGCGGACGCGCAGCGCCTTCTGGAGGGGGGCGCGGCGCAGATCCAGGTAGCGGTACTGCAGGCGCTTCTCCTCACCGGTGTCGATCTGATCGGCCAGCTCGAACGGCGGGGTCTCGCTCTTGTTGAAGACCTCGAGCTCGACCGCGTGCACCTCGATCTCACCCGTCGAGAGCTTGGGGTTCTTGTTCGTGCCGCGGCTCTTCACCACGCCGCGAATGCCGACCACCCACTCGCTCCGCAGCGCCCGCGCCACGTCGTGCGCCAGACGCGGCTGGTCGCCGTGGCCACCGAGCTCGGGATCGAACACCAGCTGCGTGATCCCCTCGCGATCACGCAGGTCGATGAACACGCAGCCGCCGTGGTCGCGGTAGCTCGCCACCCAGCCGAAGAGGACGACGCTCTTGCCCTCGTCGGCGGCGCGAAGCTCGCCGCAGTGGTGGGTGCGCTTCAGCTCGTCGATGAATCGGGCCATGGGGCCTCTGCTTATACGACACGTCCGCGTTCCTGGCCGCTCTCGCGCGACGAAAAATGCGGCCCGCACCCTCCGGCGCGAGTAACGTCGCGCGGGGAATGCACCCGGGGAAGCGTACGGACGCGGCGATGCTCGCGCTCTGCGCGCTGGCACCCGCGTGCCTCACGGCGTCGCACGTGGGCGACGTCGCCGACGCCGCGCACGACGCGGGGGTGGCCCGCGTCCTGGGACTCGACGCCCAGCCCTGGAGGGCGCTCGACGTCGCCGTGGGGACGCTGTTCGCGGCGGCCCCGCTGGGGACACGCGACGCGCGCGCCGCCATGGGGGGCGCGCTGGTGGCCGCCTTCGCCGGCGTGACGCTCTACTTCCTGGCCCGCGAGATCGCCGCCGCCTGCGCCGATGCGCCGCGACTGGGGGCGCTCACGGCGGCGATAGCGACGCTAGCCGCCGTCGTGGCTCCGGCCTGGCAGCTCGAGGCGGGGGCCACGGCCGGGTCGACGACGGGGGCGCTCCTCGTGCTGCTGCCGGTCGCCGCCCTCGCGCGTGCGGCCGCGCCCGGGAGCCGCCCACCGTGGCGGGGCGCCGCGTTCGCGCTGGGATTGGCGCTCGGTCACGAGCCGCTCGTGGGCGCGACGGCCCTGGTGGCGTGCGCGGCCCTCGTCGGCGCCGGCGCGGCTGTCCGCCGCGGGCTGGTGACGGCGTGGCGAGCGGACGCGCGCGCCATCGTGGCCTGCCTCCTCGCCGGGCTCGCGCCGTGGATCCTGGCGCTTGCCAGGACCCGCGCCTCCGGGGCGCCGCTGCTCGGAGCTCTGGGCGAGGCCTGGGCCGGGGACCGCGGAGCATCGCTGGCGGGATCGCCGGGCACCTTCGTGCGGACGGAGCTCGGGCCGATGCTGGGCGCCCTGGCGGTGGGCGGGGTCGTCGTCGCAGCGCTCGTCCCCCGGGCCCGTCCGCTGGCGGCGGGGTTGCTCGCGGTGGTGGTCGTCGGCTTTGCGTCGTCGTGGGCGGGGGCGCCGGTCGGGCCCACTCGCTTCGGCGCCCCTGTCCTCGCCGCCACCGCCGCGTCGTGCGCGCTGGCGGGGGTGGCGATGCAAGCCATCGTGCGCGCCATCGCCGAGGCGCGTCTGCCCTTCGCACGCGCGAGCGCGGCCATGGTCCTGATCCTGGAGCTCGCGCTGCCGGCGGACTCGGCCGACGAGGCCCTGGTGCGCTCGCTCCCGCGCGCGCGAGGAGCGGCCGCAGCGTGGGACGACCTTGCCTGGGGCGCGCTCCCGCCTCGCACGGTGGTCCTCGTGACCGATCGTCGCCTGTGGACGCGGGCGGCATCGGCGCGAGCGCGCGGCTCGCTCCGCGGCGACGTCGCGGTGGTGCCGACCTTCGCTCACGGCGCGCTCGCGCGTCGCGTCCTGGCGCGCGACGCGGCGCTCGTCCCCCTCTGGCGAGACCTCGAGCTCAACGGCTCGCCCTCGGAGGCGTCGCTCTCGTCGCTCGCTTCGGAGCGCCCGCTGGCGATGGCGTACGAACCGCGCTGGGGACGCACGCTGGGGAGGCACCTCGTCCCCATTGCACTGCTCGACCGCTTCGAGCCGGAGCCGCGGGGCGCGAGCGATCGACGCCGGGCTCTGGAGGCCTTCGCTCCCAAGCGCGAGCGCCTGGCGCGCATCGCCGCGCGAGACCCGGAGCTGGCGGGCTCCGCCGCGTACCTGCTGCGTGCGCGCGCGCTCGACGTCGCCGCGAGCGGAGACCGAGACCTGGTGGGGCGAGTGGTGGAGGACCTGCACGCCTTCGCGCCCGACGATGCGGTGGCGGCGGAGATCGTCGCGCGGACGGTGCTCGGCAAGGGAGCGCCCAGGGTCGACGACCTGAGACCCTAGCGACTAGGCCCGCCCCCCGCTCTTGTCCTGGCGCGAGAGATCGACGGCCCGCCAGAGGTACCAGCTGGCCACCGTCCGGAAGGGCCGCCACCGCTCGCCGTGGCGCGCCAGCTCCTTGGGGGTCGGCAGCGCTCGCTTGCGATACGCGAGCTGGAAGCCGTGGCGCACTCCGTAGTCGCCCACCGGCAACACGTCCGGCCGCCCGAGGCGGAAGATGAGCAGCATCTCGACCGTCCATCGTCCGATGCCGCGGACCTTCACCAGTCGCTCGACGATCGCCTCGTCGCTCAGCGCATGGAGCTCCCGGACGGAAGGGACGGTGCCGTCGAGCGTGCGCGTCGAGAGATCGCGCAGAGCGAGGATCTTGCCGCGCGAGAGGCCCGCGCCGCGCAGCAGCTCGTCGCGCGTGGCGAGCAGCGACTCCGGCCGGACGCGCTTCTTCGGGAAGAGCGCGCAGAGGCGCCCGTGGATCGTCGCCGCCGCCTTGCCGGTGAGCTGCTGGTAGACGATCGACTCCGCCAGCGCCTCGAACGTGGTTCGCGCAGCAGCGAGACGGAGCGCCGGTGGCCCCACCTGGGCGATGATCTTCGCGAGGCGCGGATCGCTCCTCGACAGGTGCTCGGCCGCCTCGAGCGCATCGAAGCTCGCTGCCGCGGGGGCGGTGACGCCCCTCAGCACCACGCCTTCGATGGCCAGCATCTTCCGCTTCGTCTCCAGGCCACCGTGCGCCGAGAAGCCGCCGGGACGCCCCCCCGCCGCGAGCACGCGCTGGCAGGGGACGACGATGGGGAACGGGTTCTTCCCCACCGCTTGCCCCACCGCCCGCGCGCCCCCCGGCGACCCGACGCGCGCGGCCAGCTCGCCGTAGCCGACGACCTGACCGGGTGGCACCAGGCGCAGCGCCTCGTAGACCCGGCGGTGGAACGCGGGGATACCCTCGAGGTCGAGCTCGATCGCCTCGAGCGCGTCCAGCGTCCCCCCCAGGTGCGCCGTCATCGCGTCGGCCGCGCGCTTCGCGTCGCCCCGCAGGCGCGCCTCTCGCGCTCCGGGGAAGCGCGCCAGCATCCGCGCCCTCGTGGCCGCGTCGTCTGCGCCGGGCAGCTGCACCGTCGCGATCCCGCGCTCGGTCCAGACCAGGCCGCAGCGACCGATGGCCGTGTCGAACAGCGCGAACGAGGGCACGCTCACCCGGGCGAGCATAGCGCGGGTACCATGGGGCGCATGCTCACGCTCCACCTCGTCCGCCACGGAGACACGATGCAGGCCGCCGAGGGCTACTTCGCGGGGGACATCGACCCGCCGCTGACGGACCGCGGACGAGGACAGGCCGACGCGGTGGCGGCGGTCGCGTCGAAGCTCGGCCTCGCCGCCGTCTACGTCAGCCCCAAGCTCCGCGCGCGCCAGACGGCCGAGCCCATCCTGCGGGCGTGCAAGCTCGAGCCGATCGTCGACGACGGGCTGCGCGAGATCGCCTACGGGGCCTGGGAGGGCCGCAAGGAGAGCGAGATCAAGCAGAGCGATCCCGACATGTTCGCGGCCTGGACCCAGGATCCGGCGCTGGTCTCGCCGCCGGGGGGGGAGAGCGCCTTCGCCATCGCCGCCAGGGCCCTGCCTGCGCTGCTCCGGGCGCGCCGCGAGCACCCCAACGGCAAGGTCATGTTCGTGAGTCACAAGGCGACGATCCGCGTCATCGTCTGCGCGCTCCTGGGGGTACCGCTCGGCCGGTTCCGCGATCGCGTCGCCTGCCCCACGGCGTCGCTGACGACCTTCGAGTTCGGCGATCGCGGAGCGATGCTCCTTCGACTGGCCGACGTCAGCCACCTGGACCGAGCTGCGCTAGGCTGAAAGCAAGTGAGAAGCCTGCTCGCGCGGCTCGCGCTCTGCTGCCTCCCGTGCCTCCCCTGGCTCTGCGCGTGCGGCTCGCAGGGCTCCGCGACGCCGGCCACGGGCGACGACGCCGGCGGCGACGACGGCGGCATCCCCTGCGACGGCACCGGGATCAGCAAGGGGCCCTGGGTCCTGCACGCCGACGGGGGCAGCGCCGTGGTCAAGTGGGAAGCGTGCCGCCCGGGGACGCCTCCCGGCCTCTCGTACGCTCCCGAGAGCGGCGGCGCGCAGGCGCACGCCGACGCGGTGGAGACCCCCTTCGTCACCAACAACACGTACCGCGCGCTGAACGCCGCGGCGCCTCCCGACTACGCCGGCACCTGGTACATGCACCAGGCGTCCCTGGGAGGGCTCGCCCCCGCCACCTGCTACCGGTACGTCCTCGACGCCGACGCGAGCATGGCGGGCCGGTTCTGCACCGGCCGCGCGCCGGGCGACCCGGTTCGCTTCCTCGCCATCGGGGACACCAACCCCTCGGTGGGCTTCTCCACCACGAACGTTCTGTCTCACGTCCTTCCGAAGAACCCGGACTTCACCGTCCACGGCGGCGACATCGAGTACTACGACTCGTTCGTCGAGACCTACGCGCTCTGGTTTCTGCGCATGGCTCCGCTGCTCCGCCAGGGGACGTTCTTTCCGGCCATCGGCAACCATGACGGCGACCAGCAGACCGGCGAGCCGTCCGACAAGTACGAGCAGTACACGCAGCGCTTCTTCGGCGGGGCGGGCTTCGACGGGACGGACGCCTACTACGACTTCTCGTCCGGGGGCGTCTGGTTCTTCGCACTCGACACCGAGCAGGCCATGGATCCGGCGAGCGTCCAGATGCAGTGGCTGGCGACGCGGCTCCAGCAGGTCTCGCAGACGCCCGGCTACCGCTTCTCGGTGGTGTACTTGCACCGCCCGTTCTGGACGTGCGGCGACACGGGCGACGATCCCGTAGTCCTCACGCAGCTTCAGCCGCTCTTCGCCCAGTACAAGGTGCCGCTCGTCATCCAGGCGCACATGCACGGCTACGAGCGGTTCGAGACGACGGGGCTCACCCTGGTGACCGCGGCCGGCGGCGGCGGCGCCATCGGCAACGTCGACGCGAACACCGGCCGCAGCTACTGCTCGCAGCGCGTGGCGAGCGGCGGCTTCTTCCACGGCGTCATCTTCGACGTCACCCCGGGCCAGCTCGCCGGCACCGTCATCGACGACCAGGGGGCGGTCCGCGACCAGTTCCAGCATCCCGTGCCGTAGCTCGCTCCGGGGCGCATCTCCGAAGCCGAGCGAGGCATCTTTTTCATGGGAGAGACGCATCCCTGAAGCCGAGCGAGGCATCTTTTTCATGGGAGAGACGCATCTCTGAAGCCGAGGGAGGCCTCTCTTTCGTGGGAGAGATGCGTCTCTGAAGCCGAGCGAGGCATCCTTCTCGTCAGAGAGAGGTAGCTCTCTTGCAGGAAGGACCACTCGCCGAAGCAGAGGGGTG
>DATBQU010000255.1:0-7717 GCA_036560665.1 Polyangiaceae bacterium
CATCGCGATGAGCATGTTCAAGGACGAGCACAAGGTGACGGAGATCTTCCGCACCGGGCAGGGCCTGGGCTGGCACGAGCACGACACGTGCCTCTTCGAGGGCACCGAGAAGTTCTTCCGCCCGAGCTACGCGGGCAACCTCGTCGGCTCGTGGATCCCGGCGCTGGAGGGGATCAAGGACAGGCTCGAGGCCGGCGGCCGCGTCGCGGACGTCGGCTGCGGCCACGGCGCCTCGACCATCCTGATGGCCAAGGCGTTTCCGCGCGCCACGTTCCACGCCTACGACTACCACGCGGACTCGATCGAGACCGCGAGGCGCGCGGCGGCGGCGGCCGGGGTCGGCGATCGGATCACCTTCGAGGTGGCGTCGGCCAAGACGTTCCCGGGCAAGGGCTACGATCTGGTCGCGTTCTTCGATTGCCTGCACGACATGGGCGACCCCGAGGGCGCCGCCCGCCACGTCCTGTCGACGCTGGCCCCCGAGGGCTCGTGGATGATCGTGGAGCCGTTCGCCCACGACCAGCTCGAGAAGAACCTGAACCCCATCGGGCGGATCTACTACTCGGCGTCGACGATGATCTGCACGCCGGCGTCGAAGTCGCAGGAGGTCGGTCTGGCCCTCGGCGCGCAGGCCGGCGAGGGACGGCTGGCCACGGTCGTCCGGGCCGCGGGCTTCAAGCGCTTCCGGCGCGCGACCGAGACGCCGTTC
Source organism: Polyangiaceae bacterium (assembly GCA_036560665.1). Lineage (GTDB taxonomy): Bacteria > Myxococcota_A > Polyangia > Polyangiales > Polyangiaceae > Palsa-1150. Next base: position 710 of record DATBQU010000255.1, read on the forward strand.
AACCTCGTGCTGGAAGCCAAGCCGTGACGATCCGCGGGTGAGGCCGGATGAGGCCGGACGAGGAGCGCGGGGCGCGCAACGGCTGCGCGGGGTCCGGCATCCTTTTTCCTGGAGGTCGTCCCATGCGCGTTTCGCTGCGCGTTCACTCCGTGCTCGGTCTGGCCGTCTTCCTCGGATGGTCGCTCCTCGTGAACGCCCGCGAACGGTTCGCCCCGCAGCGCGCCCCGGCGACGCCGCAACGGACGACGCCGCTGGCGCAGCGCATCCCACCCCCCGCGACCGATCCCAGGATGTGGAACTAGCGGAGAGAGCCGCCAGGACGCCAAGCTCGCCAAGGAAAGAGCTGCAGGGCAACCTCCTTCTCTTGCCTGGCGTCCTTGCGCGGAAGCGTTGCAGAGGACGCGACCGGGGGAAGCCGTGGCGTGACGTGCCTACTTCGTCGTCTTGACGATCTCGCCGAAGGCGCCCGCGTCGCTCACCGCGAGGTCCGCGAGGATCTTGCGGTCGAGGCCGACGTTGGCCTTCTTCAGGGAGTGCATCAGGCGCGAGTACGTGGTCCCGTTCTGGCGGGCCGCCGCGTTGATGCGGGCGATCCAGAGACGGCGGAAGTCGCGCTTGCGGAGCTTGCGGTGGGCGTAGGCGTACACCCACGACTTCATCACCACCTCCTTCGCGTACGCGAAGAGGCGGGAGCGGGCGCTGTGGAAGCCCTTGGCCTGCTTCAGGATGCGGTTGCGGCGGCGGCGAGCCTTGAATCCTTTTTTTGCGCGGGGCATGGCGTCGTCCTCTCAACCGTAAGGGAGCATGCGCTTGACGTGCTTCTGCATCGTCGAGTCGACCATGTCGTTCTTGCGAACGCGGCGGAGGCGCTTGCGCGACTTCTCCTGCATCCCGTGGTTGCCGCCGGCCTTCGGGCGGCGGACGCGGCCCTTGCCGGACACGCGGAACCGCTTTGCAGCGGCCTTTCTCGTCTTCATCTTCGGCATGACGCCACCTCTCGCTTCCGCTCCGGACGGGCCGAGGGCCACAGCCTCGAGGGCGGGGGCGCGACGGTTGAATGAGAGCCTGCCGGAATCGGGGCGCGGAAGATGATGGCAAAGGCGCGGATTGTCAAGCTCCGGCCAGGGTCTTGAAGGCGTCCGCGAGCTTGCGCATGGTGGCGGTGGCCCGGGCGGCGGCGGCGGCCACGGGCTCGTCCGCGCCGACCTCCTGGCGGACGTCGATGTAGAACTTCGCCTTCGGCTCGGTCCCGCTGGGGCGGGCGATGACGCGGCTGCCCGAGGCGAGCTCGAAGGTGAGCACGTTGCTGCGGGGCAGGGTCAGCGGGCTGGTGGTCCCCTGGCGGGTGTCGGTGCGCACCTGCTTGTCGTAGTCGCAGACGGCCGCCACCTCGTCGTCCCCGATGCGGCCGGGCGGCGAGGCGCGCAGACGGTCCATCATGGCCTGGATGGACGCCAGGCCGCTCGCGCCCTTGCGCGTCACGTTCACCTGGGTGCTGGTGAAGACCCCGTGGCGGCGGGCGATGCCGTCGAGCGCCTCCAGGACGGTCTGCCCGCGCTCGCGCAGCACGGCGGCGATCTCGGCGGCGAGGGCGGCGGCCGAGATGCCGTCCTTGTCGCGCACCACGTCGCCCACGCAGTAGCCGAGGGCCTCCTCGTACCCGAAGACGAACTCGAGCCCCTCGCGCTCGAGCTCCATGGCGCGGTTGGCGATCCACTTGAAGCCGGTGAGCGTCTCCTCGTAGCGGACCCCGAACGAGGCGGCGATCCGGCCCAGCAGCGGGGACGACACGATGGACGCCAGGACCACGCGCGGCCGGGACGCCGCCTTCTCGGTGAGGAGGTAGTGACCGAGCAGGACGCCGACCTGGTTGCCCGTGAGCTGACGGAAGCCCCCGCCCGGCTCCGGCACGGCCACGGCCAGGCGGTCGGCGTCGGGATCGTTGGCGAGCACCAGCTGCGCGTCGATCTTCCGGGCGAGCGCGAAGGCGAGATCCATCGCCCCGGGCTCTTCCGGGTTGGGGAAGGCGACGGTGGGGAACGCGCCGTCCGGCTTCTGCTGCTCGGGGACGCTGGTCACCTGCGCGAAGCCCGCTTGCTCGAGGGCACGGCGCACCAGCGAGTCGCCGACGCCGTGCATGGGCGTGTACACCACGCGCAGCGACCGGTCCCCCGCCCGGGGGTGCACCGCCAGCGCGCGCACCGCCTCGAGGTAGGCGCGCTCGATGGCGACGGGCGCGTCCGAGAGCAGACCGCGACCGCGCAGCTCGTCGAGCGACGGACGCACCACCTGGTTGGCCGGGGGCGCGCGGCCGATGGCGTGCGCGATGCGCGCGTCGACCGGCGAGATGATCTGCGCCGCGTTCTCCCAGTAGACCTTGTAGCCGTTGTACTCGGGCGGATTGTGGCTGGCGGTCACCACCACCCCCCCCGCCGCGTGCAGGCTCTTGACCGCGAAGCCCACCAGCGGCGTCGGCACCGGATCGCGGAAGAGGACCACCTTGATCCCGGCCGCGGCGAGGATGGACGCCGTGTCCTCGGACAGCTCGCGGCTCATGCGGCGAGCGTCCCCTCCCACGACGACGCCGCGCTCGGCCGCGCCCGGGACGCTGGCCAGCAGCTCCTGCGCCAGACCCCAGGTGGCCCGCGCGACGACGGCGCGGTTCATCCGGTTGGGGCCCGCGCCGAGGACTCCACGAAGCCCGGCCGTGCCGAACTCGAGCAGCCCGGAGAAGCGGTCCGCCAGATCCGTCGCCGCCAGGTCGGGCCGGGCGAGCAGCGCGCTCAGCTCCTCGCGTGTGCGGGGGTCTGGGTCTTCGGCCATCCAGCGGGCGGCGCGTTCGCGAAGCTCGGCGAGGTCCATGTACCCCAGGCGTATGCATCGAGGGGGGGCGACCTTGCAAGGGCCACGGAGACGACCGCCGATTCTCCCGCTCGCCCCACTCGCCTGCTCTCCCGCCGTGCGATAGTGCCGGACGGGCGATGCTCCGCTATGCCCTACGCCGCGTTCTCTGGGCGATCCCGACGCTGCTGGCGACCAGCCTCGTCCTTTTCTTCGTGACGACGCTGGCGCCGGATCCGGGCTCGCCCGGCACGGACGACCCGCTGGTCGAGGAGGCGCATCGCGCGCGCTTCCTCGATCTGCCGCGCTTCGTGAACGCCAACCCCCAGGACGTGCGGTCGCGCACGCTCGAGGCGCTCGGGCACCTCGCGTCCGGCGACGGCCGGCACGAGGCCGCGGCGCGCGAGCTGGCGCGCCTCGGGGGCGCGGCGCTGCCCTACGCTCTGCCCCAGGTCGAGTCGCTCCCGCCGGACGCGCGCGGCCGCGTGGCCGTGGCCCTGGCCCCGGTGGCGGAGCGAATGGGGCTGGCGCAGGCCGACGAGCTGAGACGCCCGGGCGCCGCGGCGCTGTTCTGGAGCCGCTTCTGGGACGACAGGGCGCTCGATTTCACGTCCACCGCGGTCGACCGTGCCGTGGGACGCCTGGTCGAGCACGGCAGCGATCTGCGCGAGAACGACCTGCTCTCGCTCGACACGTTCGCCCTGCCCGAGATCATCGTGGCCATGGCGGGAACGACCGACGGGGTCGCCCTGGAGCGGCTCACCCGCATCGCCAGCCACGTCACCGAGCGCGGGCCCGTGCTGGCCGCCGACGCGACGCGCGAGCAGGCGCGCCGCGCGGTCGCCGACTGGCAGGAGTGGTGGTTCGTTCACGAGACCGACTTCGTCGCGCTCGACGGGGCCGCCCGCGCCGTGGCGGTGGTGACCGAGACGCGCTACGGCAAGTGGATGAAGCGCGCGGCGAGCGGGGAGCTCGGCGTGAGCGCCATCGACGGCGAGCCGATCGCCGAGAAGCTGCGCGCCCGCGCCCCGATCACCCTGCTGGTGTGCGCGCTGGCGATGCTCCTCAGCTGGGCGCTGGCCGTCCCCATCGGCGCGCTCGGAGCGTGGAGGCAAGGTCGCGCGTTCGACCTGGCCAGCGGCGCCGTGCTCTTCGTGCTCTACGCGACGCCCACCTTCGCCGTGGCGGAGGTCCTGCGCCGGCTGACGGTGGGCCAGGCGGTGAGCGGAGGACGGGTCACGCTGGCCGTGGCGGCGCTGGCGGTGGGCTCGGTGGCCACGCTGTCGCGCTGGCAGCGGGCGGCGATGCTCGACGTCGTCCGGCAGGACTTCGTGCGCACCGCGCACGCCAAGGGGCTGTCGGCGTGGCGGGTGGCAGTCGTCCACGCCCTGCGCAACGCGCTGATGCCCACGGTGACGCTGGCGGGGCTTCACTTGCCGGTGCTCCTGGGAGGGGCCTTCGTGGTGGAGGAGGTGTTCGGTCTGCCGGGCGTCGGGTTCGAGACGCTGCGGGCCATCGAGGCGCACGACGCAGCGTGGCTGATGGCGGTGGTGCTGGCCTCGGCCGTGGCGGTGACGCTCGGCCTGGTGGCGAGCGACGTGGCCTACGGCGCGCTCGATCCCCGGGTGCGAGAGGAGCTCGCGCGACGGCAGGGAGGACGGACGGCGTGAGCGACGATCGCTTCCCGCACGAGCCGAGCGTCGCCATCGATCTGTCGCGGCGCAAGGAGCCGTCGGCCGGCCGCGGCGTGCGCGCCTCGCTGGTCGAGGTCCGCCACGTCGCGGCGCCGTACGTGACCATGACGCGCATCGCGCTCGCGCAGCTGCTGCGCAGCCGCCTGGCCCGCGCCGGGGCGCTGATGCTGGCGTGCCTGGCGCTGGTGGCCATCTTCGCCGACGTGCTGGCGAGCGACCTGCCCGTCGCCTGCCGCTGGCGCGGCGCGGTCTATCTGCTGCCGAACGTCACGCACCCGGCGGCGCTGTCGGGCGTGGACTGCGCGGCCATGCGGCGCGATCGCGGGCCGGGTGACTGGCTCCTGGCGCCGCTCGTCACCCGGGGGCCGACCGAGGCAGGCGACGACGTCGAGGTGCTGCTGCCGCCGCTCAGCAGCGGTCACCCGCTGGGCACCGACTCTCTCGGACGCGACCTCTTCGCGCGCGTGGTGCACGGCACGCGCACCGCGCTCGGCCTCGGGCTGCTGGCGTCGCTGGCGCTGGTCGCCATCGGGGTGGCGGTCGGGGCGCTGGCGGGCTTCGTCGGCGGGCCGATCGACGCGCTCGTCGCGCGCGCGGTCGAGTCGCTCAGCGCGATCCCGACCCTGGTGCTGGTGCTGGTCGTCGGCGCCCTGGTCCCGCACCCGACCACCGCGACGCTGCTCTGGACCATCGCCCTCACCCGCTGGACCGAGCTGGCTCGTCTGGTGCGCGCCGAGGTGCTGAGCGCGCTGGGGACGGACTACGTGACGGCGGCCCGCGCCCTCGGGGCCTCCCCGGGGCGCGTGCTCCTTCGCCACGCCCTGCCGAACGCGATCGGGCCGGCCCTGGTGGCGGCCGCCTTCGGCGTGGCGTCGGTCGTGCTGATCGAGGCCGCGGTCGATTTCCTGCGCGTGGGCTCGCCCGACACGATGGCGTCGTGGGGCGAGGCGATGGGCGAGGCCCGATCGCACGCGGAAGCCTGGTGGCTGGTGGCGTTCCCCGGGGCGGCGCTGCTGACGACCCTGGTCGCCCTCAACCTCGTCGGCGAGGCGGCGCGGGACGCCCTCGATCCCAAGCTGCGGGGCGTCGGGGCGGAGATGGGGACCGGCGGCTGACTACGGGCAGTCGCTGGCGGCGCCCGGCGTCCCGTCGTCGGAGCCCGTCGTCCAGGGATTCTGCGCCTGGCACCAGTTGGCCTTGGTGTCGCTGCCCGCGTAGGCAAGCGGCTTGAGCTCGATGGCGTGCCCGTTGGAGTCCAGGCCCCATCCGCCATACGGCACGTTCGTCAGCTCGGTGCCGCCGTTCCACAGGGACACGCCGCCCGTCGTCCCGTTGGCGAGCTGGATGCCCTGCCCGGACGACAGCCCCGTGCCGTACTCGTAGACGATGGCGGCGGCCGGCACGAGGTTGGCGACCGCCGTCGCCTGGTCGCGCGCGAGGATGACGTAGGCGTGCGGTGGCGCCACGACCTGGGGATTCGACGCGATGACGTGGGTGCGGGGCAGGCCGTCCTGGAGCGTGAGGCCGCTGAGGAGCCTGGCCGTGGCGGCGAGGTTGTAGATCTCGATCCACTCCGACTGCGGCTCCGTACCCGAGGGGTCGAACATCACCTCGGTGATGACGAGGTCGCCCACCGCCGGCTGACCGACGACCGAGCCGTCGCCGCCCGCGTCGCTGGTGGAGGAGTCGGCCTTGGAAGAGTCGGCCGTGGAGCCGTCGTGCGGGGAGGCGTCGTGGGGAGCGCCGTCGGACGTGGACGTCTCGGAGGCGGACGCCTCGGCGGAGGTCGCGTCGTCGCCGCTCGCGTCGTCGCCCGCCGCCTCGCCGGAGCCCGTGTCCGGGGAAGCGTCGTCGCGCCGGGCGTCGAAGGGGCTACCGGAGTCGTCGAGGGGACCGCTGGTGTCCACGCCGGTCGCGCAGGCCACGAGAGGGGCGAGGAAGCTCGTGAAGACGAGAGAGCGAAAGACGAGGCGACGGCGCATCGCCACGGGTGTAGCTCGGCGCAAGCGAGATGCACGCCACAAACGGGCGACACGAAGGAGGAGGTACGCTGGGGCGATGCGGCGCCTCACGCCTGCCGTCGCCCTCGCCGTGACCTGGGCGGGCTGCGGAGGCGCGTCGACCTCGTCCCCGTCCGACGCGGGCGGGGAGCCGGGCCCCGCGCTGTCCGATCTCGCCGTCACGGTGGCCGTCGTTCGCGACGGCTCCGCCGCCACGCCGGGCGCGTCCTTCGCCGTACGCGCGGAGGGTACCGCAGGCGCCGTCTTCGAGGCGACGAGCGACGCCACCGGCGTCGCGCACCTGAGCATCGATCTGTCCGCCGGCCCCTACGACGTCACCGCCGCCCGCGGGGGCTTCAGCGCGTTCTCCGTCCTCGGCGTCACCACGGCCTCGCCGCTGACCATGACCAGCTCTCCCACGGCGGTGAAGCTCCTCCTGCTCCACACCATCAGCGGCGCGATCGCGGGCAAGG
>DATBQU010000256.1:0-9118 GCA_036560665.1 Polyangiaceae bacterium
CCGGTCGCCGTCCCTTCCCCTCCTCTCGTCCCCGCCCACGCGCCGACGAGCACTCCGGCCACCGCGATCGCCGTCGCACCCGCCGCGACGCGCATCCGCGACGACGTCACCGTCCGCGGCTGCCCCGCCGTAGGCACGAGCGAGGTGGGGCTGGGCCGCGGGTCCGCCAGGCGCAAGGGCGCAGGGGAGATCGGCGTCGCCGGCACGGTGGACGCCATCGGACTGTGCAGGGACGGCGGGTCGGGGATGGCGACCTTCTCTGGCGAGGCCATGAACACCAGCGCGGCGGGCGACGGATCCTCGCCCTCCAGCGCCCGGTACGCCGCTCGCACCGCGTCGCGCATCGCCGCCGCGCTCTCCCACCGCGCCGAGCGCGTGAAGGCCAGGGCACGATCGACGATGGCCGCCGCGTCGCGGGGCACCTCGGGATCGACCGCCGCGAGAGAGCGCGCGCTGCGCGTCGCCGCGAACACCATCTGCTCCTGGGGCGTCGACGCCTCGTGCACCGCACCGCCGGTGGCCAGGGCGAACATCGTCGCCCCCAGCGCCCACACGTCGGTCAGCCCGTCGATCTCCTCCGAGCGCCCGAGCGCCTGCTCCGGGGCCATGAACGCAGGGGTCCCGAGCGCCAGCCCGCTGTGCGTCGCCGCGGGATCGGAGCTGGGCTCGCGCAGCCGCGCCACCCCGAAGTCGAGGACCTTCACCTGCCCGGTGCGCGTCAGGAACAGGTTGGACGGCTTGATGTCGCGGTGCACGATGTGCTTCGCGTCCGCCGCCGCCAGCACGTCGAGCACCTGCGCGGCGACCGCGAGGACGGCGCGGATCGGCAGCTTGCCCCCGTGGCGGTCGCTGGCCTCGGCCAGCGTCTCGCCGTCGAGCAGCTCCATGACCAGGAAGGCCGAGCCGTCTTCGGTCACGTCGTCGTCGAGGACCGCGACCGCGCCCGGATGGTCCACCGAGTTGGCGACGTACCCCTCGCGCATGAAGCGGGTGCGCAAGCCGGAGTGAACCGAAAGCTCCGCGTGGAGGACCTTCACCGCGAAGCGCTTGCTGTTGCGGTGCGTGGCGGCGTACACCGCCGCCATGCCGCCGACGCCGAGCAGGCCGTCGAGCCGGTACTTGCCGTTGAGCGTCGTGCCGACGCGCTCCCTCGCGCGCTCCTCGATGGCCTGCTCCGGCATTGCCTCGAGGCCGTTATACGCGCTAATGGCCCGCGTTCAAGGCGAGCCCCCGAGGGAAAACCGACTACTGTGAACGTCATGCAAGGACGCCGCGCGGGCGCGGCGCGGGCCGTCGCGCTGGTCGCCGCCTCCCTCCTGGGTGTCGCGCTGGTCTGCTGCCAGCAGCTCCTTTCGATCGACGGGGCGGTCGTCGTCGCCGCCGCGGACGCGTCGGAGCAGACCGACGGCGCGGACGCGGCGGACGGAGCCGGGGGGGGCGCCTGCGGGCTGGGCGTCGAGGCGGGCGCGTGCCAGGCGTGCGTGGCCGAGCGCTGCTGCGACCAGGCGGCCGCGTGCGCGAAGGACCCCGCCTGCGCCCGCTACGAGACCTGTCTGCTCGGCTGCGGCGGCGACTACGGCTGCCGTGCAGGCTGCGTCATCGCCAATCCCGTCGGCAACTTCGTCGACCTGCCGACCCTCGATCAGTGCGTCGTCGCCGGCTGCGAGAAGCCGTGCGGAGTGAGCTGCGGCCTGCCGGGCGCGTACACCGCTCCCGACGCGGCTCAGGCCTGCCAGGACTGCATCTCGGCCAAGAACTGCAGCGCCCTCGAGGCGTGCGGCGCCAGCCTCGAGTGCGAGAAGGCGCTGCACTGCGCGTACACCTGCGACACGCCGGACTGCCAGTTCGCCTGCATCGCCACCTCGGACGGCGGTTTCTTGCAGCTCGCGCTCGGCGTGGGGTCGACGTGCCTGAGCGCCTGCGACGTCGGGACGTACTGGACCTGCCTCGGGCGCGTGACGTGGCCGTTCCCCACGCCGGGTCCGTCCGACCTGACGCTGAGCGTGAACGAGTCCACGACCGGGTCGCCCGTGGTCGGCGCGATCGCCAAGGCCTGCCATCGCGAGGACCTCACCTGCGCCAACCCCATCTCCACCGGGAGCACCGACGCCTCGGGCAAGGTGACGCTCGCGCTGCCCGACGCGCCGGCGGCGGGGTACGGCTTCCAGGGGTACTTCGACATCTCCTCGCCGCAGCAGGCGATGGTGCACTACCTCTACTTCCTGTCCTTCCCGCTGAGCGAGCCGCACGCTCAGCTCGCCATGCTGGTGCTCACCCCCGGCGCGCTCGACGGCATGGTCGCGGTCGCGCACGTGACGCTCGACCCCACGCGCGGTCAGGTGGCGGTGGTGGCGCAAGACTGCCTGCTGACCGGCGCCCCCGGGGTGTCCTTCGCGGCCGACGCCATCGACGCGCAGACCAGAGAGCTCTACTTCATCGCGTCCGAGCTGAGCACGACGGCGACGGCGACCGACAGCTCGGGGCTGGCCTTCTTCTTCAACGTGCCTCCCGGCTCCCTGACCATCCGTGCCACGCCGAAGGCGGTCGGAACCGTCTCCAGCACGGCGAGCCTCTACGTGCAGCCGGGCGCGCTGTCGTTCGTCCAGGCCATCCCGACGCCGTAGAATCGACTGGCGATGACCTCTCCCCGGCTCGCCCCCGCCGCCGTCCACACCGACCGTCGCCCCGACGGCTCGATCGTCCTGCGCTCGGCGCACGCGCTCGGCGACTACCCGCGGCACCTGTCCGAGCCGCTCCGCCACTGGGCGCGCCAGGCGCCGGACCGCACCTTCCTGGCCGAGCGCACGCCGGGAGGTGGCTGGCGGCGCGTCACCTACGCGCAGGCGCGGGACGCCGTCGATCGACTGGCGCAGTCGCTGCTCGACCGCGGGCTCGACGCGTCGAGACCGCTGATGATCCTCTCCGGCAACGGCGTCGATCACGCGCTGCTCACGATGGCGGCCATGCAGGCCGGCGTCCCCGCGGCGCCGATCTCCACCGCCTACAGCCTGGTGTCGCGCGACTTCGGCAAGCTGCGCGCCATCCACCAGGCGCTCGACCCGGGGCTGGTGTTCGCCGGCGAGGCAGACCGCTACGCGCGGGCGTTCGCGGCGCTGGGCCTCGAGCCGTCGTCGGTCGTCACCGACCTCGGTCCGCTGCTGCGGACGACGCCGACCGAGGCGATGGAGCGACGGTACGCCTCGCTCGGTCCGGACTCGGTGGCCAAGATCCTCTTCACGTCGGGGTCCACCGGCGAGCCCAAGGGCGTGATCAACACGCAGCGCATGCTCTGCTCGAACCAGCAGGCCATCGCCACGGTGTGGCCTTTCCTCCACGACCGGCCGCCGGTCCTGCTCGACTGGCTGCCGTGGAGCCACACCTTCGGCGCCAACCACAACTTCAACATGGTGCTCTTCCACGGCGGCTCGCTGTTCGTCGACGACGGGCGGCCGACGCCGGACCTCATCGAGCGCACCTGCGCCAACCTGCGCGAGATCTCGCCGACCCTCACCTTCAACGTGCCGCGCGGCTTTGCCGTCCTGCTGCCGAAGCTCGAGCAGGATCCGTCGCTCCGCGACGCGCTCTTCCGCGAGCTCGACGTCTGCTTCTACGCGGCCGCGTCGCTGCCGAGCGCGCTGTGGGAGCGGCTGGAGGCGCTGTCGGTGGCGTCGCGCGGCGAGAAGGTGCTCATGTTCTCCGCCTGGGGCTCGACCGAGACCTCGCCGCTGGCCACCACCGTGCACTTCCGGATCGACCGCGCGGGAGTCATCGGCCTGCCTGCGCCGGGGACGGAGATCAAGCTGGCCCCGGTGGGCGCGAAGCTCGAGCTGCGCGTGAAGGGTCCCAACGTCACGCCGGGGTACTGGGGGCGTCCGGATCTGGCGGCGACGGCGTTCGACGAGGAGGGGTTCCTGCGCATGGGCGACGGCGGCAAGCTCGCCGACCCCGAAGATCCCGCCCGGGGCGTCGTCTTCGACGGACGGATCGGCGAGGACTTCAAGCTCTCCTCCGGCACGTGGGTGCACGTCGGCGCGCTGTGCACGGCCCTCGTGGCGCGCCTTGCGCCGACCGCGAGCGACGCCGTCATCGCCGGCCTCGATCGCGACGCCATCGGCGTGCTGCTCTTCGTGGGTCCCCCCGCTCGCCTGCCGGAGACCCGCGAGCGCCTGCGCGAGCTGCTCCGCGCCCACAACGCCGAGCACCCCAACGGCAGCCAGCGCGTCGCCCGCGCGCTGCTCATGGAGGAGCCGCCGAGCATCGACGCCACCGAGGTGACCGACAAGGGGTACATCAACCAGCGCGCCGTCCTCGAGCGCCGCAGCGCGCTGGTGGAGCGGATGTACCGGGGCGAAGGGCAGGACGTGATCCTGCTCGATTAGGTCTACCCTGGGCCCGCCATGCCCCGCGTCCTCGTCGCCTCGCTGCTCGCCGCCGCCCTCGTGCTCGTCGCCCCGCTGGCTGCCGCGTTCTGCGGCTTCTACGTGAGCGGCGCCGACGCGAAGCTGACCAACGGGGCCACCGTGGTGGTGCTGCTGCGCGACGGCAGCCACACCGTGCTGTCGATGCAGAACCACTACCGGGGACCGCCCGAGGGCTTCGCCATGGTGGTGCCGGTGCCGGTGGTGCTCGCCAAGCAGAACGTGCGCACGCTGCCGGCCGACGTGTTCGATCGCGTCGACCAGCTCGCGGCGCCGCGGCTGGTGGAGTACTGGGAGCAGGACCCGTGCTCCCCGCAGGGCATCGGCCTCGCCGGAATCGGCGGCGTGGGCTTCGGCGCGGGGAGCGGGCGGCTCGGCGGCATCCACGCCAGCGGCGACCTCGGGGTGACGGTCGAGGCGCAGTTCACGGTGGCCGAGTACGAGATCGTCATCCTCAGCGCGGAGGACGCGGCCGGTCTCGACACCTGGCTCCGGCGTGGCGGGTACAGGATCCCCGAAGGGGCCGCGGAGGTGCTCCGCCCCTACGTCGAGCAGGGGACCAAGTTCTTCGTGGCCAAGGTGGACCCCGCCAAGGTCAAGTTCGAGAACGGCGCGGCGATGCTCTCGCCGCTGCGCTTCGACTACGACTCGCCCACCTTCAGCCTGCCGGTGCGCCTCGGCCTGCTCAACAGCGGCGGCGTGCAAGACCTGGTGGTGCACATCCTCGCGCAGAAGCGCTACGAGCTCGCCAACTACCCGAACGTCACCATCCCGACCAACCTCGACGTCCCCGACGCGACGCGCGAGCACTTCGCCAGCACCTACGCCGACCTCTTCGATCACACGCTCGAGCAGCACCCGGGCGCCATCGTCACCGAGTACGCCTGGAGCCCCGGCTCGTGCGATCCCTGCCCGGGGCCGACGCTGACCCCCGCGGACTTCGCCACCCTCGGCGCCGACGTGGCGCCGTCCTTCGCGGGGGGCACCTCCGCGGGCGGCTCGCCGGTGCTCCGGCAGGGGGCCACCACCGTCGCTGGCCCGATGCCGCTGGAGGTCATCCAGCGGATCGTGCGCCAGAACTACGGCCGCTTCCGGCTCTGCTACGAGAACGCGCTCCGCCAGAATCCGTCCCTGAAGGGCCGGGTCACGCTGTCCTTCACCGTGACGCCGGCGGGCGACGTGACGGCGGTCTCCACCGCCGGCTCGGATCTGCCGGACGCCGCCGCCGTACAGTGCATGGCCCGTGGCGTGGGCAACCTGTCGTTCCCGACGGCCGAGAAGCCGACCAAGGTGAAGTACCCCCTCGAGCTGTCGATGGGGCAGAGCGGCACCCTCGCCCCGAGCGCCATGGGCTGGGTGCTCACGCGCCTTCACGCACGCTACGGCAAGGAGGCGCTCGGGCAAGACCTGGTCTTCCGCGCCGCCGAGCCCATCGAAGGCGGGCGCGAGTCGCGCGGGACCGACGGCCAGCTCGAGCAGGGCGCGCGGCCCTCGTCGCAGAACAACTTCCAGGCGCGCTACGCCATCCGCCACCCGTGGGAGGGCGCGATCGCCTGCGCGTCGCCGGTGCGCGGCGTGTGGGGAGCCCGGCCCGACGCATCGGGCAGCCCGCCGGTGCTCGCCGCGCGCAACCTCGCCTTCGCGCAGCGGGGGGTGGGGGGTGCGGCGATCCTCGCCGCCGCGTCGGCAGCCGCGTCGGCCGCGCCCGTCACCGATGCCGCGCCGGGCGAGGATGCGGGGGAGCCCTCACCGACGGCGGGGGGCAAGCGGGGATGCGGCTCCGGATGCGCCCTCGGCGACGGCGGAGCGGCGTGGGGAGCGCTGGCGGGCGTCGCCTTCGTCGTCGGCGCCGTCGGCCGGCGGCGCGCCCGTCGGTCCCGCTAGGAGGCGGGCGTCTCGCACCGTCAGGGCGGGCAGCAGATCGTCTCCTCGCCGGCGAGGCTCACCCCCTGCGCGCTCGACGAGCCTGTGACGTTGCACCCGACGTTCGACGGCGGCGCCTTCTGGTACTCGTAGTTGCTGTAGCTGTCCTGCGGGGCGTTCGCGACGTGGCACTGGCCGTCGGCGGCGACGTCGAGCTCGTTCTGGGTGCACCCGCCGTTGGTGAAGAGCTTCATCGTCCCGGTGCAGTCGGCGGTGACCGCGCAGTTGCCGCACACCGAGCAGGTGTACGTGGCGGCGGTGCCGACGACGTGCTGCACGGTGAATGGAGCTCCGGGGCAAGCGACCTGCCCCGCGCTCACGACGCACGGCTTGTAGGTGGGGGGCAACGTCGGCGTGCACTGGTTGCCTGTGCACCCCGCCGACGCGTTGCTGTCGGCGGTGCAGGCGCGATCGTGCGCCGCGTACGTGACCCCGGCGGTGTTGGTCACGCCAGGTGCGCTGCACGTCCCGCCGGTCGCCGCCGGCGGGATGTATTTCAGGCTCAGGCTCTTGTAGGTGAACGGGTTCGGCCCCGTGTACATGTCCGAGAGACACTGGCCCGCCGGGCTGTTGTTGTTCTGGCTCGGCATCCCCTGGTTGCCGCAGTTGCTGCCGCCGAACGGCTGGGTCGAGCTGTAGTAGTCCTGGATCGGCCCGTCCGGGCACGCCGGCGGCTGCGAAAGGGCACACTGACCGCACGCGCATCCGTTCGACGTGTTCGGGCCCTCCACCAGGTTCGCCGGCGGTGCCGTCGCGAACCCGGTGGGACATGCGTTGCTCTGGGTGCCCGCGAACGCGACGAGCGTCCAGCCGGAGGGGATGACGTAGCAACCGTTGCCGGTCGTGCACCCGGTGCTCGTCTCCGGCACGCCGGTGTCGGCGCCGACCTCGGGCGCGACGTACGTGTCGCCCGCCGAGCCGCTGTCGCCGGGCGTCGTGCCGTCCTTGCCCGGGCCGTCGCTTCCGGGGCCGTCCGTGCCCGAGCCCCCGTCCTGCCCGGCGGATGTGTCGTCGCCGGAGCCGTTCCCGTCGCTCGACGCGGTGTGGTCGAGCGTCGAGCCGCCCCCGCCGTCGTCCGCGGGGACGTCGGCGAGCCCCCCGGTGTCCAGTCCACACGCGCTCGCGAGCAGCGCGCACACCGACGCCGCCCCAAGACAAGCGAGAATCCGCATTTGACCTCATTGTATCGAAGGGGATAGCCCCGCCTCGTCTCATTTCCCTTGCCGCCCCGATGCCGCACCGCGGCGGTCGATTTCGCCTTGTCGACCGGGCGCGGCGCATCGCAAGAGAGGGGACCCATGCAGGACCGCCAGCACCGCCAGCCCCGCTCCGCCATCCTCGGCATCGGCCACCACGTCCCCTCGCGCGTCGTGACCAACGACGATCTCGCCAAGCTCATGACCACCTCCGACGAGTGGATCGTCCAGCGCACCGGCATCCGCGAGCGGCGCTACATCGAGCACTCCGGCGTGGGCGCGAGCGATCTGGCCGTCCCGGCCTGCCGCATGGCGCTCGAGCACGCCGGGCTCCAGCCTGCGGACGTCGACGCCATCGTCTTCGCCACCCTCTCGCCGGACCACAACTTCCCCGGCTCGGGGTGCTTCCTCGGTCACAAGCTCGGGCTGGCGGGGGTCCCCGCGCTCGACGTGCGCAACCAGTGCACGGGGTTTCTCTACGGCCTCTCGGTGGCCGACGCGTGGGTGCGCGCAGGGGTCTACCGCAACGTGCTGCTGGTCGGCGCCGAGGTGCACTCCACCGGGCTCGACTTCTCCGATCGCGGCCGCGACGTGGCGGTGCTCTTCGGGGACGGCGCCGGGGCGGCGGTCATCGGACGGGCGTCGCACGAGGGCCAGGGGATCAAGGCCATGCGCCTGCACGCCGACGGCTCCGGCGCCCGCGACCTCTGGCTCGAAGCGCCGGCCAGCGCCTACGAGCCGCGGCTGACCCACGAGATGCTCGACGCCGGGAAGCATTTCCCGGCCATGAACGGCAAGCAGGTGTTCCGCTGGGCGACGGAGAAGATGCCCGAGGTCGTGCGCGAGGTGCTGGGCGACGCGGAGCTGGCTCCTGGCGCGGTCGACCTGTTCGTGCCCCACCAGGCCAACCTGCGGATAAACCAGATGGTGGGCCAGAAGCTCGGCATCCCCGAGGACAAGACCGTTCACAACATCGACCGCTACGGGAACACGACGGCGGCCACCATCCCGCTCGGCCTGAGCGAGGCATGGCGCGCCGGCCGGTGCGACCGCGGCTCGACGGTGCTGCTCGCGGCGTTCGGCAGCGGGTACACCTGGGGCGGAGCGGTGGTCACGCTCTAGGTCTAGTGCACCGTGATCGGCAGGCACTGGTTGCTCTTGAAGCCGTACTCGTCGCTTGCCGGTGACACCCGCTGGTAGGTGTACTGCCCGTGCGGACACTGCAGGGTGGCGAGCCCGTACGAGCCGTCGCCGCCGCACGAGGTGGGGCCCCACTTCTGGCACGCCATCGAGCACCCCGAGTTCCACGCGAGGCAGCCCGATGCCCCGGCCGGCGTCGCCGGAACCTCGCCGTCGCAGCAGTCCGCCGCGCCCGGATCGGTGGTGGCTTCGTAGACCTCGTGCATGGCGTAGGCGGTCTGCATCGCGCAGCTGCCGGACGCATCGCCGATGTGGCCGCCGTGGATGTGGACGCTCTTGCCACCGGCGGTGACGACCGGGTCCCACGCGTTCTGTCCGCCGACGCCACCGGGCGTCACCATCAGCACCACGTCGAGCGGCTGCACCGCGAGCTTCCCCGAC
>DATBQU010000257.1:0-3205 GCA_036560665.1 Polyangiaceae bacterium
CGCCCTCGGCGAGCGCGCGCAGGTCGCCGCAGGCCTCGCGGCCCAGGTCCACCATCTCCGCCGGGTCGGTGGCGACGTCGAAGCAGTGCCAGTCGGCGTCGTGCTCGGCCGCGAAGAGCTTGCGCGATCCGCTCATCGCCCCCCAGTTCTGCACCGCGCACGAGAAGAGCCGCGAGCAGTTGGTCATCACCACCGCGCGCTCGGCCGGGGGAGCGCCGCGGAGCATGCTGGCTCCGAGCATCCGGCCGCGCAGCGGGGCCAGCGCCGGATCGTCCCAGACCCCGAGCAGGTCGAGGACGGTGGGGCCGACCTCGAGCTGCGTGAGGGGTGTCTCGCGCAGGGCGCGCAGGTGCGCCGCCTCGTCGGCCGTCAGCGTCTCGGCCGGCGCGTCGATCCACATCGGCACCAGGATCTCGTCGTCGAAGAGGTTCCAGGTGTGCCCGGTCTGTCCGTGCTCGCCGATCTGCTCGCCGTGGTCGGAGAGGAACACCACCACGGTGCGCTCCGCCCCGGGACGCGCGCGCAGCGTCCGCAGGAAGCGCGCGAGCAGCTTGTCCTGCCGGTGCAGGGCGTCGAAGTAGCGGACGCGCGTCCGGCCGAAGGCGTCCATCCTGCGCCAGTCGCGCGTCGACGAGAAGGGCAGGTCGTGCTCGTCGACCTTGTACGGGAAGTGCGTGTTCGAGAGCTGCGCCACGGCGAGGTACGGCTCGCGCAGCCGCGGCAGCTCCGCCAGCACGCGGTCGAGCAGCTGCCCGTCGTCGGCCCCGTCGAGGTAGTCCGCGTACGGCGCCAGCTCGGTGCCGCACACGAAGGAGGACAGCGGCAGGCCGTCGAGGAAGCGACCCGCGTTGGCGTAGAGCAGGTTCTGCGAGGTCCAGAAGGCGGCGTCGATGCCCGCCGCGTGCGCGTACTCGGGCAAGAGCGGCGCCGACAGCAGCTCCGATCGATCGGCGGACGGCGAGCGCCCGCTCATCATGGTGACCATCGACAGCGCCGTGGTGGAGTCGATCGACCGCATCTGCGCGAAGCCGAAGCGGTCGGGCAAGAGGGCGTCGGTGAACGGCGTCTTCTCGCACGCCTCCGCCCCCTGCCCGGGCACGCTGCAGACGTCCTCCCCGCGGACCGACTCGTCGACCAGGAGCAGTACGTCGCGCGGGCGCGCCGGGCGCGGGTGCAGCGCGGGGACGGCCTCGGGCGAGCGCGCGGCCGGCAGCCAGCGCAGCTCCACCATGATGTCCTCGTGCGTGCGCTTCGACTTCTCCAGCGCGGCCACGCCGGCCAGCCACAGCACGTCGGGGGTGGTGCCGTTGTCCCATCCCGCGTCCGCCTTCCCGTAGACCCCGGCCGCGACCACCGCGGCCATCCCGACCGGCAAGGCCGCGACGCAGGTCCACTTGCCCGGGGGCGCGAGACGCCGCAGGGCCACGGCCACGGCCAGCACGAAGGCGACCGGCGCGAGCAGCAGCGCGAGCGCGGCCAGCCGGTCGGCCCACAGCTGCTGCCCGAGGAACGGCGTCAGCGAGTTGCCCATCAGCGCGGTGCGCCAGTTGAGGTACGAGCGGTAGCGCGCCCAGGTCTGGAGCTGCGTGCCCACGGCGAGCAACGCCGAGACCGCCAGCACGGTCTGCCCCACCCAGCGCGACCACCCGCGCGGACCCGCCGCCGCGACGACGAGCGCCCCCCAGCCCACCACCATGGGCAGGGCGCACAGCGCGTAGGCGTGCGCCGCCTCGCGCGTGAAGTCCCGCAGCAGCCTGCCCCGCAACGCGAAGTCGAGGGCCAGGACCGCGGCCCCGGGCGCGAGCACCAGGGCGCGCGACAGCCAGCGGCGTTTCATCACGCGGCGGTCAGCGGGTGCGCAGGCGCGCCTTGCTCAGCGCGTCCTCGACCATCACCTGCTGCTCGCGCGGGTCGGCCCAGCGGCGCTGGGTGTGCGTCGACAGCTGGTGCATCGGGTCGAAGTAGAGGAAGAGCTGCCCCGGCTTCACGCTCGGCGCCGCGTAGACGCTGATGCCCGTCTCGCGGTCGTAGAACTCGTAGGAGTGCGCGTCGCGCTTGCCGCCGCCGCCGGGCGCGTCGACCACGAACGTCGGCGTGTTGAAGCCGGCGGTGCTGCCGCGCACGTGCTTCTCGATGTGGATGGCGGTGTCGACGCTGGTGCGCAGGTCTTCCACGCCCTGCACCATGTCGTGCACGTAGACGTAGTAGGCGTGCACGTTGACGTGCCCCAGGCGCTTCACGAGGAGCGTCATCGCCTCCTCGCTGTCGTTCACGCCGCGAATGAGCACGCTCTGGTTGCGCACCATGATGCCGCGCTCGAAGAGGCGCCCCATGGCCGCCTCGGTGATGCCGGTGATCTCGCCCGCGTTGTTGAAGTGGGTGTGCAGCACCACGTCCTTGTGCAGCTTCCGCCCCTTGTCGACCACGCGCGTGAGCGCGTCGACCCACGCATCGTCGGTGAGGATCTTCATCGGCATGACGGCCGGACCCTTGGTGGCGAAGCGCATGCGTCGCACGTTGGGGATGGCGAGCAGCGCTTCGCCGATCTCCTCGATGTGCTGGGCGCGCAGCTGGTAGGCGTCGCCGCCGCTGATGACGATGTCCTCGAGCTCCGGGCGCGAGGCGATGTACTGGTACGCCTTGCGCCACCGCTCCTCGTTCGGGCGCAGGTGGACCTTCTCCACCTCGTCGGTGTCGAGGCCGATGGCGTACGACCGCGTGCAGAAGCGGCAGTAGACCGGGCAGGTGTCGAGCGGCAGAAACAGCGCCTTGTCGGTGTAGCGGTGCGTCAGCCCGGGGACGGGCGCGTCGGCCTGCTCGTGCAGCGAGTCGAGCCCGAGCTTGGGGTGGTCGCTCAGCAGGCGCGAGGCCAGGGGGAAGAACTGCGTCCGCTCCGGGTCCTCGTAGGGGTGCTCCCAGTCGATGAGGGCGACGAGGTACGGGCTCACGCGCACGCTCATCGGGGCGCGCTTCATGCCCGCCTCCATGTCCTCGATGAACCCCTTGGGCGCGAGCTCCTGGATGGTCTCGACGAGCTTGGAGACCTTGGTGATCGAGCTCTTGGCCTGCCACGCGTGGTCGAGGAACGTCGCCTCGTCGACGTTCTTGTACGCGGGGATCTTCTGCCACCACGGACCGCGCCGCAGATCCTTGTGGGCGAGGGCCTCGGCGTCGACCGGCGGCTTCTTGGCGGCGATGGGCAGAA
>DATBQU010000258.1:0-9359 GCA_036560665.1 Polyangiaceae bacterium
GACCATCGTCGCCAGCGACTGGACCGGCCTCACCAGCGGGACGCTCCTGCACGCCATCGACAAGGACCAGAACCGCGCGGTGGTCACGGCGGGCATCGTGATGACCAACACCGGCACGTCGGGGCAGCGCTGGACGACGACGGAGGACTGCGGCGTGTGGACGGCGGCCGTCGCCAACACCACGTTCTTCATGGAAGGCTCGACGGGCGGGACGGACCACACCTGGACGACGCCGGCCACCGAGACGCCGTGCGGCGGTTCGTACCACCTCTACTGCTTCCAGCAGTGACGGTTACACCGCGCTCTTGTCGATCCCGTACTTTCGTAGATACGCGCGCACGTGGTGGCGCTCCATGCCGCTCTGGCGGGCCATTTCGCTGACGTTGCCCTTGCAGCGCTTGGCGAGGCCGACGAAGTAGTCGCGCTCGAAGGCGGAGATGGCGGACCGCTTGGCGTCGCTGAAGCCGGTGCCGCCGCCGCCCCCCAGGCGTGGCGCCTCGACCGACGCCTCGTCGCGCGCCAGGGTCAGCACGTCGTCGATGGCCCCGGGGTCGTCGGCCAGCGTGGCGGCGACGCTGGCGACGTTCACCAGCTCGCGCACGTTGCCCGGCCAGTCGTGCGACGCCATGCGCTGCTCGATCCAGGCCAGCACCGTCTGCACGTGCTGCGGCTTGCCCACGCGCAGGCACACGTCCTCCACCAGCGGCGGCAGGTCGCTGAGGCGCTCGCGCAGCGCGGGCAGCTCGATGCGCACCTGCGCGATGCGGAAGAACAGGTCGCTGCGGAAACGACCGGCGTTCATCTCGGCGCCGAGGTCGCGCCGGGTGGCGGCGAGGACGCGAACGTCGATGGGCTCGAAGGCGTTGCCGCCCACGCGCTTGACCTGCTTCTCGGACAGAGCGCGAAGGAGCTTCGGCTGCAGCTCGATGGGCAGCTCGCCGAGCTCGTCGAGGAAGAGCGTCCCGCCGTCGGCGTCCGCCAGCGCCCCCTTGCGCCGCTCGGTCGCCCCGGTGAAGGCGCCCTTCTCGTGACCGAAGAGGATGCTCTCGGCCAGCGTCGGAGGGATGCTGCCGCAGTCGACGACGACGAAGGGGCCGTCCTTGTGGTCGCTGGCGTCGTGGATGGCCTTGGCCACGAGCTCCTTGCCGGTGCCGGTCTCGCCCAGGATGAGGACGCTCAGCGGGGTGCCGGCCACCTTCTCGAGGATGCCGAAGACCCGGCGCATCTTGGGCGAGCTGCCGACCAGCGGACCGAAGCGGTCGGAGAAGCCGACGTCGACGCGGCGCTTGGCCTGGGGCTCGACCAGGATGCGCGAGCGGCCCACGGTGAGCTCGCTGGGAGACGACACGATGGCTTCGCGCACGCGCACCGCGCCGAGGAAGGTGCCGTTGGTGCTGCCCAGATCCTTGACCAGGATCCCCTCGCCCACCGCGCGCAGCTCGCAGTGGAAGGCGCTCACCTCGGGATCGGCGACGACGATGCTGGCCCCGGGGTCGCGCCCGACGACGAGCGCGTCGACGTCGATGGTGAAGGTGCCTCCCTCGGGCGTCTTGGCGATGCCGCCGGAGACGAACCAGTGCAGGACCCGGGTGCGCGTCTCGCTCATGTACGGCTCAATGGACGCCGGTCGTGTGCCCGCCCGCCTCCACCGGCTCCGCGAACACCTGGAGCGGCTCGAGCAGCGCCAGCTGGTCGCGCTTCACGCCGACGCCGCGGTCGCTGAACCACAGATCGTTCTCCTGGAGCTGGGCGCGGACCTGGCCGATGAAGAGGATGGGATCGGCGGTGCGGGTGTATCCGAGCTGCACCAGCGCGCCCTTGGGCCACTCGCCGCCCTCGAAGCTCAGCGCCTTGCGCAGCATGTAGAAGCCCTCCGCCGGGAGCTTCACCAGGCTGTCGGCCCAGGACAGGCCCCGAAAGGGGATGCCGGCCCCGTGGAAGTGCCAGCGGTTGAGGATGTTGTGCTCGGGCGCGATGACGACCGGCAGGCCCGAGTCGGAATGGTTGTGGAAGTAGACGAGCAGGCCGGTGGGCACTTCCCCCTCGTGCTCGGGCAGGGGCTTGGTGGTGCGGTAGAGGCCACAGTCGGGGAGGAGGCTCTTCGGGGTCGCCATGCGCCTTTCGGCTTAGCACGAGGCGACGATTCAGCGGAACTCGATGCCGACCACGACGCCGTCCGGCTCTTCCTGCACCCAGACGATGCGCCCCGTGACGGGGGTCGCCGGGTCGGAGCCGGTGCTGATGGTGACCTCGAACTCGCTCCCGAGCTCCACCTTGTCCTCGAGGATGACGCGGACGCCGCCGCGGCTGACGTTGAGCGCCCAGCCCTCGAGCACCTCGCCCGACTTGGACCTGAGCGCGACCCGCGAGCTCACCTCGTGACGCGCCCCGCCACGGCGGGTGGCGTGCACGTCGTCGCCTGCGGGCATGCCGGTGGACGGGGTCAGGCTGCGGCGATTCTTCACGCGAGCGTTTCCTGTCCGCCAGCATACCCGACAACGCCCCTTGACGCGCACGCTCGCCGCGAAGAAGCTTTGCCTTGGGTTTTCGAGGTCTTGCCCGCCCGCATGCCGGAGTCTCCTCCCAACAACTCGTCGGCTTCCAGCATCAAGAAAGCGCTGGTCGACGCTGGATTCGAGGTGTTCCGCACGCGGGGCGAGGAGATCGTCCTCGCCGAACGCCCGCGGGAGAACCTCATCATGGACTCCGGCGTCCGGCTCCGGGTGACCGCGCCCATGGAGGTCCGCATCGTGCTGCGCGCGCAGAAGGCCGACTTCCCGAACGAGGACGAGGGCCACCTCTTCGGCCGGGTGCGCAAGCTCGCCGGCCCCGCCGTATCGGGCGGCTACGCCGAGGTGTCCACCGCGGTGACGCGCGTGGCCGACCCGGGGGACGCCGAGCGCACGCTCGACACGTTCTACGAGATCACCTACTCGAAGCGGGCCCCCGCCCTCGACGACGCGATGGTCGAGCTCAAGTTCGCGCTGGGACTCGAAAAGCGAGCCTGACGCGTCGCTCCGGGCGAGTCGACTGGGGGGAAACGCCGTGATAGAGCGGGCGTCCGCTCCCATGCTCTCCTTCTTCCGACAGCGCGGCCTGTCGAACATCCTCTACGGCGCGATCATCGTCGCGACCATCCTCACCTTCGTCATCACGTTCCGTCCGAACGCGACGTCCAAGACCGCGTCGCTCAACGAGACGTGCGCGGCCCGGGTGCGCGGACGGTGCATCGATCCCAAGGACTTCGGGTCCGCGTACCGGATCATGATGCCGTCCCGCAGCGCCCAGGTCTCGCGCAAGCTCAACCTGAAGAAGGTGGCGCTGGACGGCCTCATCGAGCGCGAGCTGCTCGACGACGAGGCGAAGCGTCTGGGCATCGGGGTGACCGACAAGGAGGTCACCGATCAGCTCTACGCCGGCTACGTGCGCGTCAGCGTCCCGGCCGCCGAGCCGCGCATCGCGCAGTCCATCCTCTACGAGATGTACCAGTCGTACGCGCGCGCCGGGCTGGTCTCGCAGGAGGTGGCGCAGGCGCACTTCAACGATCGCGACACGGCCATCCCCGTCGAGTTCCGCGATCCGAAGACGAAGCTCTTCGACATGAAGATCTACGAGCGGCAGGTGCGCAACCTGAGCAACCGCTCGACCACGGAGTTCCGCGAGGAGCAGGCGCGGGAGCTGCAGGCGTCGAAGATGCGCGACGTGGTGCGCGACCCCATCCGCGTCAGCGAGGGCGAGGCCTGGGACGAGTACGAGCGGCGCTACAGCACGGCGACGGTGACCTGGATCGGCGTGGAGGAGTCGTGGGCGGCGCGCTGGGCGGTGGACGTCCGGCAGACCGACGTCGACTCCTGGGTGAAGGACCACCAGGCCGAGTTCGACAAGGCCTTCGAGGAGCACAAGAAGGACGACGAGCCGAAGGCGGGCCACATCCGGCACATCCTGGTGAAGCTCCCCTACGGGGCCACCGACGACGAGAAGGCCGGCGCCGTGGCCAAGCTGTCGTGGGCCGCCGCGCGCATCAAGGCCGGCGAGTCGTTCGCGGAGGTCGCCCGCGAGGTGTCGGACGACCCCGGGAGCGCCCGCATGGGCGGCGACGTCGGCGACAAGACGGCGGCCTTCGTGGTGCCCTTCAAGGTCGCGGCGGACGCGCTCAAGCCCGGCGAGGTGACCCCGGGCGCCGTGGAGACCCAGTTCGGCTACCACTACCTGACCCGGGACGACCCGACCAAGACGGCGGACATCGACGCGCAGGTGAAGCGCTCGCTGGCACGCAGCCTGTACGCCAAGTCGAAGGCGACCGAAGAGGCGCAGTTCCTGGCCAAGAAGATCGACGACGCCATGCGCACCGGCAAGCCGGCCGAGGACGCCATCAAGGACGTCGTCGCCCCCTTCGTGCGCGCGCAGAAGGTCGAGCCGCTGAAGGTGATGCCGGCGCCGCCGGAGGCCGCGGGCGACGCGGGCGCGGCCGACGCGGGTCAGGCCACGGTCGAGAAGACGGCGCTTCCGGCCGCGAGCTTCGACGCGAGCACCGACTCCGAGCGACCCAAGACGCAGACCTCGACCGCCTTCAACCGCGGGGGCGATCCCTTCCCCGGGTTGCCGCCGGACGAGACGGCGACGGTGGTCCGCTTCGCCTTCGGCGCCAAGGACGGCGAGGTGCTCGACCCGCCCGTGCGCACGCCCACGGCGTGGGTGGTGGTGGAGCTCAAGACGCGCAAGCTCTCCACCCGGGAAGAGTTCGACAAGGACCGCGACACCTTCGAGCAGGAGCTCCTCCGCGCCAAGCGCGACGAGGCGCTGGCCCTCTTCGTGCGGCGGCTGCGCGAGCAAGCCAAGGACGACATCAAGGTGGACGAGTCGTACATCCAGGAAGCCAAGGTCGACGGCGGAGCGGGGAGCGCGAACGAGGACGAGGACGAATACTGAGCGGTGATGGGTCTCGACGCTTCACCGCCGTACCAGGCTGCCGTCCTCGCCAACGGGCTGCGGGTCGTCGTCGCGCCGCTGCCCCGCCTGCACCGCGCCCACGTGGCGCTGTGGTCCCGCGTCGGCTCGCGCTTCGAGACCCCGCCGGAGAACGGCCTCAGCCACTTCCTCGAGCACATGATCTACCGGGGGACGCGGCGCGTCCCCAGCGCGCACGCCGTCAACCTGGCCTTCGAGCGGCTCGGCGGCTCGCTCTTCGCCTCCACGCAGGTCGATCACGGGATCTTCTCGGTGACGCTCCCGCCGGAGTGCCTCGACGAGGCGAGCGCGCTGTTCGGCGAGGTGCTGTCGCAGCCGGCTTTCCTCGACATCGACATCGAGCGCGGCATCGTCCTCGAGGAGATCCTCGAGGATCTCGACGACGAGGGGCGGCAGGTCGACGCCGACAACCTGTCGCGCTCGCTCATCTACCGCGATCACCCGCTTGGCTTCACCATCACCGGCAGCGAGACCCAGGTCCGCTCCTTCGACGAGGCCGGGCTGCGCCGCTGGCACGCCCGCCACTACACGGCCGACAACGCCGTCCTGGCCTTCTCCGGACCGGTCACGGCCGAGGCGGCCGTTCGGCTGGCCGAGCGCGACTTCGGGGCCCTGCCGCGCGGTACGCGCACTCCCACCGCCGCGCCGGAGCACGCGCAGAAGAAGGCGCGCCTGCAGATCGTCGAGAACGTCTCCAGCCAGACCGACCTGCGCGTGTGCCTGCGCGCCTTCGCCGAGCAGCACCCGCTGCGACCGGCGCTCGACGTCCTGATGCGCGTCATCGACGACGGGATGTCGACGCGGCTCTACCACCGGCTCTGCGACGCGCGCGGACTCTGCTACGACGTGTCGGCGGCGTACGACGGCTACGAGGACGACGGGATCGTCGACGTCGCGGCGGGCGTGCAGCACAAGCGGGCGGCGATGGTGACCCGCGAGATCCTGGCGATGTTCGAGGAGCTGGCGCGCGAGGGGCCGAGCGCCGACGAGCTGGAGAAGGTGCGACGGCGCGTGGCCTGGGACGCGCGCTCCATGGCCGACTCGGCCGAGGAGACCGGCGCCTTCTACGCGGCGGGGACGCTCTTCGGTCGCTTCACCACGCCCGAGGAGCACGTGGCCGAGCTCGGGCGCGTGAGCGCCGACGACGTGCGCGAGGCGGCGCGGCTGCTGGCGCGGCCGGAGCGCCTCAACGTGGTGGCGGTCGGCTTGCTCGAGGACGGCGAGGACGCCCGGCTGGGCGAGGTCGTGAAGGGCTGGGACGGGGCGAGCGGCGCATGAGGGGCAGGGCCGCGATCGCCGTGGCGATCGCCGCGGGGGTCGCGCTCGCGGCGTGCAACGGGGGCACGTCGGACAGCGGGCCCACCGTCCGAAGCTGCCGGGGGGTGTCGGCCGTCGGCCTGGAGACCGAGGCCACGACCGCGTCGCAGTGCCCCGCCAGCCCCGCGATCCTCACCGGCAAGCAGGGGCCGGGGGGACAGTGCGGAAGCTCCGCCGACTGCGCGCCGGTGTGCTGCTCCTGCCCGGGCGGCGCGAAGGGCGCCGACGCCGCGCTGTGCAGCGACGGCAACTGCCTGGACGCCGCCACGACCTGCTGCCTCTTCGCGCTCGCATGCGATTGAGGCAGAGCGAGGCAGAGCGCATGCCCCCGGGGAAGAGCCGCGGCCGCCGGTCGGGAAAGACGTGACGCAAAAGGGACGGCGGGAGCGTTTCGTGTCACTCTCAATGACGGCGTGCAACGACGCTTCCTCCTCCTTCTTTCACTTGTCCTGGTGTCCGCGGCCGCGCTCCCGTCGGCATGCGCCAGCGGCGGCAGCGGCGACAGCGCCGCGCCCGGCGGCGACGACGCCAGCGTGCCCGGCGACGGACCGCTGCCCGAGGGCGCCGAGGCCGGCGGCGGCGAGGGCGGCGGCGGCGACGGCGGGATTGGCGCGTCGCTGACCAAGGCGTGCGCCGACAACGCGTCCACCTACTGCGCCCAGCTCGAGCAGTGCGCGGCGTTCCTGTTCCAGACGCAGTACGGCGACAACCTGACCTGCGTGGCGCGCAACACGCTCGCCTGCACCGACGGCGTGCAGGCCCCCGGCGCCGGATGGACCGGCGACGGCCTCGAAGCGTGCGTCAAGGCACGCAGCGCGCTCGACTGCAACACCTTCCTCCACGGCAAGCCGGCGCCCAACGCCTGCCGGGTGACGGGCGCGATCACGACGAGCAGCAAGTGCCGCTACGACGCGCAGTGCGGCAGCGGGTACTGCCGCTACGCCAGCGGCGGGCTATGCGGCAACTGCGTGAACCTCGGCGCGACGGGGGCGCCGTGCACCACGTCGTCGGACTGCGACGGCAACCTGATGTGCGCCGGGACGTGCCAGGTGCCCAACGGCGTGGGAGGCGGCTGCGGCGCCACCCAGCCGTGCCAGCAGGGCCTGGTGTGCGCCAAGGGCGCGTGCGCGCAGCCCGGCGTGCTCGGCGCGACGTGCGATCCGACGCTGGGCGGCGCGGACTGCGACTACTACCAGGGCTTCTACTGCGACGGGACGTCGAAGACTTGCAAGGCCTACGCGACCCCCCACGACGGGCAGTCGTGCGGAGGCGGCGCGGCGGTCTGCTTCGGCGGCGACACGTGCTTCGGCGGCTCGTGCGTCGCGCCCGTGCAGGACGGCTCGCCGTGCAACACCGACGCGGGCGAGAACTGCCTGGCCCCGTCCAGCTGCCAGACCGGGCTCTGCCAGCTCTACTCCGCGACCCAGTGCAAGTAGCTACCCGGGGGCGAGGGCGAAGCGCGTGACGGCGCTCGCCAGCTCGTCGGGGCGCGTCCAGTGCATCATGTGACCGGCGCTCTCGATCTCGACGCGCTCCAGCCGCGCGAAGCAAGCCAGGCGCTGGTCCTCGTCGGGCGGGTGCCACCCCAGCGGACCGCCCGACACGAAGAGCACCGGGCACGTCACCCGGCGCACGAACGCCTTGAAGCTGTCGGCGTAGAACGGGACCGGCGACCGCGTACCGTGCAGCGGGTCGGCCTTCCAGGCGATCCGGCCGTCGGGCAGCTCGCGCGCCAGGGCGTCGACGCGGGTGCGGAGCACGTCCTCGGGGACGCGGGGGTGGTTGCCGACCAGGCGGCGAAGGGCCTCTTCCTTCGAGGCCATCGTGCGCTCGCCGCGGGCACGGAGGGCGCGCACGCCGTCGATCCACTTGTGCATCCGGTCCGGGCCGTGGGCATGCTCGCTGTCGGGAGGGCCCGCTCCCTCCGCGACGACGAGGCGGGAGACGCGCGCCGGCAACGTCCCCGTGTAGAGCGTAGCCACCGTGCCCCCCATGGAGTGCCCGACCACGACCAGGGGCGAGCCCGCCGGGACCAGCGCGTCGACCAGGTCCGCCACGTCGAAGACGTAATCGGCGAAGTGGTAGTAGCCGCCGGCGCCCACGCGCGCCCCGTCCCCGAAGCCGCGCAGATCCGGCGCCAGCACGCGGAGCCCGGCCCCGGCCAGCCGGGGCGCGACGAGGTCCCAGGTGGCCGCGGCGTCCATGAATCCGTGCAGGAGCAGGGCCGTGGCTCCGTTCGAGACGCCGGTGTGCGCGGCCGGCCACTCGAGGACGTGGTGCGTCAGGCCGTTGGCAGGCACCTGGTGGGCGAGGGGCTTCACGGAGGAATTCTACGCAGTTCTTGAAATGACCCGCTGGAGACGTCGCTTGGCCTTCGCCCGCGCGGCCGCCGGAGCGTACCTTGCGCGCCGCGGAGGGTGTTGTTCATGCAGTTGTTCACGCAGTTGTTCACGCAAGGGTCGGTCAGGGTCTCGATGGCGGTCGCGCTGGTGATCGCCGCGGGATGTGGCGGCTCGAAGGCGTCCGGCGGAGATGGTGTGCAGCCCCCTTCGGATGACGCGGGCGACGACGCGGTCGCGGCGAGCGACGACGGAGGCGCCGAGGCGGCGCCCCAGCCCCCCGACGACGGCCCCTGGCCCGCGCCGCATTACCCGATGCCGCAGTTCTCCAACCTGGGCGGGCAGGTCCTCGCCTCGCCCAAGGTGGTCACGGTGACCTTCGTCGGGAACGCCAACCGCGACGCGCTGCGGGCGTTCGACGACCAGCTCGTGCAGAGCAGCCCCTGGTTCGGCGCCGTCACGGCGGGGTACGGCATCGCCGCGCAGGGGCAAGGCGGCGCGTACGTGGAGCTTCCCGACACGGTGAGCAACAAGACGCTCGACGACGGCATCGACATCCAGCCGATGCTCACGCAGCTGGTCACGTCCGGCGCGCTCCCGGCGCCCGACGCCAACACGCTGTGGGTCATCTTCTTCCCGAGCTCGACCACCATCACGCTGCAGGGAACGCAGAGCTGCTCGGCCTTCGGCGCCTACCACAACTCGACCCTGGTCACGCTCGAGGGCGGCGTCGTC
>DATBQU010000259.1:0-7074 GCA_036560665.1 Polyangiaceae bacterium
CTCGTCGGTCTGCGCGTCGATGTGGCGCACGTCGTAGGTGTGGCAGAAGGTGCAGTGGTTGTTGCACCCGTAGCCGACCTTCACCAGCGCCTTCATCGCTCGACGCAGCATAGCGCGCGCCGCTCTGCGACGCCGCGAGGCCCTCGTCTCGCAGTACGATGAAGGCGTGCCCGCGCCGCCCACGCTGCCATCGCCGCGGGATCTCACCGTGCCGGAGGCGGGATCGACCACCGCGCGCGACGTCCTCTCGCGCGCCATCGGGCGCGTGCTCCGCGAGCTGCGCCCGCTGCTGCGCCTCCATGCCGCCTCGGCGCCGGACGACGTCGCGGCGATGGAGCAGGCGCTGGCCATGGTCGACGTCGCGCCGCTGGCCAGCGTCCTGCGCCGCCCGCACGCGGCCGCGCTCGTCCGGTCGCTGCGCACCACGCCACGCGGCGAGGGGGGCGCGCTGCTCACCGAGCTCCTGGCCACGCTCGCCTTCGATCTCGACCGACTGGGTGCGCTGGCCGCGCCGGTCACGCTGCGCCGCCAGCCCCCGCGCCTCGTGTCGCTGGTGGCGCGCGAGGTGGTGACGCCCGCCACGGGCGCGGTGGACCGCCCTTACCACGTCGTCGAGCGCGAGACGGTGCTGGCCCTGGCCGACAACAACCCGCTGGCCATGCACGAGGCCCACCCCGACAAGGAGGGCAACGCCGTCGATCTGGGGGGCCATCCCGTCGAGGAGTGGCTGGGCGCCCTCCGCGACGCGTTCGCGGTCGTCGCCGAGCACCTGCCGGAGCTGCGCGAGGAGATGGCGCTCTACGCGCAGGCCATCGTCCCGGTGGGGTACTTCGCGGAGAAGCACCTGTCGGCGTCGTACCGCGAGGCCATCGGCACGCTCTACCTGTCGCTGCACCCGAGCCCGATGACGATGGTGGAGGCGCTGGTGCACGAGACCCAGCACAGCAAGATGAACGCGCTGCTCGAGCTCGACGACGTGCTCGAGAACGCCCACGAGCCGCTCTACCGCTCGCCGGTGCGCCCCGACGCGCGTCCCCTGCACGGCGTGCTCCTGGCGGTGCACGCCTTCGTCCCCGTGGCGCGCCTCTACGAGCGCATGCTCGCGGCGGGCGACCCGCGCGCGAGAGGGTCGGAGGCGCGCTTCCGCGACGTGGCGCGCATCAACCGCGAGGGCACGGCGGTGCTGCGCGAGCACGCTCGACCGACGCCGGTGGGGCAGGGGGTGATGGACGAGCTGCTGCGGTGGGACGCGCACTTCGCGGGGGCGTGACGTGACTACCGCTCGGCGACCCGTCGCTTCAGCTCGGCGATGTCGCCCTCGCAGCGCTCGACGCGCGGCCGCAGGTCGTGCGACGCCCGCAGCACCTGGGTCATCTCGCGCACCGTCCCGGCCAGCTCGGTGATCGCCGTCGAGGTGCGGACCTCGGACTCGACGATGCGGCGCGAGAGCTCCTCGCGCATGGTCTCGAGGCTCACGTTGTTCTGGTCGAGCCGGAGGTTCGTCTGGTCGAGGCCCTCGCGGAAGTGGCCCATCTCGGAGCGGATGTCCTTCAGGATCTCGATGGTGATGTCGCTGGGGTCCATGCGCCGCTCTCGAAGTATGGCACACGGTTCCTGAGCAAGGCCCTGGCCAACCTGCGCTTCCTGGCAGTTGCGGGGCACTTGCGTGGCGGCGAAGGGTGTCCAGGACGGCGCCGCGACTGTCCCGGGACGGGCCCGGAGCGCGCTGCATCCGGCGCCACACTCCCCTCATGGGGGCGCCTCATGGCGTGGGAGGGGGCGTCAGGAACCGTCGCATCTGGCGCCGGTTCCCGGGGGAATGGGCGCCACGACCAAGGCGTACTGGCGCCCATTCCCATGCATTCCGGCGCCGGATACCGCGGCATCTGGCGCCGATCATGAGTGGATGGGGCGCCGAGATGGGGCGCATCTGGCGCCGCCTCCCATCCATCTCGGCGCCGCTTCCGCACGTATCCGGCGCCACCCTCCGCAGGATGGGGCGCCAAGACCGGCCGATGATGGCGCTTCCACGCTGGGCACCTGGGCGCCAGTATGGCACAAGGAGGCGCCATGTTCCGCCCGATCCCCGTGCTCCTCCAGCAGGTACGCAGCACCCTCGTCCTCTCCCAGAACGGCCTTGCCGCGGCAGTGGGCGTCTCGCGACGCACGGGGCAGCGCTGGAGCCAGGGGAGGGGACCGGGTGCATACGACCTGCGGGCGATCGCCCGCCTCGTCTTCCCGGCCGACGCGTCGCTGGCGGCCGAGCTGGCCGAGGCAACAGGAACGACGCTCGCCGGGCTGGGGCTGCTCCCCCCGCCCGCCCCCGCCGCCGCACCGCCCGCCCCCGCCGTGCCCGATCGCGTGATCGACGCTGTCGTCTGCGCGGCGGCCGAGGCGCTGCAGGTCATGCCGCAGGCCGCGCGTCCCGCGGTGCTCGCCGCGTTCGTGTGCGCGAGGGAGCTCGGGCTGTCGGTGGCGGACGTGGAACGGGTGCTCGTTGGGCGCGCGAGGAAGCCCGGCTGAGACGCTCTCGAGGGGCGTCCGATCCTGGCCTTGCTCCAGGGTCCGTCGCGGAGCATCGTGAAGAGCGTGTCAGGGGACGAGCACGAGACCCGAGGTACGTGCACGGGCGCGATCACGAGGACGAGCACGGCCTGTCGAGCACGAGTACCGACACGAGGACGAGTACGAGTGCGCGGTCGTCCTCGTCCTCGTCCCCGTGCTCGACCAGCGTGCTCGTCCTCGTCCTCGCGCCCGTGCACGTACGCGCGTCTCGTGCTCGCTCTCAGTCCGCTTCCGCCCTCACCCGACGCACGATCTCGTCGGCCGGCACGAACACCGGGTAGAGCTCCCCGAGATCGTAGTGCTCGCCGAGCTCGAAGAGCCCGCCGCAGATGGAGTCGAGCGAGCACGTCTTGCACGCGTCGCTCTTGGCGTGCACGAAGTCGGTCTGCCGCACGGTGCCCTTCTCGTCGAGGAAGTGCACGATCCGCTCCTCGCCCTTGACGATCTTGCGCGTCTCGGTGGAGCAGTGCGCGAACTCGGTCATGTAGCAGAGCGGGACGCGCTCCACGCGGAAGGTGCGCCCGCCCTTGTGCAGGAAGCGCATGGCGCGCGCCAGCGACAGCTCGAAGTCGGCCAGGCGGTGGGCGGTGTCGCGGTTGGTCTCGGCGCGGCCCATCGACGGATCGAGGTTGTTCCACACGAAGTGCCGGAGGAACGGGAAGCGGCCGACGAAGAAGCGCACGTTCTCGTCGAGGTGGTCGGCGTTCATCTTGTTGATGACGGTGTTGATGTTCACCGTCACCGGCGGGTCGACGGCGCCCAGCGCCTCGAGCGCGCGCATGGCCAGCGCGAAGCTGCCGCGCACGCCGGTGAGGAAGTCCTCGAGCTCCTCGCGGCAGGAGTGGATGCTCACGTGGAAGTGGCGCAGGCCCGCCTCGGCGTAGCTCTCGGCGACGCCCGGCTGGCACAGCCGCGAGCCGTTGGTGATCATGCGCACGTGCAGGCCCCGCGCCACCGCGTGGCGCGTCACGTCGGCCACGATGGGCGACAGCGACGGCTCGCCGCCGGTGAGGATGACGCCGAAGTACCCGCGCTCGGCGAAGTCGTCGACGGCGCGCTTCGCCGTGTCCAGGTCGAGCGTCCAGCCCGTGGCCGGGTTGGAGCAGAACCGGCAGTACTGGTTGCAGTGGCGAACGAGCTGCAGGTAGCCGATGTTCGCCACGACGGAAGCCTAGCTCTTCCTCGGCGTCGCGGCGCCCGGGCCTTCGAAGAGGCCCGGCAGGATGGCGCGCAGCGCCTCGCCGCTCTGCTTCGGCGCGCTGGCGGACACCTCGGCGACGGCCGGGGCAGGGCGACCGAGCAGGGGCAGCGCGACCCGCGCCCGCTCCGGAGGAGCCTCCATGCGTGCGGGCGCGGCGGGCGGCGCGAGCTCCCCCACGCCCACGAACATCGCGCGCAGGGCGGCGTGGGCGGCGTGGGCGGCGTCGCCTGCGGACGGACGGACGGGGGGGCACGGCGCGAGCTCTCCCTCGCCGAAGCGCGCCAGGTACTCGGCGTCGACCCCCGCGCACGCAGCGCGCGACGGGCACGAAGCGCAGGTTGCGCCGAACGAGCGCACCTCGCCGTCGACCGAGTCGATGGCGCGCGACGCGAACGGACCGAGCAAGCACGAGGGTGCGCCGCGAACGAAGGCGGCGAGCCCCAGCGTCTCGGCGACATCGACGGCGTGGAGCGCGAAGGGCAGGGCCAGGGCCAGGCGAGGCACGACGCGGTCGGCCGCCGTCGCCGCGCGCCCTCGCCAGCGCGGCACCTCGATGCACCACGCCTTCGCGCCCCGCGACGCCAGCAGCCGCGGGAGGGGCGCGAGCACGCGGAAGGTGGAGCGCGTGAGGACGGTGGCGACCACCACGTCGAGCGCGGCCGCCCGCGCCGCGGCCATCGTCCGCAGCGACGCGTCGAAGGCGCCGGTCACGCCCGCGTGCCAGTCGTGGACGCGCGCCTCCGCCCCGTGGATGGACAGGTGCACGTCGGTGAGCCCCGCCCGGGCCAGCGCGTCCACCCGCCCTGGCGCGGAGAGGGCGCGCCCGTTGGTCTGCACGCCCACGCGCACGAAGCCCAGCGCTGCCGCCTGGGCCACGAAGCCCTCGAGCCGCGCGTCGGCGGCCGGCTCGCCGCCCACGAAGGTCACCTCGCGGGCGCCCGCATCACGTGCCTTCTGGAGGCTCGCTCGCACCTGCAGGTCGGGCCGGGCGTCCTGCGTCAGCCCCTCCTGCGCACAGAACACACATGCGCCGTCGCACGCGAAGCCGAGGGCGATCGCCGCCCTGGGGGCCGGCGATTCCGCTACGGATAGAGTTCCCACCGCTGCGTCCACCCGTAGCGTATCGCTCGGGAACCTCGCCCTCAAGGCGCAGTCCGGCTATTCTCCACGCAGGAGCCGGGCTGCCCGCCACGGGCGCGGCGCCACGGGGACCGATGAACCGTCGCGCGATCCTCGCTTGCTTGCTTGCGCTCGTGCTCGGCGTCGTCTTCGCGGGAGGCGGGTGCGCCAACGGCGGCGATTCGTCCGCCACGGGCGGCGACGACAGCGGCAGCACGGGCGACGACGTGACCGTCCCCGAGGCGGGCGACGGCGCGTCCACCTGCGCCGCGCCGAAGACGGCCTGCGGCTCGACCTGCACCAGCCTGACCAACGATCCCAAGAACTGCGGCAAGTGCGGCGTCGCCTGCGGCGCCAACCAGGTCTGCAACCTGGGCCAGTGCGAGACGTCCTGCAGCCCGCCGCAGACGATGTGCGGCGGTCCGACCGACGCCGGCGGCGCCGTCGACGCCTCGAAGGAGGCGGGGGGCGACTCCGGGGCGAAGGACAGCGGCACCGTCGCCGACGCGGCCACGGGCGACGGGGGAGTGGTCCAGCCGTACTGCGCCAACACCGGCACCGACAGCTCGAACTGCGGCGCCTGCGGCCACGTCTGCCCGCCCAACCACACCTGCAACAACGGCCTGTGCGGCCTGAGCTGCCCGCCGGGGCAGCGCGCCTGCATCGCCGGCGACACGTGCATCCCCAGCGCGACGTGCTGCTCGAGCGCCGACTGCCCGGTGACCGGCGAGATCTGCCCGCAGCCGGGCGGGGCGTGCCAGTGCCCGTCCGGGGAGAAGATCTGCAACAAGACCAACTCGTGCATCGGCGGCAACAACTGCTGCACCACCACCGACTGCACCGTCAGCGGCTCGACCTGCCCGACGCCGGGCCAGGCCTGCATCTGCGCCAACGGCCAGAAGGCGTGCGCCGCCACCAACAGCTGCATCCCGCTCACCAGCTGCTGCACGGGCGACGACTGCGGCCCCGAGCCGGGCGTCGCCACCTACTCGTGCGTGTCCGGCACCTGCGGCATCCTCTCGTGCAACGCGGGCTGCTTCAACCTCGACGGCGTCTACACCAACGGGTGCGAGTGCTGCGACGACGCGCTGGGCAAGAGCTGCGGCGCGCCCACCGGCCTGGGCGTCCTCGCCCTGGGGCAGACGGTCAACCAGCAGGGCGTGGCCCCCGCGGCGGGCGAGTCGGACTGGCTCCAGGTGACGTTCGCCAGCGAGTCGAACAAGGCGTTCCACGCGCACATCACGTTCACGTCCAACCCCGGCAGCCAGTTCGCGTTCGACCTGTCGTCGAGCTGCGGCACGCCGCTGGGGTGCACCGAGGGCGGCAGCTGCACCGGCAAGACCGACTGGGAGGTCTACTACGCGGCCGGCGATCCCACCGGCTCGACCTGGGCCCCCATCGGCGCCATCGGGACCATCTACATCCGCGTCTACCGCGTCACCGGCAGCCCGACCTGCGACCAGTGGGCGCTCTCCGTCTCCGAGTAGCCCGGCCCCTACGACTCCGGAATAAAGCGCGGGCCTTCCGCGTCGAGGCCCGTGCTAGAGAGCCGAGCCATGTACGACGTCCGCGCCCTCAACGAGCTCGTGGCGAAGGAAAGCGCCTTCGTCGACCGCCTCATGAACGAGGTGGGCAAGGTCATCGTCGGCCAGCAGTACATGGTCGAGCGCATCCTGGTGGGCCTGCTGACGGGCGGGCACGTGCTGCTCGAGGGCGTTCCCGGGCTGGCCAAGACGCTGACCGTTCGCACGCTCTGCGACGCCATCCACGCCAAGTTCGCCCGCATCCAGTTCACGCCCGACCTGCTGCCGGCGGACCTCATCGGCACCGTCGTCTACAACCAGCCCAAGGGCGAGTTCACCTCCAAGCTCGGCCCCATCTTCGCCAACCTGGTGCTGGCCGACGAGATCAACCGCGCGCCGGCCAAGGTCCAGTCGGCGCTCCTCGAGGCGATGGAGGAGCGCGGCGTGACGCTGGAAGGCCAGCAGCTGGCGCTGCCCGCGCCATTCTTCGTCCTCGCCACGCAGAACCCGATCGAGTACGAAGGCACGTACCCGCTGCCTGAAGCTCAGCAGGACCGCTTCCTGTTCAAGGTGCGCCTCGACTACCCGTCGCCCGCCGATGAGATGGAGGTGCTGAGGCGTTGGGAGTCGGGCATCGAGCTTCGCGACCCGGTCAAGGCCGGCGTC
>DATBQU010000260.1:0-12517 GCA_036560665.1 Polyangiaceae bacterium
GGGTTGTTCACCTCGTGCGCCACGCCCGCCGCGACCCGCCCCAGGTTCGCCAGGCGATCGGCCGCCGCCAGGCGCGAGCGCATGGCCCGCTCCTCGGTGAGGTCGTGCGCCACGTGGATGGTCGCGATGCGCCCGTCGTTCGGCGGCGACGGCCACACCTCCACCCGCAGCGGCTGCCCGTGCAGCGACACGATCTCGCCGACGATCCGGCGCCTCTCGGCCGCGGCCATCGCGTGCGGGCAGGGCTGCCGCGCGCAGAGCACGCGGAAGACCTCGTCGCAGCGCTTGCCGAGCACGTCCTCCTCGCGCATGTGCAGGCCGCGGGCCAGCGTGCGGTTCAGGCGCACGATGCGCCGCTCGCCGTCGAGCAGCGCGAAGGACCGCCCGAAGCGCTCCACCGCCGCCTCCCACACCACCGCGCTCCGCTCCTCGACGCTCACCAGCGGCGTCACGTCCTGCAGCGCCGACACGATGAGCGTCTCGCCCGCCACCTCGACCGGTCCAGCCACCGGCACCACCCACAGGACCGTCCCGTCGCGACGGCGGTGCGGGCGGCGGTCGAGCGGCGCCGCGTCGCCGCGGAAGGCGCGATCGAGGTCGGTCGCCGTCTGCGGGCGCGGCCCCACGATGAGGTCCTGGATGCGCATCTCGACCAGCTCGTCGAGCGAGTAGCCGTACTGCGCCAGCGCCGCGTCGTTGGCCGACGCGAAGTGCCCGTCGTGCTCGACCACGATGGTCGGCACCTTCGTGCGCTCGAAGAACGCTCCCAGGGTGCGCCGCACCCCGAGAGCCCGCGCGACCCTCGCCTCCCCCATGCTGGGCGGAAGCATAGCCATTTCGCAGGCGTGCGGGTAGCGCGCCGGCATCCGGCCTCCGCCTCATCGCGCCGGGAACAGCTGCCGCCCCTTCCAGGCCGGGAGCTCGCGCAGGTCGGCCCAGACCTCGCGGGCCGAGCCGTAGCGGAACTGCTCGCGGCGCCTGAGCATCTTGGCCACGAGCGCCCCCAGCGGCGTCCCGATGGACTCCGCCCGCCGCCGCGGCACCCCGTCGGCCACGCAGCGGACGAGGTCCGGGTACGAGGCGCCCTGCGGCACCGCGCTCTCGCCGGTGAGCATCCAGTAGAGGAGGAGGCCGATCTGGTAGATGTCGCTCTGCTTGCCCGTGTAGCCGGTGGCGATGATCTCGGGGGCCATGATGGCGTGGTGCACGACGTTGGGGCGGATGGCGGGCATCCCCCGCAGCTCCGTGCTGATCCCGAAGTCGCTGATCTTGACCATCGGCCGGTCGCTGCCGTGGGCGATGAGGACGTTGCCGGCGTGCAGGTCGTCGTGGACGACGTCGTTGTCGTGGAGGAACTGCACCGCGGCGAGGAGCTGGCGCGCGAGCTCGATGACGAGCCCCTCCTGCATGGGGATGCCGAGCATCGCCGACAGCGGGTGATCGCAGCGCTCGAGCGCGAGGTAGAAGAGGTTCGACTGCTCGAAGGCGTCGAAGATGTAGACGACGTTGGGGTGCCGGAGCGACAGCAGCCGCGACACCTCCCGGGCCCACTCCGCCTGCACCTCGCCGTACGGGCGGTTCGCGGGGCGCACCATCTTGACCGCGTAGGTCTGGTCGAACGGCCCCACCGACTCGTAGACCGCGCCGAACTCCCCCGTGCCGATGACGGACCGCACGCGGTACGCGCCGCGCTTGCCCTGGAGCACGGTGTCGACCTGCGGGTACTCCACCGGGATGACCGGCGCCGGGTAGGTCGGGAAGCCGCCGCTCGACGACGGCCCCGGCGGGATCGGCGCCACCGCCGGCATCTTCTGGGTGAGGGCGCCGACCGCCGGCAGCCCCGACGGCGGCGTCGCGTCGGGCGAGCGCGAGTACTCGGTCACGGCCGAGCACTCTAGCATCGGCATGGCAGGGTACTGCACCGCCAGGACGCCAGGAGTCGCCAGGGCCGCCAAGAAGAATTTCTTCGGCATCCCTGGCGTCTTTGGCGTCCTGGCGGTTTTCTCTTCCTCTCTCTACTTCGTACCGGTCGTGACGGGCGGCGGCACCGGCGCGGGGTGCGGCTGCTTGGCCGCCTTGTGGGCCGCGCGGGTGGCGCGGGCCTTGGCCGCGGCCGCCGCCTTGACCTCGGCCGTCCTGGCGGCGGGCTTGGCCTGGGGGAAGCCGAAGTCGGCGAGGACCGTGCTCTCCGCGCCGAACGTCGCCACCGCCCAGTGGTGCAGCACCGAGACCAGGGCGACCGCCGCCGCCTGCGCGGCCTTCTTGGCCTGCACCTTCGCCGCGACGACGGTGCGCGCGGCGTCCAGGTCCGACTCCGCCTGGAACACCGCCTGGAAGACGGCGGAGAGCGCCTGAGGCGTCACGCTCTTGCCGCCGAGGATGATCGCCGCCGTGACGTGCTGCACGATCCCGGCGAGGATCTTGGTGAACTGCAAGGACTGCTTGGCCCGATTGGTCTTGGTCTTGGTGGGCATGCTCGACTCCCGAGCGAGGCGAGGACGGTCCGGCCGCTCCATGCGGTCGGCGTCTCGCCCCACTCACCCGCCAAGTCGGACGCCGAGGACGTTTGTGCACCGAAATCGACCGAGCCCTGTCGATTTCCGGAGCCTCCCGGCGGGAGGGCGCCGCCTCCCGGCGGAAGACCGCGGACTTCGCGTGGAAGGCCGGCGACTTCCGCCAGGAGGAGCGCGCCTACGCCCGGAAGGACGCCGCCTCCCGCGAGAAGGACGCAGCCTCCCGGCGGAAGTCGCGAGCCTCCCGGCGGTAGGCGGCCACGTTCCGGCGAGAAGGAGCCGCCTTCCCGGCGTAGGCCCCGCTTGCCCGCCGGAAGGCGCGGGACTTCCCGTATCCTGCCGCGGATGTCCGCCCGCTCCACCGCCGAGCACCGCCGCCTCGAGGAGTGCCTCACCACGGGCAAGAAGTGGCGCCGCTGGGGGACCTACCTCGCCGAGCGGCAGTGGGGCACCGTCCGCGAGGACTACTCGGTCGACGGCGAGGCCTGGGACTACTTCCCCTTCGATCACGCCGCGCTGCGCGCCTACCGCTGGGGCGACGACGGCCTGCTCGGCCTCTGCGACAACCGGGGCCTCACCAACTTCGGCCTGGCCCTGTGGAACGGCGTCGATCCCATCCTCAAGGAGCGCCTCTTCGGCCTCTCGGGCAAGGAGGGCAACCACGGCGAGGACGTGAAGGAGCTCTACTGGTACCTCGACGGCACGCCCACCGGCTCGTACGCCCGCGCCCTCTACAAGTACCCGCAGCGCGCCTTCCCCTACGAGGAGCTGCGCGCCCACGCCCGGGCGGCGACGCGCCACGATCCGGAGACGGAGCTGCTCGACACCGGCGTCTTCGACGACCACGCCTACTTCGACGTGGGCGTCGAGTACGCCAAGGACGACGCCGACGACGTCCTCATCCGCATCAGCGCGACCAACCGCGGGCAGACGCCGGCGCCGCTGGTGGTGCTGCCGCAGCTCTGGTTCCGCAACACGTGGAGCTGGACCACCGACGCGCCGCGCCCGGAGATGACGGCGCTCGAGCCGGACGGCGACGTGCTGGCGGTGCAGACGCTCCAGGAGCACCTGGGGCGCTTCTTCCTCTACGCGGAGGGCGCGCAGGAGCTCTACTTCACCGAGAACGAGTCGAACGCCACCGCGCTGTGGGGCGTGCCCAACCGGGCGGCCTTCGTGAAGGACGCCTTCCACCAGGCCATCGTCCACCGCCGCCGCGACGTCCTGAACCCGGAGCTGCGCGGGACCAAGGTGGGCGCGCGCTACTCGCTGGTGCTCGAGCCGGGGCAGAGCGTGCGCCTTCGCCTGCGCTACACCAGCCGCGCGCGCCAGCGCCCGTTCGCCGACCACGACGCCGTCTTCGAGCGGCGCATCCACGAGGCCGACGCGTTCTTCGCCTCCATCGCGCCGAAGGCGCTGTCGGTCGACGAGCAGCGCGTCTTCCGGCAGGCCATCGCCGGGCTGCACTGGAGCAAGCAGTACTACGCGTACGACGTCGAGCGCTGGCTGCGCGGCGATCCCACCGAGCCGCCGCCCCCGGAGGAGCGGCGGGGCGGGCGCAACGCCACCTGGCGGCACCTCTACAACTCGGAGGTGCTGTCCATGCCCGACAAGTTCGAGTACCCCTGGTACGCCGCGTGGGACCTGGCGTTCCATTGCATCCCGCTGGCGCTGGTCGACCCGGAGTTCGCCAAGCAGCAGCTGACCCTGCTGGTGCGCGAGTGGTACATGCACCCCAGCGGGCAGATCCCGGCCTACGAGTGGCAGCTCGGCGACGTGAACCCGCCGGTGCAGGCCTGGGCAGCCTACCGCGTCTACCAGATCGAGCGCCGCACGACGGGGCGCGCCGACCGGGCGTTCCTCGAGTCGATCTTCCTCAAGCTGATGCTCAACTTCACCTGGTGGGTGAACCGCAAGGACACGGCGGGCCGCAACGTGTTCGAGGGGGGCTTCCTGGGCCTCGACAACATCGCTCTCTTCGACCGCAGCAAGCCGCTGCCGGGCGGGGGGGTGCTCGAGCAGGCCGACGCCACCAGCTGGATGGGCATGTACTGCCTCAACATGCTCGACATCGCGCTCGAGCTCGCGCGCGAGAGCCCCAGCTACCAGGACGTGGCCAACAAGTTCTTCGAGCACTTCCTGCTCATCGCCCACGCCATGAACCACATCGCGGGGCAGGACCGCAGCCTGTGGGACGAGGAGGACGGCTTCTACTACGACGTCATGCGCCGGCAGAGCGGGGAGAGCTTCCCGGTGCGGGTGCGCTCGATGGTGGGGCTGTCGCCGCTCTTCGCGGTGTCGACGCTCGAGCCGGACACGGTGGAGCGCTTCCCGGCGTTCTGGAAGCGCGCGCGGTGGTTCCTGCAGAACCGGCCGGAGCTCGGCGAGCACTGCCCTCTGATGGAGGTGCCGGGGCGCCGGGAGCGGCGGCTGCTGGCGCTGGTCGAGAAGGGCAAGCTGGGGCGCATCCTGGCGCGCATGCTGGACGAGACGGAGTTCCTGTCGCCCTACGGGGTGCGCTCGCTGTCGCGGGCGCACGGCGCGCACCCCTACGCGCTCACGCTGGACGGGCAGCACTTCCGCGTCGACTACGAGCCGGGCGAGAGCAAGACCGGCCTCTTCGGCGGCAACTCGAACTGGCGCGGTCCGGTGTGGATGCCGGTCAACTACCTGGTCATCGAGTCGCTGCAGCGCCTGGCGCACTACTACGGCGACTCGATGCGGGTGGAGTGCCCCACCGGCTCGGGCCAGTACCTGACGCTGTGGGAGGTCGCGGCGGAGCTGTCTCGCCGCCTCATCGGCCTGTTCCTGGCCGGCCCCGACGGCCACCGCCCGGCGAACGCCATGCGCCACGCCATCCAGGCCGACCCGCACTTCCGCGAGCACGTCACCTTCTACGAG
Source organism: Polyangiaceae bacterium (assembly GCA_036560665.1). Classification (GTDB taxonomy): domain Bacteria; phylum Myxococcota_A; class Polyangia; order Polyangiales; family Polyangiaceae; genus Palsa-1150. The sequence continues at coordinate 5,412 of DATBQU010000260.1, forward strand.
TACTTCCACGGCGACACCGGCGAGGGCCTCGGCGCCCGCACCCAGACCGGCTGGACCGCCCTCGTCGCCAAGCTCCTCGAGCAGAGCCGCCTCTGGAAGAAGTAGAGGTAACCTCCCTAACCCACGCTCCCGGCTCCAGCGGAAACCCCACCCCCCTGGCCCCCCGCCCCGCAAGCGGGGCGTGGGGAACGTGGACAGTGGGCTCCGCGATGACGAGTCCCGACCTTCACGCTCCCCCCGCCCTGCCTGCGGGGCGGGGGGCCGGGGGGGTGGGGTCTCGAGCGGGGGGTCGGCGCTGGGCTCGAGCTGTCAGTACCCCGAGGCCTTCATGCCGGCGGCGTTCATTTCCAGGGCGTCCTGGCGGACGTCCATGGGGGCCGCCGTGGGGGCTGCGGCGGCGCGGGCGCGGGCGGTGGCGACGCCCTGGGCGGCGACGTCGAGCTTCTTCTTGGCGGCGACGTCCTTGGTGCGGGCCGACTCGGCGCGCAGGGTCTGCTCGGCGACCGCCAGCGAGGTCGCGGCCTGGGCGAAGTTGCCCGAGCCGAGATCCTGCGCGGCCTGGACCTCGGTCCTGGCCGCCTCGAGCATCGCCATCATGGCGTGCGTCTTGGCGTTGGCGTTCGAAGCGACCACCGCCGGATCGTCGGTCGTCCCCGCGCGGGCCAGGACCTCCTGCACGCGCTCCACGTCGTTCTCCGCCGGATCGTGGAACTTGAGGCGCACGCTGGCGAGCGCCCGCTGCGTCCCCGTCGCCGTCCCGTTGAGGCGCACGCGCACCAGCGCCTCGCGGTGCTGCCCGGCGAAGAGCGCGCCGAGCGGGATGCGCAGCGAGCCGTCGCCCAGGCTGTCGGCGCGGGCGCCGTCCACGCCCATCACGCTCACCCCCGGGGCCGGGACGATCTCGAGCGCGGCCTGGTCGGCCACGGTCGTGCCCAGCATGTCGATCTCGTGCTCCAGCGTCGCCGTCATCTCGCGCGGGTCGCCCACGTGGAAGAGGCGCCCGCTGGTCCGCTCGGCGATGGCGTCGAGCGTCCGCTCGTCGTAGTCGAGGCCCACGCCGAGCGACGTGACCTGCCCGCCGATGCGCAGGCTCCGCTCCGCCAGCTCGCCGAGCGCCTGCGGCGACGACGGGCCCACGTTGGCCTGCCCGTCCGAGATCATGACGATGCGGCGGACCGGGTGGTCCTGCGGCGCCTGCGCCAGGTGCATCTCGGCGAGCTCGAGGCCCTCGAACATGTTGGTCGACCCGCTCGCGCCGAGCTCCGCCACGACCGACAGGACGCGCGCGCGCGTCTCCGGCGTCAGCACCACCGGCGGGACCAGCGTGCGCGCGTGGTCGCTGAAGACGTCGACCGAGATGACGTCGCCGTCGGCCAGGCGGTTGACCAGCGTCCTGGCCGACGCGCGGGCGGCCTGGATCTTCGCGCCCTCCATCGAGCCAGACGTGTCCACCACCAGCGCCAGGTCGACCGGCGCCCGTACCCGGGCGCGCGCGCCCGCCGGCACGTCGACCCACACGCCGACGAACGCGTCCCCGCCGCGGGCCAGGAGCACCTCGCTGTCGGCGGCGGCGCCCACCCAGGGGCCCGTGGGGGCGGGCGGCGGCTCGCCGGTCGCCACCGTGGTCGGGCTGGTCGCCACCGGGGTCGTCGCCACGGGGGCTCCGGCCTCGGGGGCCACCGCCCGCATCGGCTGCCCGGCCTGCGTGCCCGCGCACCCCACCATCGCCAGGACCCCCACCCAACCCAACGCCGACGTGCTCCGCATGGTCCGACTCCTTCCAGCTGGACTGTCCTGACGCGCGACGGCGCCAAAGGATCTGGCGGGGCGTGATAAAGGAGGCGCGACGTGCCGGCCTTCGACGCCTCCTACTTCCGCCGCTTCTACGAGTCGCGCCGGTCGCGCGTGTACGGCCGCGAGCAGATCGACGCCCTGGCGCGCGGGGTCACCGGCTTCGTGCGGTGGTTCGGCGGGGACATCGCCCGGGTGCTCGACGTGGGGGCGGGGATCGGCCTCTGGAAGGACTGGTTCGCCGAGCACATGCCGGAGGCGGCCTACCGCTCGATCGACGTCAGCGCCTACGCCTGCGAGCGCTACGGCCACGAGCTGCGGGACATCAGCCGCTGGCGGGCTCGAGAGCGGTTCGACCTGGTGGTCTGCCAGGGGGTGCTGCCGTACCTCGACGACGCGGCGTGCGCCCGCGCCGTCGCCAACATGGCCGCCATGTGCCGCGGCTTCCTCTACGTGGAGGCCATCACCGCGCGCGACCTGCGCGAGGTGGTCGACCGTACGCGGACGGACGTCACCGTGCGCGCCCGGCCGGCGACGTTCTACCGCCGCCTCTTCGCCCGGCACTTCGAGCGGCTGGGGTGCGGCCTCCACCACGTCAAGGGCGGGGACAAGGTCTTTTACGACCTGGAGCGAGGATAGGGTTACCCTTGTGGGATGCGGTACCTCTACGGAGACTCGGTCCCGTTCCCGCCGCAATACGACTTCCTCGCCGCGCTGGAAGTCTTCTGCGGACAGGCCGCGCGCGTCGTCCGGCTCGACGCGGAGGCGCGCGCGCTCAAGAAAGCGGCTGACGAGGGCGCCATGCAGCGCGGGCGTGCCGTCGACGAGCTCGAGGCCTTCCACCGCGAGGCCATCGGCGCGCTGCGCGACGGCGCGAAGGACTCGCTCCAGGTCCTGGTGCGCGAGTACGTCCAGCAGCTGGGCGAGCTGGCGCAGCGCATCGTCGACGAGCAGCGCCGGCAGGCCCTGCAGATCAGCGACCGCGAGCAGAAGACGACGATGACCGAGTGCACCCACCGGCGCGCCGAGGTGCGCGACGCGCTGGAGAAGCTCCTGGTGGCGGTCCGCCTGCCGGTGTCCGAGGCGCAGATAACGATGGTGCTCGACGAGGGCCGCAACGACTTCGCGGCGGTCTTCTCGCACGAGGGCGACCTCATGGCCTCCTTCACGCTGGCCGGCGAGGACGTCGACGAGTGGCGGGTGGCGCGGCACGTGCGCGACTTCGCGCCGGGGCTGACGCTGCCGGTCGGCGTGAAGCGCAGCCTGTTCAAGCGGACGGTGGCGCCGGAGACCATCCCGCTCGACGACTACCTCGTCGGCGGCTTCGACCTGCGCGACGATCGCGCGGAGCTGCGGCTGCGCAAGCGGGCGGACCTGCCCGACTCGCTGGTGTTCTCCGTCCGCCGCCTGGAGGACCGCGTCACGGCCGAGGTGCATCACCCGGGCGACGCGGAGGCGGAGTCGGGCCTGCCGGCGGTGCTCGACGGCTCGTCGGCGGGCGAGATCGAGCGGCTGTGGCAGCTGCTGCGCTCGGCGGTGGCGCCCGTCCTGGCGCGCAAGCGGCGCCTGGTGAAGCTGATGCTCAACGGCGAGGACGTGGCGGACCACGATCTGGGCACCAAGGTGGTCGCGCTCATCGTGAGCGCCATCGCCGCCACCGTCTCCGAGATCGCGCGGCGCAGCCCGAACGCGCACGAGCTGTCGCTCAAGGTGGAGAACGACACCGGGCGGCGCGAGGAGATCTACCTGCGCAAGGCGCAGCTGGTGAGCGCGCTCTCGGGGGTGACGCCCAAGTCGCGCGGCGTCTTCGATCCGCTCGGCCTCATCGCCAGCGGGCCGCGCGAGTCGATGGAGTCGCTGACCGACGAGGCCATCCTCGCCGAGTGATGGTCGGGCGTTCGAGTCCGCTCTCTGGCGAGCGTGCGGACTCAGGCCAGCACGGCGAACTTGAGGTAGCGGCCCTCGGGGAAGGCGGGCAGGGTGGGGTGATCGGCGCCGGCCCCGCGCAGCTCGAGCAGGCGCAGGTCGTCCCGGCCGAGGGCGGCGTCGTCGAGCGTGGTGAGGAAGGTGGCGGCGTCGACGTGGCTGGAGCAGGACGCGGCGCACAGGACGCCCGCCGGGGCGAGGACGTCGGCGCAGGCGCGGTGCAGGCCGCGGTACGAGGAGAGCGCGCGCGCGACCGCCTTCTCGCTGGGCGCGAAGCTCGGCGGATCGCTGACCACCAGGTCCCAGCGCTCGCCCCGCCCGCGCGCGGCGTCGAGGAACGCGCGCGCGTCGGCGGTGGCGAAGGCGTGGGCGCCGGGGTCGACGCCCGCGGCGCGGAAGCTCGCCTGCGCCGTGGCGTGCGCCCCGGCGGCCACGTCGACGCTGGTCACGTGCGTCGCCCCTCCCAGCGCCGCGCGGAGCGAGAAGCCCCCCGCGTACGAGAAGAGGTTGAGCACGCGGCGCCCGCGCGCGAGCTCCCCCACGCGCCGCCGGTTCTCGCGCTGGTCGAGGAAGGCCCCCGTCTTCTGGCCGCGCGCCAGATCGACCACGAAGGGCACGCCGTGCTCGAGCACGCGGACCGTGTCGGGCGGCGGCGTCCCGCGCAGGAGCTCGAGCCGCGGCGTCTCGCCCTTGCCGCCCAGGCGGTGAACGAGGGTGGACACTCCCCACGACTCCAGCGTCGGCCACAGCGCCTCGGCCAGGTCGGCCACGCGGGCGGTCGCGGCGTCGCCGTCGGTCCGCGCCACCGCCACGGCGGCGTAGCGGTCGACCACGAAGCCGGGCATGCGGTCGCCCTCGCCGTGCAGCACCCGGTACGCGGTGGTCGCGCCCCCCTCGAAGAGCGTCGCCCGGAGCGCGCCGGCCCGCCGGGCCCGCTCGCGCCACAGGGCGGCGTCGACCGGCGCGCGCCCGCGGGTCCACATCCTCACCGCGAGGGGAGAGCCGGGATCGACCAGCCCGCGGCCGACCGGCGCGCCGTCCGCGCCCACCACCTGGACCTCCTCGCCCGCCCGGGCCCCGTCGAGGCCCCGGGAGACCGTCTCGCGCCACACCCAGGGGTGCCCGTGCGCCAGGCTCTCGGCCGCTCCGCCCGGCCGGAGCTTGATCTCGCGCAAGGAGTTTCCCATGTGTGTCTGAGGGTGTACGCGTACACCGCCGCTGCCTCAAGAACGTCTCGCATTCCGGCCAGGGTTCGACCGATCGCGTCGATGTGCCAACGTGGGCCCGACCGGGAGGAGCCGATCGCACCAATTCCGGACGGGCCTGTCGTGCAATCGCTGACGCCACGCTTCTGCCGCCGCGACACGGGCCGACCTCACGACGCGCGCACGCGATTTGCTGAGGCAACGCACCAGGCAACCGGACGCGGTTTCACTCCGGGCCCGGGCGCGCAGGCAAGTGACGGAAACGAGGCGCGGCGGGCATCGCAGGGGGGGGAGCCGCAACGGAAGACAGAGCAACCGCTGGGACGGAGACGCACGAAACGATGAGCCGCAAGGGGCGTAACGGTCGGTCCAGGAAGAGCAGCTCGGTCGCGCCTGCGGGGGCGCAGGTCGAGGTGCAGACGTCGTCGCCGCCGCCGGAGGCCGTCGCGCCGCCGATGCCGGCGCCGGAGGACGAGCCGGGCCCTGCCCGCGCGCGGAGCGAGACGCCGGTGGCGTTCGCCGCGCACGATCTGCCGGAGGGGGCCGAGCGCGACGACGCGAGCGTCCCGCCGGTGGACATCGATAACCACTTCTTCGAGCGCCCGGCCCGCCTCTCGGACCCGCCGGCGGAGGTGGAAGACCGCGATCCGCGCATGGCGATGAAGATGACGGCCATGGCCGCGCGGCGCCGCGCCCACCTGGCGAAGTACGTGAAGATCGCCGTCGGGCTGGCCTCGGCGGTGTGCCTGGCGGCGCTGGTGAAGGTCGCCGTGGCGCGAGGAGACAGCGAGGGCGAGACGCGGCGACCCGCGGCGGCGTCGCAGGGCGCGCCGCAGGCCCCGGTCGCGCCGGTGCAGACGGCGATCGCCCCCGCGCAGCCCCCGGCGGCCCCGCAGGAGACGGCTGCCCCGCCGGCGGCGGCGGCGGTCCCCGCCGACACCGCCACGGCGGCACCGACACCGACCGAGGGCGCTCCCGCTCCGGCCGCCCCCGCGGCGACGGACGCGACCAACCCGGCGCCGGAGGCGACGGCGGCCCCGGAGCTCGATCCGAAGGCGGCCGCCAAGGAGAAGTCGGCGTGCCGCGCGGCGCTCGAGCGCGGCAAGCTCGCCGATTCCATCGAGGCGGGCGAGCGGTCGGTGGCCCTCGATCCGACGGACGGCGAGGCGTGGCTGATCCTCGGCGCCGCGTACCAGGAGAAGGGCGACATGAAGAACGCGCGCCGCTCCTACAAGGCGTGCATCGAGCAGGGCAAGCGCGGGCCGAAGTACGAGTGCGCCGCGATGCCGCACTGAGTGCGCGGACGGGACCACGCCGCCGCGCGTTGACACTGTGTGACGCGCCGGCTACGAGACGCGCACCCCCGACCTCGACGAGGTGTGCGCGTGTTCAAGAAGGTGTGCCTCTTTGCCGGCAACGCCAACCCGGCGCTCGCGGCGTCGATCGGCCAGTATCTCGAGACGCCCCTCGCCAAGTGCAAGATCACCCGCTTCAGTGACGGGGAGAGCTTCGTCGAGATCGGCGAGAACGTCCGCGGGGTCGACGCCTACGTCATCCAGTCGACGAGCACGCCCACGAACGACAACGTGATGGAGCTGCTCATCATGGCGGACGCGCTCCGGCGCGCCTCGGCGGGCTCGATCACGGCCGTCATGCCCTACTACGGGTACGGGCGTCAGGACCGGAAGGTGGCGCCGCGCACGCCCATCACGAGCAAGCTCGTGGCGGACCTCATCCAGACCTCGGGCGTCAACCGGGTCGTCTCGGTCGACCTCCACGCCGGGCAGATCCAGGGGTTCTTCAACATCCCCTTCGATCACCTCTACGCGATGCCGGTCTTCCTCGAGGACTACCTGAAGAAGCAGTTCGACGCGTCGTCGGTGTTCGTCTCGCCGGACGCGGGGGGCGTCGAGCGGACGCGCGCGTACTCGAAGCGCCTCGGCGCGTCGCTCGCCATCATCGACAAGCGCCGCGAGCGGGCCAACGTCAGCGAGGTCGTGAACCTCATCGGCGAGGTCCGCGGCAAGGATTGCATCATCGTGGACGACATGATCGACACCGCCGGCACGCTCGCCGGCGCCGCCCGCGCCCTGGTCGAGCACGGCGCCAAGCGCATCGTCGCCGTCGCCACGCACGGCGTCCTCTCGGGGCCTGCCATCCAGCGCATCGCCGAGTCGCCCCTCA
>DATBQU010000261.1:0-6394 GCA_036560665.1 Polyangiaceae bacterium
CACCGTCCCCGACGCATCGATCCGCGCCGCGCCATCGCCCGCGCCCTGATCGCGTTCGTCTGCGGCATCGCCGCGCACCTGCTCGTGGCCTGGCGCCTGCCGCCAGTCGCCGCCACCCTGGTGGGCTGGAACGTCGGCAGCCTGGTGTTGCTCGCGCTCTCGTGGACGGTGATCGGGCCCGCCGACGCCCACGCCACCCGCGAGCGGGCCGGCTCGGAGGACCCCGGGCGGACCCTCGTCTACGTCGTGGTCATCCTGGCGTCGACCGCGAGCCTGGTGGCGGCCACGGTGACGGTGCGAGACGCCCACACGCCCCCCATGGCCGCCCTGTGCCTGGTGACCGTCGCGCTGGCGTGGGCGCTGACCCACACCGCGTTCACCTTCCGCTACGCGCGACTCTACTACCGCGCCGACGCCGAAGGAGTGGGCGGCGTGGAGCTGCCGGGCCACCACCCGCCGACGTACTTCGACTTCGCGTACTTCGCCTTCACCATCGGCATGTGCTTCCAGGTGTCCGACGTGTGCGTCGTCAGCGCGCAGATCCGGCGAGCCGTGCTGCTGCACGCGGTCATCAGCTTCGCCTACAACTCGGCCATCCTCGCCTTCGTGCTCAACCTGGTGTTCGGGATGGCCGCTTGATGGACGAGACGCTGCGCGACGGCCGCTTCGTGCTGGTGGGGACGCTGGGCGAGGGCGCGCAGGGTCGAACGTTCGACGCCGTCGACAAGCGCGAGGGCCGCCCGGTCGCCGTGAAGCGCTTCGACGTGCGCGGCGCCACCTCGTGGAAGGACGTCGAGCTGGCCGAGCGCGAGGCGCGCGTCCTCCAGTCGCTGTCGCACGCCCGACTCCCGCGCTACGTCGATCGCTTCGAGGAGGGCGGAGCGCTGTACCTGGTCATGGAGAAGATCGAGGGCGAGAGCCTGGCCGTCCTCCGCAAGCGCGGCGCGACGCTCGGCGAGAAGGACGTCGTACGTCTGCTGCACGACGCCGCGGCGGTGCTCGACTACCTGCACGGGCGAGCGCCCCCGGTCATTCACCGCGACCTCAAGCCGGGCAACGTGATCCGGCGACCCGACGGCTCCTTCGCCTTCGTGGATTTCGGCGCCGTGCGCGACAAGCTACGGCCCGAGGGCGGCTCCACCGTGGTGGGCACGTTCGGCTACATGGCGCCGGAGCAGTTCCAGGGCCGCGCCTTGCCCGGCTCGGATGTCTACGCCCTGGGCGCCACCGCGGTGGCCATGCTCACCGGTCGCGAGCCGGAGGAGCTGCCCCACCGGGGTCTCGCGCTCGACGTGCGCGCTGCGCTCCGCGGCCGCGCGAGCGACGCGCTCGTCGGCGTCCTGGAGCAGATGCTCGATCCGGACCCCGACCGGCGCGCCTCGCGCATCGCGCCGCTGCTGGCCCGTCTCGAGGGACGCGGCTCGAGGAGCCGCAGCGAGGGCGCCACGGGACGACGACCCGAGCTGTCGTCGCGCGAGCAGCGACGCGCCAGACGCCACGCGCGCAGGCGAGAGCGCCGCGAGCAGCGCCAGGCGCAGAGGCAGGAGCGCGCGGGCCGGGGCGTTCCCTGGCCGCTGGCGCTGATCTTCACGCTGGTGTTCGGCGTCTTGATGCTCGCGGTGACGCTGGCCACGCAGGTCGTCGTCCCGCTGGTGCTGTGGCTGCTGTCGATCGTCTTCGCGCGCCGCGCCCTCCGCGGCGCGAGCGCCGCCGTGCGCGATGCAGGCAAGGCGGCGATCGACGGGATGGACCGCTCTCGTCGCTGGCTGCACGGGGAGGCGGGGGACGGAGCCGACGGTGCCGGCGAGGACGGGGGCGTGCGCGTCGCTCCGCCCGAGCCGCCGCCTGCGCGCGTACGGGTCGACGATCCCGGGGAGGACGAGGAGGACGAGGCCGACGAATCGCGCCGCGGGGGGCGGAAGCGCTGATGCACCCCCCTGCGGGCTTCGCCTTCCTGCCGGAGACCGAGCGGGCGGCACGCGCCACTCGAGTCTTCGACGTCGAGCGCCAGGGCGTGCGCTACGTCTGCAAGCGGCTGGCTCAGCGGGCGCTGGACGAGGCATGGATGCGCGAGCGCCTGGCGGCCGAGGGACGCCTGCTCGCCCAGATGGACGGGCACGGAGCGCCGCGGCTCGTCGCGTCGGGGGAAGATGCCCAGGGTCCGTGGGTGGTGATGGAGCGCGTGACGGCGCCTGCGCTCGCCACGGCTCCCGGCAGGACGGACCCTCGCTGGCTGGCGAGGGCGACGCGCGCCGCGTTCGAGGCGCTGGCCGCGATCCACGCGCGGGGCGTCGTGCATGCCGACCTGAGCCCCACCAACGTTCTCGTCGACGAGGACGGCGCGAGGGCGACGCTGATCGACTTTGGCCTCGCCGTGTGGAGCGGCGCGCCGCCCATGCTCCCTGGGCCCTTCCGCGGGACCCTGCTCTACGCCGCGCCGGAGGTGGCGCGCGGCGAGGTCTTCGGGGCGCGGGCCGACCTGTTCGCGCTCGCGGCCTCCCTTCTGCACGCGTGGTCCGGCGAGGCGCCTCGCCCCCAGGCGAGCGAGGCCGCGATGCTCCTGGCGGCGGGCGAGGAGGGGATCGAAGCGTGGGCCGCGCGCGTGGCCCGCGGCCTCGACGTGCACGTTGCACGGGCGCTCGTGGAGTGCTGCGCCTTCGACGCGGCGCGGAGGCCGGAGCGCGCCGAGGGCCTGCTGTAACCTTTTCGCCGTCCCGGGCGTGGTTCTCTTGGGAGGCTCCCCCATGGCCGGAATCATTGCGGATGTTGCCGTCGTCGGCGGCGGGCTCGGCGGGCTCGCGTCCGCCGCGCTCCTCGCGCGCCGCGGGCTCGACGTCGTCGTCCTCGAGCGCGCCAGCGAGCCCGGAGGCCGCGCCGCGACCCACGTGCACGACGGCTACCGCTTCAACCTCGGCGCCCACGCCCTCTACCTGGGCGGCGCGGCGGCCCGCGTCCTCGGGGGCCTGGGCGTGGCATGGTCCGGCAAGGCGCCGCCGAGCGCGGGCGTCGCCGTTCTGGGCGGACGCACCCACGCGCTGCCGCTGAGCGCGGGCTCGCTGCTCACCACCGGGCTGCTCGGGTGGTCGGCCAAGGTGCAGGGAGGACGGCTGATGGCGCGCCTGGGCTCGATCGACACGCGGGCGCTCCGCGGCGTGCCGCTGCGAGCGTGGCTCGACGAGAACGTGACCGAGCCCGTCATGCGCGCCACCTTCGAGGCCTTCGCCCGCGTCACGACGTACACCAGCGCGCCGTCGCTGCTCGACGCGGGCGCAGCCATCGCGCAGATCAGGCAGGGCCAGCGCCCCGGCGTGGTCTACCTCGACGGCGGCTGGCAGACGCTGGTCGACGGCGTCGCCGGCGCGGCGAGGGCCGCCGGCGCGCGCGTCCACGCCGGCGCGCACGTGACCTGCGCCGCACCTGGCGACGGGGGCTGGAGCGTCTCGCTGGCCGGGAGCGGCCCCGTCGCGTGCCGCGCCCTCGTGCTCGCCACCGGTCCGGCCGCCGCGCGGTCGATCGTGGCGTCGGACGCGCTCGCTGCCTGGGCGGACCGCGCCATCCCGGTGAAGACGGCGTGCCTCGACGTCGCGCTGTCACGCCTGCCCGACGAGCGCACCACCTTCGCGCTCGGCGTCGATCGGCCGCTGTACTTCTCGGTGCACTCGCGCAGCGCGCGCGTGGCGCCGCCGGGAGCGGCGCTGGTCAGCACCATGAAGTACCTCTCGCCCACCGCGGCGCCCGACGCGGCCCGCGACGAAGCGGAGCTCGAGGGCCTGCTCGACCTGCTGCAGCCGGGCTGGCGCGACGTCCTCGTCGAGCGGCGCTGGCTCCCCGGGATGATCGCCTCGAACGCCCTGGTGACGGCGACCGGGGGCGGGCTCGCCGGACGCCCGGGCCCGGGCGTCCCCGACGCTCCGGGCGCGTTCGTCGTGGGCGACTGGGTCGGCGGCGAAGGGATGCTGCTCGACGCCTCGCTCGCCAGCGCCGAGCAGGCGGCGGCCGCGGTGGGAGACGCCCTGGCCGTCGCGAAGGTCGCCTGACGCGCCGGTGTCTGCTCGAATGCACGCCGTGCCCTCCCCTTCCGTGGCGGACGCGTTCCGCGCGCACGAGCGCCACCTGTGGGGGCTGGCCTACCGCATGACGGGGAGCGCGGCCGACGCCGACGACGTGGTGCAAGAGACCTTCGCTCGCGCGATCGAGCGACCCCCTGCGCGCCTGGACGCTCCGCTTCGCCCGTGGCTCGCGCACGTCGCGCTCAACGTGGCTCGCGACGCCCTGCGCCGCCGCAAGCGCAGGCGCTACGTCGGCCCCTGGCTGCCGGCGCCGGTCGAGACCGCCGACCTCGACCCGCCCGACCTGGAGCAGCAGCCGGACGCGGCCAGCGGCGCCGAGGCGCGCTACGACCTGCGCGAGTCGGCCTCCTACGCGTTCCTGGTGGCGCTCGAGGCGCTCTCCCCGCAGCAGCGCGCGGTGCTGCTCCTGCGCGACGTGCTCGACTACACGGTGCGCGAGACGGCGGGCGCGCTCGCGGTCTCGGAGGGCAACGTCAAGACCACGCACCATCGCGCCCGCCGGGCGATGCGAGCGTACGATCGCACGCGCCTGGTGCCCTCCACGCAGCTCGGCGAGGCGACCCGCGCCGCGCTGGAGCGGTTCCTGGTCGCCATCGTCGGCCACGACGCCGCCGCCGCGCAGGCGTGCCTGGCCGAGGCCGTGCGCGCTGTGAGCGACGGCGGCGGCGAGTACCTGGCGGCCCTGCGTCCCGTCCGCGGTCGCGACCGAGTCGCGCGGTTCCTGGTGGGTCTGCAGAAGAAGGTGCACCGCGGCGGGCGCTTCGCCCTGCGCAGCCTCAACGGCCTGCCGGCGCTGGTGGCCGAGTACGAGGAGCCCGTCGACCGGTGGGCGCCGCGCGTCGTCATCCGCTGCGAGGTGGACGCGACCGGGATGATCCGCGAGGTCCACGTCGTCGTCGCGTCGGCGAAGCTCACCGGGGTGAGGCCGGTGGACGGGCTCTAGCTGCGCTAGGCTGCCGGTCGCCATGCGCGCGCTGATCCTCGGTGGAACGCGCTTCATCGGGCCGCGTGTCATCCACCGCCTGGTCGCGCAGGGACACACCGTGACGGTCTTTCACCGGGGCAGCACGCGACCTTCCGCGTCCCCTCTGCCCGGGGGCGTGGAGCACATCCTCGGCGATCGTACCCGGATGTCCGAGCACACCGAGGCGCTCCGCGCCCTCCGCCCCGACGTCGTCGTCGACATGTTCGCCATGACCGAGCGCGATGCGCGTGGCCTGGTCGACGTGTTCGGCGGCTCGGGTGTGCGCGTCGTCGTCGCGAGCAGCGAGGACGTGTACCGCGCACGCGACCGCCTGTGCCTGGCGCAGCCGGGGCCGCCCGACGCCGTTCCCCTCTCCGAGGACGCCCCGCTGCGCGAGCTGCGCTTCCCCTACCGCGCGCTGGCTACGGGCTCCGACGACGCGCGCCACGACTACGACAAGATCCCCGTCGAGGAGGTCGCCCTTCGCGAGCTCGCGGCCACCGTCCTGCGCCTGCCCGCCGTGTACGGCCCCGGCGACTACCAGCACCGCGTCTTCGAGTACCTGAAGCCGATGCTGGAGGGGAAGGACGCGATCCCCATGGACGAGACGCTGGCGCGCTGGCGGTGGACGCGCGGCTTCGTCGAGGACGTCGCACACGCCATCGTGCTCGCCGCCACCGACCCGCGCGCGGCCGGCCGCGTCTACAACGTCGGCGAGGAGGACGCGCTCGCGGAGGCCGAATGGGCGGAGAGCATCGGCCGCGCCTTCGGATGGCGCGGGCGCGTCGTGCCCACGCCCCGCGCGGCGCTACCGCCCGACCTGGCGGCGGAGGCCGCGAAATACGACTTCACCCAGGACTGGCGGATCGACACGCGGCGCATCCGGCGCGAGCTCGGATTCCACGAGCTCGCGAGCCGTGACCACGCGATGCGCGAGACAGTGGCGTGGCAGATGGCACACCCGCCTGTGCCGGCCGCCGGCGCGTGACCTGTGCTACGAGACCGCGGCATGTCCGCCCCCCCTCGCGCCTCGCTCGACACGCTCTGCATCCACGCCGGGCAGGAGCCCGACCCCATCTCCGGCGCCGTGATGACGCCCATCGTCCTGGCCACGACGTTCGCGCAGGACGGCCCCGGCGTTCACAAGGGCTACGACTACTCGCGCGCGGGAAACCCCACGCGCACCGCCCTCGAGCAGTGTCTGGCGGCGCTGGAGGGGGCCACGCACGGCATCGCCTTCGGCAGCGGCTGCGCGGCGACCACCGCCGTCCTGCTCACCCTCAAGAGCGGCGACCACGTGCTGGTGGGCGACGACGTGTACGGCGGCACCTTCCGCATCTTCGACAAGGTGCTCAAGCAG
>DATBQU010000262.1:0-16717 GCA_036560665.1 Polyangiaceae bacterium
CTGGAAGATCCTCGACTTCGGCGTGGCGCGGCTGGCGGGCGAGGAGACGCTCACCCAGGACCAGATCGTCGGCACCCCGAACTACATGGCCCCCGAGCAGGCCAACGGCGCCGCGGTCACCCACAGGACCGATCTGTTCGCGCTCGGCGTCATCGCGTACCGCGCCCTCACCGGGCGACCGGCGTTCGAGGGGGAGACGACGGCGGAGATCCTCTACAAGGTCGTGCACGCCATGCCCCCGCGGCCGGGGGAGCTGGTGCCGCTGCCCCCCGAGGTCGACCTGGTCCTCGCCCTGGCCCTCGCCAAGGACCCGGCGGACCGCTTCGACTCTGCGGCCGAGCTCGCCCAGGCGCTCGATGCCGCGTCGCGTGGTCGCCTCGACGCAGCGCTCCGTGCGCGCGCCCAGCGCCTGCTTGCCCGGCTCAGCTGGGGTGCGCCCGAGTAAGACAGGCGTGCTACCTTTGTTCCCGGCGCCGTGAGCATCGGACCGGGAGCAATCCTGGGCGGAAAGTACCGCCTCGAAGACTCCATCGGCAGAGGTGGGATGGGGGAGGTGTTCGAAGCGACCAGCCTGGTGACGGGGCAGCGCGTCGCCATCAAGGTCGTCAATCGCGCCTTCCTCGACACGATGCTGATGGAGAGACTGCGGCGCGAGGCCGAGGCCGCCCGGCGGGTGCAGAGCGAGTTCATGCCGCAGCTCTACGACGTCGACAAGACGCCGGACGGTGAGCTCTTCCTGGTGATGGAGCTGCTCTACGGCGAGACGCTCTCGTCGCGCATGCGGCGGCGTGGCGGCCTCCTCACGTGGGAGGAGGTCTTCCACATCGGGGAGGACGTGCTTCACGGGCTCATCGACGCGCACTCGGCCGGCGTCATCCACCGCGACCTCAAGCCGGGCAACATCTTCATCGAGTCGATCCCGAACCGCCGCGAGCGGGCGCGCATCCTCGACTTCGGCGTGTGCAAGCTCGACGTCCACGACGGCGAGTCGCTGACGACGACGGGCGAGGCGGTGGGGACCATCGCCTACATGGCGCCGGAGCAGATCCGCGGCGCGTCGAAGGTGGACGCCAACGCCGACCTCTACGCCTTCGCGATGGTGGTCTTCGAGACGCTTTGCGGGCGGCTCGCCTACGACGCGAGCGGCTCCATCGCGCTCATCGCGCACAAGCTGGAGAAGCCGGCGCGAAGCATCCGCGATCTCGGACGGATGCCGATGCCGCCGGGGCTCGATCCTCTCCTCGCGCGCTGCCTGGCACGGCGTCCGGTGGATCGCCCGACCTCGGCCGCCGACCTGCTGCGCGAGTGGCGCGCCCTGGGGCCGGCCACGCTGGTGCCCACGCCGCTGCCGCCCGGCGTGCGCGCCAGCGATCCGCCCACCGAGACGGGGGTGACCGCGGCTCCCACGCTGATGACGCGCACCGGCCGGCGGGGCGCGCGGCTCGGCCTGCTGGTGGCGGCCGGAGCGCTCGTGGCCTCGTGCGCGGTGCTGGTGGTGGGGCTGAGCCTGCACGGCAGGGCCCCCGTGCCCCCGGCCGCGGCAGCCGCCGAGACCGTCGATGTCCCCGTCGATGTCCCGACCGTCCCCGTGACGGATCTGCCGGTAGCGAGCGACACGCCGCCCGACCCCCCTCCGGCGGCGCTGGAGATCCCTCAGGTCGTGCTCTCGTCGGGCGGGGCGCCCTCGGCCGACGCGGACGCCGGGCCGGCGCCGGGCGCACGACCGCCGTCACGGACCCGCCCCGGCAAGCGCACATGGTCGCCCGCGTCGCCGCCGCGCCGTGCCCCCACGGAGCCCCAAATCGTCAACGAACCGCGGTATTGATCCTTGCAGGATGCTCCGGCGGCTCGTGCTCGCGGCGGCGGTCGCGCTGGCGCTCGTGGCGTCCGCGCAGGCCGGGCACGCCGACGACGACGGCCGGGAGCGCTCCCGGGCCGCCTTCCGCCGCGGGGTGGCCCAGGCGCACGACGGCAACTACACGGCCGCACGCGACTCGTTCCTCGAGGCCTACCAGCTCTTCCCGCACCCGAGCATCCTGCTCAACCTGGGCATCGCGCGGGCCCACACCGGCCAGTACCTCGAGGCCGAGCAGGACCTGGTGCATTTCCTCGCCGACGACGGCGGCGCCCAGGCCGACGAGCTCGCCAGCGCGCGCGCCGAGCTCGCGCAGGTACGCGGCCACCTGGGCACGTTCCGCCTGCACGTCGCCCCCGATGGCGCGCGGGCGACGCTCGACGCGCACCCTCTCGCGCTCATCTCCGGAGGCTCGGTCGACGTTCGCGCGACCCGCGGCGCCCATGATCTGCACGTCGAGGCCGACGGGTACGCGGCGGTCGATCGCTCCATCGTCGTCTCCGGCGAGCGCGCCTCCCCGGTCGACGTCTCGCTCGCCCCGGCGGGTTCCGCCACCGCGGCGCCGGGCGACGGGCGCCGAACGGCCGCATGGTTCCTGCTCGGCGCGGGGGCGGTCGCGGCGGGCGTCGGCGTCTACGCAGGCGTGGAGGCCAAGTCGCTGGCGGACGACTACAACACGCCGCACAGCGGGTCGTTCCAGGACGCGTCGACCAAGGCCCGGGGCCTGGTCTTCCGGACGTCGGCCGACATCGCCTTCATCGGCGCGCTCGCGCTCGGGGGAGCAGGCGCCTATTTTCTGCTCACGTCCCCGGCGTCGACACCGATCCAGGCGCGCCTCGTGCTCGGCCCCTCGTGGGGCGGGATCACAGGCTCGTTCTGACGCCGGCCCGCGTACGGCGCTG
Organism: Polyangiaceae bacterium; assembly: GCA_036560665.1. GTDB lineage: Bacteria > Myxococcota_A > Polyangia > Polyangiales > Polyangiaceae > Palsa-1150. The sequence goes on from DATBQU010000262.1 coordinate 2,758, forward strand.
CTCCCCTCCTGGTAGTCTCTCTCCCATGGCCCACGAGGCCGACCGCGCCAACCTCTCGCTGCACGCGGCGAACCTCCTGCGCGATCGCTACGCGCGGGTGGTCGAGCGCGTCGGGCGGCGTGGCAGGCCGCGCGCGCGCTTCCTGGCGGAGCGCCGCGCGCACACCGCGGCGGCGATGGTGCCGACGCTGGCCGCCATCGCCGCCATCACGGGCGCCACCGCCGCGGTGACGCTGGTGACGGAGCCAGCCTCGCTGCGGGCCGCCGCCATCGCGCAGGCGTGCGTCGCCATCGTGGTCGGCGCCGCGGCGCTGGCGGTGCCGCTGGTGCGCAAGAACACGAGCGCCCTGCTCGGCGTGGGCAGCGCCGGCCTCGCCGCGTCGCTCCTCGGCTGGGGCCTCGTGGCCCGCCTCTCGGGGGGCGAGACCAGCCCGTGGCTCCTGGTGGTGCCCGCCATCATCGTGGTCGGCCTGGGCCTGGTGCCCCTGCCGCCCCGCGTGGCCGCGCCGCTCGCCGCGACGGGGTACCTCGCGCTGCTCGTCGCCAGCCCGGCATCGCCCCCCTGGGCGCACCTGTTCGTCGCCTCCGTCGCGGTGGGAGGCTACGTCTCGGCGCGCGCCCGGCAGCGTCGGGCCGTCGCGTCCTTCCTGAAGGTCGAGCGCCTGGCCGCCAACGTCGCGCGCCTGCGGCGCATGCAGGAGCAGCTGGTGCTGGTCGAGAAGCTCGAGGCGCTGCGCGTGCTGGTCGGCGGAATCGCCCACGAGCTGAACAACGCGCTCGCGGTGGCCATGGCCTCCACGCAGCAGGCCGCCAAGATCGCGCAGACCAACCCGGAGTCGGCCGCCGCCGCGCTCAAGCGTGCCGACGGCGGGCTGTCGCGCATCCGGACCACCATCGAGCGCCTGCGTCGCTTCGCCATGGCCTCGGAGGGCGTGCTCGAGGCGGCCGACGTCGCGGCGATGCTCGACTTCGCGCTGGAGAGCGCCATCGGGCGCGCCCGCTCCGGGGTCGCGGTGGAGCGCGACTACGATCCCCAGGTCGGCTCCGTGCACTGCCACGTCGCCGCGCTGGCGGAGGCGCTCTACCAGGTCGCCCGCAACGCCGTGGAGGCCATGCCGGCCGGTGGTCGGCTCCGCGCCAGCGTGCGCGCGGAGGGGGACCGCGTCGTCCTGACCGTCGCCGACGAGGGCAAGGGCATCGCGCCCGACGCGCTCAAGCGCATCTTCGATCCCTACTGGCGGGTGACCATCGCCGGGAACCGGAGCGGCATGGGCCTGAGCGCCGTCTACGGCATCGTCACCGCGCTCGGCGGCAGCGTGCGCGTCCAGAGCGGCGAGGGGAAGGGGACGACGGTGTCCATCCTTCTCCCTCGCCGCGGCGCCTGACGGCCGAGGCGCGCCGCCTCGCGTCAGTGGCTCGTCTCGTGCGCCGCGCGGGCGCGCAGCTCCGTCGCCACCGTGGCGCGCTGGTTGGGCGTGAGCACCGGGGCCATCGCCTTCGCCAGCCTCGCGGCCTGCTCGCCGCGACGCTCGACCCGCACCATGGTGCCGGCGTCGAAGCTGGCGTTGCGGAACGACTCCAGGGCCGCCTTCCACTGCCCCTTCTGCGGCGCCGCCGCGTCCGCCGCCCGGTCGGCCTCCAGGCTCGCGTGGATCTTCGCCTTCTGCTCCGGCGTGAGCCCTAGCTTCGCGCCTCGCTCGCCTCGCTCGTGATCATCCTTCGCGCCGCGCTCGTGCTTGCCGTGCGGGCCCGCCGTCCCGACCATGTCGACCAGCTCGCCGCGCTGGGCAGGGGTGAGCAGAGCGTGCAGCCGGTTCAGCGTGTCTCGCTCGACGTTGCTCTGCGCGACGGCGGCCGCCTGCTCCGCACCGAGGCTCGGCGCGAGCGCCTGCGCGTCGAACGACGCCTGCTCGACCTGGTGCGCCAGCACCGTCAGCACCTGCGCGTCGGCCTGCCGGACCGGGACGCCTGCCGCGCGCCGCTGCGCGACCAGCTGCTCGATCGCCGTGCGCTGCTCGGGCGTCAGCGAGCCGAGCTTGAGCGCGTCGCCCATCAGGCCCTCGCGATGCTCGCGGGCGTGTCCGGCGTGAGCCGGGGCCTTCGGCTCCTGCGCGAAGGCGATGCCTGCGGGCACGAGCGCGAACGTGGCGGCGAGCGTTGCAAACGAGAGCGTCCTGCGGATGAAGCGGTTCATGTTCTCTTCGACCTCCGCACGGATCGACGGGCCAGAGCCCCGGGAGCATCCCTCCGGGGGGGTAAAGAAGGGTAAACGGCGCGTACCGGGCTTCGCGGCCCCGGGTGGGCGGGCGGCTCAGCCGAGGACGTGCACGCGGATGCTGTTGGTGCTTCCACTGACGCCGATGGGCGCGCCGAAGACGATGACCACGCGCTCACCGGGCGAGCCGAAGCCACCCGCCAGCAGGTCGCCCGTGCACCAGTCGGCGAGCTGATCCGGGTCGTGCATCGCCGGCATCTCGCGCGGCACGACGCTCCAGTAGAGCGCCATCCGCCGCCGCGTCTTCGCGTTGGGCGAGTAGGCGATGATGGGCACGCTGGGCCGCGCCAGGCTCACCGTCATCGCGCTCGAGCCGCTCTCGGTGAAGGCCACGATGAACTTGGCGCCGATCTCGCGCGCGGTGTTGCACGCGCCGCGGGCGATGGCCTCGGTGATGCTGGTCGCGCGCGACACGTACGGCGCCTGCTCGAAGAACGGGCTCGTCTCCGCCTCCATGGCGATGCGGCTCATCATCGAGCACGCCAGCTGGGGGTGGTCGCCCGTCGCCGTCTCGCCGCTCAGCATCAGGCAGTCGGTCCCGGAGTAGACCGCGTTGGCCACGTCGCTCGCCTCGGCGCGTGTCGGTCGCGTCGACTTCGTCATCGACTGGAGCATCTCGGTGGCCACGATGACCGGCCGGCGCACCCGCCGCGCCATCCCCAGGATCTGCCGCTGGATGACCGGGACGCGCTCGGGCGGGAACTCCACGCCGAGGTCGCCGCGCGCCACCATCACGCCGTCGCTCGCGGCGACGATGCTCTCCAGGTTCTCCACCGCGTCGGGTGTCTCGATCTTGGCGATGACCGGCGTCGGCGTGCCCCACGCCGAGCAGATCTCGCGGATGGTGTGCAGATCCTCGGCGCGCCGCACGAAGCTCATGGCGATGTAGTCCACGCCGCTCGACAGCCCGAACCCGAGGTCTTCCTTGTCCTTCTCGGTGAGCGCCGAGATGCGCATGGTCTTGCTCGGCAGGTGTACGCCGATGTGATCGCGCATCCCGCCGCCCTGCTCCACGCGCGCCTTCACCCGATCGCCCTCGGTGCCGAGCACCAGCAGCACCAGCCGCCCGTCGTCGAACAGGATGCGATCGCCCACCCGCACGTCGCGCGCCAGGCCCTCGTACTGGATGGGGATGACGCGCTCGTCGGCCGACTCTTCTCCCTCGCAGAGCGTGACTTCGGCGCCGGTGGGGAGGTCGAACTTCGCGGGGAAGGTCCCGGTGCGGATCTTGGGGCCGCAGAGGTCCTGCAGCGCGCCGACGGCCTTGCGCTCGAGCTCCGAGGCTTGCCGCAACCGGCCCAGGATGGCGCCGTGCTCCTCGTGCGTCCCGTGCGAGAAGTTCAGGCGCGCCACGTCCATCCCGGCGCCGATGAGCCCCCGCAGGCCGTCGAGCGAGTCGCACGCCGGGCCCAGCGTGCACACGAGCTTGGCGCGTCGAAGAGCGGACATGGACGCCGACCATAGTACGCTAGCCGCCGCATGTCCCTCTCGCGTGACTCGACCGGCGCGCTGCGCCTCGGCGGCTACCGTCTGCTCGAGCTTCTCCTTCCGGTCGGGCCGGCCGGGCGCGAGCCGGGCACACCCACGTACGTCTACGACCTCGACGGGATCGCCGCGGCCGCGCGCGGCCTCGAGGACGCCTTCGGCGGGGCCCCGCACCTCGTCGCGTACGCCGTGAAGGCCAACACCGCCGGGCCCGTGGTGCGCGCGCTCGCCGCGGCGGGGTGCGGCGCGGACGTGGTGAGCGGCGGCGAGCTCGCGGTCGTGCTGGCCTGCGGCGTCGCCCCCGAGCGCGTCGTCTACAGCGGCGTCGCAAAGCTCGACGACGAGCTCGACCGCGCGCTCGGCTGCGGCGAGCGCGGCATCGGCGCCGTCCAGATCGAGAGCCTGGAAGAGATCGCGCGCATCGAGTCGCGCGCGCGCGCGGCGGGGCGGCGGGCGAGGGTGAGCATCCGCATCAACCCCAGCGTCGACGTCGGCGACGCGACCCACGCGCACATCGCCACCGGGCACGACGAGGCCAAGTTCGGCGTACCACGCGACGACGTGGGGAGCGCGGTGCGTCTCGTCGAGGCGTCGCCTCACCTCGAGCTCGTGGGAATGGCGACCCACGTGGGTTCGCAGTTCACGACGCTGGAGCCGTACCTCGAAGCCGCGCGCGTCCTGCTGGAGATGGTGCGCGGGCTGCGCGACGGGGGCGTCCTGCGCTCGCTGGCGTTCGTCGACACCGGCGGCGGCTTCGGCATCGACTACGCGGGCGGTTCCGGCGCCCTGGCCCCGGGTGACTTCGTTCGCGCCGCGCGCATGGAGCAGCGGGCCCATCGCCTCGACGATCTGGCCCTCTACGTGGAGCCGGGCCGTTGCCTGGTGGCACCCTGCGGAGTCATCGTGGCGCGCGTCATCCAGCCCAAGGTCGCCTCCGCGGCGCGGTGGCTGATGATCGACGCGGGGATGAACGATCTGGTGCGCCCCGCCCTCTACCAGGCGCGTCACCGCATCGTGCCGCTCGATCGCGACGTCGCGCCGGACGAGGCGGTGCCCTGGCGCGTCGTCGGGCCGGTCTGCGAGAGCAGCGACGACTTCGGCGAGCACCTGCTGCCGCGGCAGCCGCCCGGGGCGGTGGCGATCCTCGACGCGGGCGCCTACGGCTACACCATGGCCAGCCGCTACAACGGACGGCAGCTCCCGGTCGAGGTGTTCGTGCGCGGGGGTCACGTGGTCGGCCGGACGGAGCGGGCGAGCGTGGACGCCTGGGCGGAGGAGCGGGCGAACGCCGGCGATCCGTCGAGTCGCCAGGCCGCCAGGTAGGGGTGGCTACGCTCGCCGCCCGCGGACGAGCGCCAGGGGGCGCACCGTCTCGGCGCCGCGGAACGGGTCGAGCTGCGGCTCCACCTCGACCAGGACACGTACGCGCAGCGCGTTGGGAGGGACGTCCAGCAGCGGAGCCAGTGCAGGCACCGCTTCGCGCGGCGTCTCGTCCATCACGCGCCAGCGCGGCTCGCGGCCGGCCTCGACGCGGGCCAGCCACCGCCGGCGCGCGAGCAGGCGAGCCCCCGCGCGCGCGGCGACCATCGCCGGGACGACCACCGCCAGGAAGCCGGCCAGGACGAACGACACGGCATGCCCGTCGCGCCAGGGGCCTCCCGGTGCGACGAGGACGAGCGCGCTCGGCACGGCCGTCCATGCCCCCGCCGCCACGAGAGCCCGGTCGACCGACTCGTGCGAGGGCGACAGGTCGTGCCCCAGGAACATCGCCGCGAGGGCGCCCTGCCAGAGCCCCATCAGCAGGCCGCCCGAGGCTCCCGCCACGATCAACGCGAGCGCGAGCGGGCCCTCGTGCGCAGCTCCTGCCCCGGCAAGGCCGGCGAGCAGGCACGCGCCGATCTGACCCACCAGGCTCCGCCCGAAGGCGCTCACCTTGTCCTTCGCTCGCAGGACGAAGACGGCCACCACCGCGTCGGCGAGCAGGAGCGCGAACGCCGCCACGAGCGAGGCGTCCGCCGCTGCGAGCGAGCAGGCGACGGCTGTCGCCGGGAGCCACACGAACGTGACGAAGGCGGCCCGCCGTGGTGTCAGCCACGCCGGGGCATCGTGCGGAAGGCGCGGCGGGAGGGGCACGTGGGCAGTATGCTCCGACGGAGCCGCTACCGCTCGCGCCAGAGCAGCCAGGCGAACGCGACGGAATCATGGGTGAACGCGGCGGAGCCGTGCGAGACCGAGGCGCAGCCATGAGCGGCCGAGGCGCAGCCATGAGCGGCCGCGGCGCGGCCGTGCGTGGCCGAGGTGCGGCCGTGAGCGGGCGCCCTCCCTACCCGTTACTTATCCGATTTCGGCGTCCCCCGCGACGGGGTCACCCGCGGCGGCGGCTTCGACGGCGCCGGGCGCGACGACGGCGGGGGCGGCGGCATCGTCCGGGCGCGCACCACCTGGCCGTCGAACAGGATCTCCACGCCGATGGTGCGGCAGCGGCGCGCCAGCTTGTCGAGCTCGACGCCGGGCGCGACGAGCAGCCCGCCCGGGGGCGAGGGATCGACGAACATCTCCTGCGTGGGGCGGCGCGTGCGCAGCATCTCGCGCACGTTCGCGTCCTCCACCCACAGGAAGCCCGCCGACGCGGCCCAGGTGGCCCGGCCGACGACGACGCTCGCCTGCGCCAGCGTGCGCGAGAGCGACTCGGGCAAGGGCGCGAGCGCCTCGATGCGCGCCCGCAGGACGTCGGCCTCCAGCCCGGCCGACAGCGCGCGCGCCAGCGTCTGCGGGGCCACGATGAGATCCAGCGTCTCCGCGGCGCGCCCGACCTCGACGAAGGGCGCCACCGCCAGGACCGCGCCGATGCGGGCCGTGGCGCCGAGGCGCAGCACGTGCGTGTCGAGGAACTTGGACGCCGACGCGTCGCCCGCAGGCACCTTCTCGGCAAGCAGCGCGCGCCCCCGCGCAGTCAGGCGCAGGGCGACGGGCGCACCGTCGCCGTCCACCTCGGCGTCGCGTGGCAGATCTTCGTCCTCTCCGAGATCGAGGATGCCCAGCGCCGGCAGGCTCTCGTGAACGATCCGGCGCGCGACCTCCATCGGCTCGACGGTCTCGAGCTGGCCGCGCTCGGCCCACCGGCGGAGGAGGCGCGCGATGCCCGGCACGCGTTGATCGCTCTTGAGCCAGCCTGCCAGCGACGACCACGGCACCCAGCGCCCCTCGCCGAGCTCGCGCAGCGCCTCGAGGACCATCTCGCGCACCACGCCGGCCGGGCTCGAGTCGCGCGCGTCCGGCGCCAGGCGCAGGACCTCGGGCTCCGCGCGCGCCTCGTCCCAGGCGCCGCCCCGCCGCCACGTCACGAACAGGTGCCGGGTCAGCTCCTGCAGCGTGAAGCTGCCGGGCGGCGACGACGTGTTGGTGGCCGAGGCGTCCCACAGCCCGATGGCGCGCGACAGGGCGAAGACGAGCGCCACCTGCCCGGGCTCGCGCCCGAAGCGGGTGGCGAGCTTCTGCACCAGCGACTTCGGCGTCCCCACGCCCACGCGCAGATCGGCGAACGTCCCCGACGGCGAGCGGCCCTCGCCGGTCCGCACCGGCGCCTCTCGCGCCGCCACGGCCAGCGCCAGCGCGAGCGGCGAGGGATCGAGGGAGAACCGCGCGCGCCGCGGCGCATGGTCGCCCGACGCCACGAAGACGCGGACCTCCTCGCGGCGCATGGCGCGCTCTTCGTGGTGCGCGGCGCCGATGATGGCGCTCACCTCGGTGGGCACGACGTGGCGGTTGGGGTGCACCGGGATGAGCAGCGCGCGTCGCTCGAGGGAGAAGCCGACGCCGCGGCGCGACGGGGTGGCCCCGGTGGCGGTGCGCAGGCGGAGCGGCTCCCGCTCGAGCTCGAGGAGCTCCTCGGTGTCGACCTCGCCGCCGTCCTCGTCGACCCCCTCGAGCACTCGCTTCTCGGGGGGCGACAGCTTGGCGATCTCCTCCGCGAGGCGCACCGGATTGCCCAGCACCTCCCACGCCGTCTCGAGCGACAGCGCGATGGGGGGGGTGGCGGGCCGGCCGAGGTAGTGCGCGGCGATGGCGCTCATCGTCTCGAAGGGCGCCTGCGACAGCAGCGCGCGGAGCGACCGCGGGTCCTCGCCCTCCCACGTCTTGAGCTGCACGAGGTACGCGGCAGGCAGGATCAGCTCGACGCCCTGCGAGGTGGCCCGCGCGAACATGAGCCCGCGCGCGAGCAGAGGCTCGAGCGGCGGCGGGACGGAGGAGACGACCAGCGTGCCGCGCGCCTCGGCCACGCGGTGCACCAGCTCGATCGAGGCGGGATGGAGCCGCGACGGATCGCGCAGCTCGGGCAGCGAGACCAGGGCGCGCGCCACCTGCGAGGGCACGTCGATGCGCTTGGCCGGATCGATGCGGATGCCCAGGCGCGAGATGAGACCGTCGAGCTCGCCCTGCGGGAGCGCCCGCAGGATCTCGGTGAGGCGGTGCGACGATTCGGGGGCGCGCGAGCTAGGCACGGGGGGACGATCGGCGAGACTAGCGCCGCAGGCGCCCTTTCCCCAAGGGGCTTGCAACGGGCCGGCGACCCGCGCAAAGCTGGACGCCCGGCTGCTGATGATCGTCCGTGCCGCGTCCGTCCCCGCCCCTCTCGCCCGTGCGACCACGAGGCTCTCCTGGCCGGGGCGCGTGTGGGAGGCAGGGGAGAGGGTGCGCTCGCCGGCACGAGGATTCGAGATCGTCGAGGCTCCGCGGGACGCACGAGAGACGCGCGCGCGCCTGGTGCACGGCGACGCGCTCGACGTGGCGGGGCAGCTCGCGGAGGGCGGCCTGGCGGGGAAGGTCGACCTCGTCTACCTCGACCCCCCCTTCGCCTCGCAGGCCGCCTACGAGCACGAGGCGCGGCTCGATGGTCCCGCCGACGGGCGCGTGGTGCGAGCGCGCGCTTACGACGACCGCTGGCACGGCTCGCTGGGTCCCTACCTCGACATGCTGGCCCCTCGGCTCGACGCGCTGGCGCACCTGCTGGCGCCCGGCGGCACCATCTGGGTGCACGTCGACTGGCGGGCCTCGTATCTGGTGCGCCTGCTCCTCGACGAGATCCTCGGGCGCGACGCCTTCGTGAACGAGATCGTGTGGCGCCGCGCGCCCAACCTCGGGCGCCAGGCGGCGAGCCACCAGTTCGGGCGCACGCTCGACACGCTGGTGGTCTACGGCGGCCCGCGGGCGAGGCTCTCGCCGCCGACACGACTCGAGCCCATCGAGCCGGGCGCCGTGCGCTGGGACGACGCCGGGCGCCCGTTCACGAGCGCGCCGCGCGGTGACTACACCGACGAGTCGATCGCGCGCCTCGACAAGGAGGGGCGCGTGCACCGCACCGCGAGCGGCAAGGTGTACGTGAAGTACTTCCTGGTCCGGGACGGCGAGGGGACGTGGTGTCGCGAACGGCGCGTCGACGCGCTGTGGACCGACGTCGCGCCGCTTCGCCACGCGCGCACGGGGGAGCGAACCGGGTTCCCCACGCAGAAGCCGCGCGCGCTGCTCGACCGCGTCGTGTCGTGCGCGTCTCCCCCGGGTGGTCTGGTGATCGATCTGTTCGCCGGGAGCGGGACGACGGGCGAGAGCGCGCACGCGCTGGGGCGGAGCTTCGTCCTGGGCGACGCCTCGCCGCTCGCCCTGGCGACCGCGCGCGCGCGGCTTCTGCGCGCGGGGGTGCCGATCGTCGTCGAGCGCTGCGGGGCGGTCGGTGTGCCGCAGGGCTCGTCGCCGCGCGTCGGCGTCGAGCGCCGAGGCAACAACCTGCACGTGAAGCTCCGGCAGCCGCGCGAGCCGCTGGCGTGGGCCATCGACGTCGCCCACGATCCGGCCGGCACCTTCCGCTCCTCGTGGCACTCCGAGCGCACCCCGGGAGCGCGCGCTCAGCCGGTGGAGCGAGAGGCGGTGGTCGAGTCGCGGCGAGGGCGGGCGCGCCTCGGCGTGCGCGTCTGGGGGGACGACGGCCAGGTGGGGACCTGCACCGTGGTGGCGCCGTGATCCTGCGCGATCCGGTGCACGGGCTGGTCGCCTTCGAGACGCCGGAGGAGGAGGTCGTCGAGCGGCTGATGGACACGCCGGAGGTGCAGCGTCTGCGGCGGGTGCGCCAGCTGGGCGTGACCTCGCTGGCCTTCCCCGGGGCGGAGCACTCGCGCTTCGCGCACGCCATCGGGGCGGCGTTCGTGATGAAGCTTCTCCTGGTGCGCCTCCGCGCCATCCACGGCGTCTTGCCCGAGTCGCAGCGCGTCACCGAGGAGCGCGGGCGCGAGGCGCTGGCGGCGGCGTTCCTGCACGATCTGGGGCACGGCCCGCTGTCGCACCTGTTCGAGGACACCATCCCCGGCGCGCCGCCGCACGAGACGTGGACGGAGCGCGTCGTGCTCGATCCCTCCACCGGCGTGCACCAGGTGCTGGCGTCGGTCGATCCCGCGTTGCCGTCGCGCGTGGTCGACCTGGTGCACGGGCGACACTCGCTGCCGTACCTGGCCAAGGCGGTGAGCGGCGAGTTCGACGTCGACCGCTGCGACTACCTCCTGCGCGATGCCCACGCGACCGGGGTGCGCTACGGCGTCTACGACCTGGACTGGCTGCTGCGGAGCCTGCGGTTCGCGCCGCTGGAGGACGCGGCGAGCGCGCCGGCGCTGGCGATCGACGGGGCGAAGGGGTTGCCGGCGATCGAGGCCTTCATCACCGCGCGCCTCTTCATGTTCCAGCAGGTGTACCTGCACAAGGCGACGCGCGCGGCGGAGTGGATGATCCGCACCATCCTCGGTCGCGCGGTGGGCGTGCTGCGCGGGGGAGGTCGCCTCGAGGCGGCGCCGGCGGCGCTCGTGGCGGGGGCGCGGGGCGAGTTGGTCGCGCTGCGGGACTATCTCGAGCTCGACGACGGCGTGCTCTGGGGGGCGATGCACGCGTGGGAGGAGGCGAAGGACCGTCCGCTGGCGGATCTGGCGCGGCGCATCCGTGGTCGGGCCCTGTTCAAGACGCTCGAGCTGTTCGGAGAGCACGCCACGGTGGAGGGTCGCGGCCGGGCTCTCTCGATCGCGCGCGACGTGGCGGTCTCGCGCGGGCTCGACGGGGAGGCGTATGTCGGCCTGGACGTCGCCAGCGACGAGCCGTTCGGCGGGCAGGGCGGCCCGCTCATGGTGGTGTACGCGAAGGGGCCGGCTCGACCGCTGCACGAGGTGTCGTTCCTGCTCGGGCGACTCGCGGGCCAGGTGCTGTCGCGGGTGCGCCTCGTCCTGGCGCCGGAGCTGCGCGAACCGGTCACGCATGCGCTCGGCGTCTGAGACCCGACGCCGGCTGGCGCGAGCAGTGGTGCTGGTGGGGGTCGCGCTGTCGACCGGGAGAGCGCGGGCGGACGGGACCGAGCCGAGCTACGGGCGCGTGGCCGGGGACGTCACCGTGGTGGTCGGCGCGGGGGCGGTCTTCGACGCGAGGGGGGGGCGCGCGGAAGGCGAGGTCCGCCTGCGCTACCTCGACTCGGCGGGGCTCTTCGCGGCGTACGAGGACGCGCCGGTGATCGGCTCCTCGGCGCCGACGGCGCGCGTTCTGGCGACCGGGCTCGAGCTGCGTCCCCTCTTTCTCTTTCGCTGGCTGAGGGGACAAGAGACCCACCGCGCGTGGATGGACCTGACCCTGGACTCGTTCGGCCTCGAGCTCGGGGCGACCTTCCAGCAGCCCTCGGGCGGAACCTTCGGCTCGCAGCGCGGGGTCGCCGCGGGGCTCGGCCTCGAGGTCCCCATCCTGCCGGACGCCACCGGTCCGTGGATCGGGATCCACGGGGGGCTGCGCTGGAGCGAAGAGGCGCTCGCCTCCGGCGACGTGAACAGCTCCGGCGCTCGAACGGCCTACGTGGCGATCACCCTGGCGTGGCATCAGGTGGTGATCGCCCACGTGGTGGACGTGGGGGACGAGGCGCCGCGGTGAGAGACGCCCCGATGCGCGAGACGCTCCGGGTGGCCTTCACCGGCGCGCTGGCGGCGGTGGACCTGACCGCCCGCGTCGCGCGCGCCATGCCGGCGACGCCGCGTGGGGTGCGACGAGGGTTGCTGCTCGCCGTCGGAAAGGCATCGCCCGCCATGGCTCGCGGCGCGCTCCCGGCGGTCGACGCGCGCATCGCCCGGGCGCTGGTGGTTGCGCCCGACGGCACCGAGGCGGAGCTGGACGACCCGCGCGTCGAGCTGATGCGGGCGTCGCATCCGGACCCGGACGCGCGCAGCGTGGCCGCCGGCCGGCGGGCGATGGAGCTCGTGAGGCAGAGCGACTACGTCATCGCGCTGGTGTCCGGTGGCGCCTCGTCGCTGATCTGCCTGCCGCGGGGTGTGTCGCTCGCGCGCTACGTCCGCGTCGTTCGTGCGCTGCTCCTGGGGGGCGCGACCGCCAGGGAGGTCAACCTCGTGCGGCGGCATCTCTGCGCGGTGAAGGGAGGCGGGCTGGCGCGACGTGCGGCGGGCCCGGTCAGGACGCTCATCGCAAGCGACGTGATCCGCGGCGAAGCCCAGGACGTCGGGTCGGGCCCCACGGCGCCGGATCCGACGACCTGCGCGCAAGCCCGGGCGGTGCTTCGCCGCCACGCGCCGCGGCTGGCGCTGCCACCGCTGCACGAGTCGCTGAAGCCCACGTCCGCGGCCGCGCGCGGGCTGCGCGTGCGCTTCGTGGCGCGTCCGCAGGACCTCGCGCGCGCCCTCGCCGGCGAGCTCCAGGCTCGCCTGGACAGCGTGCGCGTGCTCGAGGCGTCGGTCGCCCCGGCCGACGTCCTCGCGCGCGAGTACCTGGCGCGCGCGCAGACCCTCCGTCCCGGCCAGGCGCTCGTCCGTTCCGCGGAGCCGTCTCTGGTGGTCGACGCGTCGCCGGCGGGCCGCGGGGGGCGATCGACCCACCTCGCCACGCTCGTCGCCCGGCACCTGCCGCAGGGCGTGATCTTCCTGGCCGGCGCGTCGGATGGGGTCGACGGCAACAGCGGCTCGGCCGGCGCGGTGGTCGATGCCACGCTGCTCGCGCGCGTGGGGGAGGAGGCGATCGCTCGCGCGCTCGCGGCGTTCGACACCGGCCGGCTCCTCGCGTCGGCCGGAATGACCGTCACCCTGGGCCCCACCGGGAGCAACCTGGCGGACGTGCACGTCCTCGCGCGGTGACGCGCGGCCCTCGCCGCGCGCTCTCTACCGGCCGGCGTCGCCCGCGTTCGCGGTGGCCGGGGGAGCGAGCGCCTCTTCCACCCGCGCCGCGAGGGCGCAGTTGTTCGCCTGGCGTTGCATGGCGTCGCGCGTCTCGGCGTCGGCCACGACGCGCTCGCCCACGGGAATGACCCGTGCGTCGCCGGAGCGCCGCAACCGGAGGATCTCCCGGTTGCTCGCCAGATCGAAGACATGGACGCGCGCGGGGTGACCGACGAGCTGCAGCGCCTCTTCGGTGATCGCGCCGCCTTCGGCGAACGCGGCCGCTTCGGGCACATCCTCGTCGAGCACGAGGAGCAGGAACTGGGCGCGCTTGACCACCTCGATGGCCAGCGGGATCTCGTCGCGCACGGCCCTGGCGTACTGCTCCTGGAACACGCGAAGGCGCAGGTCGTCGTCGGCGTCCTTGACCTCCTGCACCCAGTCGTCCGTGAGGATCCGGGTCGCGGTGTAGGCGCGCCCCAGGTTCCAGGGCTGCTCCGCGAACGCGCCCCCGTCGACCTCGCCGCGCACTCCCCGCTCGTTCGGCTCGCGCAGCAGGCAGCCCGCGAAGCCGTCCTTCTTGGCGTCGATCGCCACCTTGCGGATGACCGCGGCGTCCCTGGCGTCCGCCAGGCGCATGCGCAGGTACAGGCCCGGCTGCGTGCGGAACTCGCCGCGGCGCGCCTGCGGGTCCACCTGGTCGCCCGGGTAGTCCTTCGCGGCGCCCAGCACCTCGGACTCCAGCTTGTCGCGAAGAGGAAACCACTCGGCGCCCAGCGTGACCGCCACGGCGCGCTGCTTGGCGAGCAGCGCCTGCTTGTCGCTCCCCAGCTCGTGCTCGCTCACCACCTTGTGAGCAATCAGCCCGGCGATGACGGCCGCGGCCGCGGCCAGGCCGGCCTGCGTCGTCCACCGGCTCCGGCCGCGGGAACGGTCCTCTCGCGCCTGCGCGATCGCCGGCAGCCCGCGCGGCCTCTTCTTCTTCTGGTCCGCCATACCCGCGCCCTCGGGCCGAAGCGCGCCGGCGG
>DATBQU010000263.1:0-20280 GCA_036560665.1 Polyangiaceae bacterium
GTCGCCACCACCGGGAAGGTCACCGCCGTCTGCCAGGAGATGGGGTGCTGGATGGAGATCCGCGACGAGTCGGGACAGGCGCACGTCCGGATGCACGGGCACACGTTCTTCGTCCCCAAGACGGCCTCGGGTCACCTGGCACGCGTGCAGGCCACGGTGGTGAAGGGGGCCGCGCAGGAGTGCGACGAGGAGGGCCCGGCGACGGGCAACGCGCTCACCAAGGTCGAGCTCGACGCCACGGGCGTGGAGCTCGACTAGGTCGCTCCGCTACTTGAAGATCCGGGTCTGGCGCGCCGGGACGGTGATGGTGCCGCTGGCCGGGGTGCCGGTGATGAGCTCCGTCAGCCCGGCGGGGAGCGTCGTCACCTGCCGGTCGGCGTCGCTGCGGTTGATGGCGACGTAGACGGTGTCCGGCTGCGGATCACCGCTCGGCGTCGTCGACGAGAAGACCCACAGGTCGGCGTCGGCGGTGAGCGTGGTCCGCGTTCCCCTTCGCATGGCCGGGTGGGCCGCCCGGATGGCCGTCAGCGCCTTGATGCGCGCGTAGAGGCTCTGCTGGTCCGGCGAGGTGCCCGTCCACTGCATCATGCGCCGGTTGTCGGGGTCGCCCGCGCCCGGCAGGCCGATCTCGTCGCCGTAGTAGATGAGCGGCGCGCCCTTGTTGGTGAGCATCACGGCGAAGGCGTTGGCCAGGCGCTCGTACGCCCGCGGGTTCGTGGACAGCCCCGGCTGCCCCGACCACGCGAGCCCCTTGCCGTTGTCGGCCGAGTTGGACCAGAGGGGCGTGTCCTCCGCGTAGTGGATCGAGCGCGGCAGATCGTGGTTGCCCACGAAGGTGCTCATCACGGCGTCGCTCGGATAGAACGCGTCGTTGGAGTCCATGAACTGCGCCAGGCCCTGCATGCCGGTCGGCGCGTTGCGGCTCCAGTTGAGGTCGTCGGGCGTCAGCATGCCCTGCGTGCTGCGCATGAGCAGCGCCTCGACCAGCCGGATGCGCAGCGGGAAGTCGAACTGTCCGTCGAGCTTCGACTGCGAGTCGATCATGCTGGCGATGAGCCCGCGGTTCTGGAAATCGTAGGTCTCGCCCACCATGTAGAAGCGCTGCTGCGGCGTCTGCTTGGCGAGGATCTGCGATGCGATGGCCGGCCGGAGCGCCCCCAGCCAGCTGGGGTCCACCTGCTTGATGGCGTCGAGCCGGAAGGCGTCGTTGCCGTTCTGGGCGACGAGCTGGACGGCGGCGTTCACGGAGAAGGTCCGCGCCGTCGCGTTGGTGTAGTCGTAGTGCGCGAGGTAGTCGGTGAACCAGCAGCTGGTGTCGAAGTTGCCGCAGCCGCTGGCGCCGCACACGCAGCTCGGCGTGAACCAGGCCGGGCTGTCGCTCTTGTGCTGCTGGTAGACGGCGCTCTCGGTGTGCACGTGCACCATGGCGTAGTCGAACAGCACCTTGATGCCCTTGGCGTGCGCGGCCTGGACCAGCGCCTGCAGATCGGCCGGGCTGCCGAAGCACGTCTCGGTCTGCGTGGGGTCGCTCGGCCAGTAGCCGTGGTAACCGGAGTACATGTGCCCGTCGCTGGTGCAGTTGCCGTTGTTGCAGGTGACGCCTGCGTTGGCGACGTCGTCGGCGTTCTTGATGGGGACGGTGAGCCACAGCGTGTTGACGCCGAGATCGGTGAAGTACCCCGCGGTGATCTTCTGGGTGACGCCGGCCCAGTCGCCGCCCAGGTAGTTGGTCGACGTGGTCGAGCTCGAGCTCGTGCCGGCCACGTTGCAGTTGTTGGCCGGGTTGCCGTCGAGGAAGCGGTCGACGAAGACGAAGTAGATGACCGCGTCGCGCCAGTCGAACACCCCCGGGGGCGGCACCGGGGGCGTCGCGCACGTGTAGCTGCCCGGACAGGTGATGGCCTTGTCGATGCTGTTGCCGTCCGGGTTGTTCGGGTCGTTCGGCGTCGGGGGGTTCGCCGGGTCGGTGACCCACGTCGTGCCGCCGACGTAGAACTTGTACTGCACCGGCTTGTTCCAGGGCACGGGCACGGTCGCCGTCCACGCGCTCCCGGTGTGCGTCATCGGGTCGCCCTTGGTCCATGCGCCGCTGCGGTAGTCGCCGCGCAGCTCGACGCTCTGCTCGCCGGCGAAGGGGAGCGTGAAGGTCTCCGCGCACCGCTTCAGGCCGTCGGCGCACTGCGGCGGGCCCGCCTCGGGGATGCTGCCGTCGCCCGTCGCCCCGTCCGCGCCGTAGCCCCCGTTGCCGCCGTTGCCCGCGTCGAACTGCGAGGCGTCCGGCGGCTGGCCGTAGTCCACGTTCTGGGGCGTGTCGTTCCCGCACCCCAGGAGCACCGGCCACGAGAGCGCCGACAGCAGGAACGAGGCGCCGAGAGCGCGCGGTGTCTTCGCCGTCATGGGTTCGCTCCGGGGGCGCAGGGGCTCGACGCGGGGACGTAGAGCGCCACGGAGAATGGCGCAGCCGGGAGCGTTGTCAACTCAGGGGTGAGTGACTTTACGCTCCCCGACAGGACGTCGACCCACGGACCCCCGGTGATCCCGGGGAGCGGCGCGGACAGGGAAGCGGCGACCGCGCGCTGCAGATCGACGACGGCGGCCTGCCCGTCCGGCGTCTCGCGCGCGTAGACGAGCCGCTCCGGGTCCACGTGGAGGGTGCGGTAGGTCCCGCGTCGCAGCGCGCCGGAGCACGTCCGCGCCCGACCGAGCGCGCGCACGACGTCCCGCGTGCGGGTCTGCAGCGCGCCGAGGTCGGCCTCGGCCGGCATCACCCGCCGCGAGTCGGGATCGGACTTGCCCGCCAGCCCCACCTCGTCCCCGTAGTAGAGGACCGGCGCGCCGGGCAGCGTGAAGAGGGCGCCCAGCGCCATCTGCTGCCGGGCGTAGACGCCCGGATCGGTCGACTGCGGCGCGGGCGTCCACGTCTGCCCGTCGTCGTCGCCCGCGGCGACGGTCGCGAAGCGCGAGACGTCATGGTTGTCGATGAGCAGGCCCATCACGGCGCCCGAACCCGCCCACGCCTGTTCGCCGTCGCGGATGGCGGCGTCGACGTCGACCAGCGACTCGCCCCCGCGCTGCGCGATGGCGCCGCGGAGCGCCCACATCAGGGGGAAGTGGAACTCGCCGTCGAGGCCGTCCGGCCCGAGATCGTAGCGCAGGGTGTCGTAGCCTCCCTGGCTGGTGAAGTTCTCGCCCAGCAGGTAGGTGCGGTGCGACGGGTTGTCGAGCTCCGCGCGTGCCCTCGCCGCCAGCCGCCGCGCCGCCGCCCGCGGCATCATGGGCACGGCGTCGATGCGCACGCCGTCGCCGTCGAAGCGCTCCAGCCACCACATCACGTCGCCGGTCACCGTCGACGCCACGTCGTCGTCCGTCCAGTCGAAGCTCGGTAGATACGGCGCGAACCAGCACACCTGCTCGAACGAGGCCCAGTCGCAGGTGGGCGCGCCGCAGATGCACGAGCCGTCCGCCCGCGCGAACCAGCCGTCGGTCCTGTGCTGCGTGAAGTACGGGTGCTCGGCGTGCACGTGGTGCGGCACCACGTCGAAGAGCACGCGGATGCCGCGCGCGTGAGCGGCGGCGACGAGCGCGTCGACGTCGGCCTCCGACGCCATCGAGGTCTCGAGCGCGCGCGACGCCGTCGGCCAGTAGCCGTGATAGGCGCTGTACTGGTGCCCGTCGCTGCCGGGGAACGTGCCGTCGGGGTTGGCGTAGAGCGGCGTCAACCAGATCGTGTTCACGCCCAGCGCCTGCAGCTCGCCCGACTCGACCGCGCGCTGCACGCCGCCCACGTGTCCGCCCGCGCGCCCCGACAGCGTGGCCGGCGGCGCGAGCGGCGCGCCGTCCTTGCCGCGGTAGCGATCGACCATCACCTCGTAGACGACGGCGTCGCGCCAGTCGAAGGCCCGGGGCTCGATCCACACCGTCGCCAGGGCGCTCTGGGCGTCCCGCCCCGCGGTGTCCCTGGCCTGCACCGCCAGCACGCTCTTGCCCGGCGGCAGCCCGGCGAGGTCGACGTGCAGTTTCCCCGTCGACGGATCGGCTCGCGGCGCCTGGCTCGCGGGCGCCGCGCCGTGGATGGCGGCCAGCGTCACCGTGGACGGATCGAGGGCCGCGCCCGCGCTCGCCGCGAGGAAGGTCGCGTCGATCTGCGCCGTGCCGTCGGCGTTCGCCGTCACCGCGTCGACCTGCACCGCCGGCTGGGCGCAGTCGGCCACCTGAAGCCACGTGACCTCCTGGCCCTGGTGGAACGCGCTCGTGCCGACGCCGGGATCGAGCACCCAGTCGCCGTCGACCACGAGCGCGTACTCGAGGGGCCCTGGCGCCAGCCCCTGCAAGCGCGTCGCGCGCCACCCGTCCTGCGCGGCGTCGAGCGCGCGGCCCGGACGCGCCCATCCGTCGAAGCTGCCGACCACCTCCACCGTCGAGCGCGGATCGGCCGGGTGGTACCAGACCGTGACGTCGCACGAGCGCGCGGGCGCGCCGGGCGCCGCGGCCCGATCGTGGCACGCGACCACGAACGCGGCGAGGGCGAGCGGGGCGAGGAGCGCATGCCGGCGGCGCACGCGCGAGCATGTAGCACTTTGCTAGACGGGCGCAGCCGCGCCGGCGGCCCACAGCGCGTACACGCCCGCCCAGCCCATGGCCAGGAGCAGCAGGAACGTCACCCAGGTGGCGAGCTCCAGCCTCCGCAGCCCGCGGCGGCTGGCGACGACGCCCCACCCCATGCACGCCGTCTGCAGGCCGTTGGCGAGGTGGTAGGCGACGGCGAGCGTGCCCAGCACGTAGACGATCGTCGTCGGCCGGTGAAAGTGCATCTCCTGCGCGATGTCGGCGAACGGCTCGGCGTGGCCCTCGGTGACGCGCGGCTTGAGGAGCGCCAGCCACAGATGCGCGCCGAGGAAGAGGAGCAGCCCCACGCCGGCCAGCCGCTGCACCAGGTACTTGAGGTTGGCGTAGAAGCGATAGCGCACGTTGTTGGGACGGCTCGACACCAGCCGCCCGATCCCCCACACGGTGTGGATGGCCAGCGGCAGGAGCACCACGACGCCCGTCAGCGCCTGGGCGAAGGGGTGCTCGTACTCGGTGACCGCCGTCTGCCACGCCTCGGGGCCCTGGAAGGCGGCGAGGTTGTGCCACAGGTGCACGAACGTCCAGACGCCGAGCGGGAAGACGGCGAGGGCGGAGGCGAGGCGGGCGCGCAGGAAGGAAGAGCGCGCCTCGGCGCGGGGGAGCGTGCTGGACGGGGCGGTGGGCATGGCGGGGGGGAGGACGAGCCACGCTTAGGCGCGACGGGCCCCGTTTACAAGAGTACAAGCGGGGGCATGGGCGGCAGGACCAGCGCGGCGGCCGCGGCGGTGGCCGCGATCGCGCTCGTGTCGCGGGGGGCGCTGGCGACGACGCTCGAGCCGCACGCCGACGTGCGCGGGGCCGACGTGACGGCCGCCGAGGTGCGGTCGGCCGGGGGCGCGTGGCGCAGCGTGGCGTGGGACGACCTCGACGGGACCCGGCTCGACCCCGGACCGTACGAGGTGCGCGTGCACCTCGACGCGACGGGGGACGCGGCGGGCGTGCTCGCGCCGCACTGCGCGGGGCGACAGCGCGTCGTCCTCGACGGGCGCGAGGTGGCGGCGGCCGTCGGCCCCGTGGCCGTGCCCCTCGCCCCGGGCAAGCACGAGCTCGCGCTCGCCGTCACCGTCAGCAAGTACGAGCGCCGGATCGCGTGCAGCGGCGCTCCCCGCCAGGGCGCGCTGGTGCGGACGCAGGAAGGCCTGGGCGAGCTGGCCTTCGCCAGCCCCTACGGACCCAAGGGCGGCGGCCGCGCCGTCGTCTACGTCCCGCCCGGCCATGATCTCGGCAAGCCCTCGCCGCTCCTCGTCGGCGTCCACCCGTGGAACGGCTCGATGTGGACCTACGCCGCCTACGCCCAGCTGCTCCGCGAGGCGCGCACGCGCGATCTGGTCCTGCTGATGCCCTCCGGCCTGGGCAACTCGCTCTACGTGGCCGACGCGGAGGACGAGGTGATGCGTGCCCTCGACGCGGTCGGCAGCGTGGTGGCGGTCGATCCACGCGCCGTGTCGATCTGGGGAGCGTCCATGGGCGGCGCGGGCGCGACCACCATCGGCTTCCACCACCCCGATCGGTTCGCCGGCGTCGTCAGCTTCTTCGGCGACTCGAAGTACGACGTCACCAGCTACGTACGCTCCATCCTGCCCGACGATCCCAGCGCGCACCTGGTGAACGCGCTCGACGTGGTCGACAACGCGCGCAACCTGCCGGTGTGGCTGGTGCACGGCGAGGACGACGCGACCTCGCCCATCCGGCAGAGCGAGATGCTCGCGCAGGCGATGGGCGCGCTCGGCTACGACGTGCGCTTCGATCGCGTGCCGCGCATGGGGCACGCCGGCGCGCTGGTGGCGCGCTTCCTCCCGGGCGTGGTGGGCTTCGCGGCGGGCGCCCGCGTGCCCGCGGCGCCGAAGCGCGTCACCTACCGGAGCGTGAGGTCGTGGGACACGGAGGCCTACGGCGTGCACCTCGTGCGCTCGTCGCCCAGCGGCGACGCGTTCGTCGACGTGGAGCGCGGCGCGGACAGCGTGCACGTGCGGCGAGCGCAGGGGCTGCGCGCGCTGGTGCTCGACCGTGGAGCGCTGGGGACGCCGCCCGACCGGCCGCCGCCGATCGTGGTGGACGGGGGCTCCGCGCTCGAGGCGCGATGGGCGGAGGCGGCGCCGTGATGGGGCGGGGCGAGCGCCTGCTGGTCGTCCTGGCGCCGATGGCGGCGGTGGCCGCCGTCGCCCTCGGGCTTCGCATCGGCGCGGGCAGCGCCGTGCGCGCGGCGGTCGTGGTCGGCGCGCCCGCCTCGGGCGCGGGGACCGGGCTGGCGTGGCAGCTGAGCGCCTACGACGAGGACCGCGGGATCCGGGAGGCAGCCGTGCTTCCGGACGTGGAGGTCGTCGCACGCTCCGGCGAGCGGGAGGCGCGCTGGCGCGGGCCCACCGACGAGGACGGGACGGCGGAGATGCTGCTGCCGCTGCCGGAGGGCCCCCTCCACCTGGAGGTGCGGGCCGGCAAGGCGCTCCTCGCGCGCGGGGACGCGGCCATCCCCGCCGGCCTCTCGCGCCCGCCGCCCGGCCCGGCGTGGGCTCGCTTCGCGCGTCGCGAGGGCGCGCTCTTGCTCGACGTGGCGGTCCTCGGCCAGCGCGTGGGCTCCGGCTTCCCCGCCAGCATCTGGGTGCGCGCCACCGACGGGGCCACGCACGCCCCGGTGGCGGGCGTCGCCGTGACGCCCGAGAGCGACGCCAGCTTCGCGACGGCCACCCCCACGACCACGACCGACGCGCGCGGCTGGGCCCACGTGGTGGCGACGCCGATGGGGCACGCCGTGGCGATGCTCCTTCACGCGCGGGCGCCGGACGGGCGAACGGGCGAGTGGGACGGCGGGCTCTTCGTGTCGCCGGGCGCCGCGCAGCTCACCGCCGACGAACGCTGCGCGCCGGACCGGGGACCCGTGCTCGACGTGGTCGTCCCCACCCTGCGGACGACGGCCTACGTCGAGATCGACGACGCCCGCGGGCGCGCGTGGGCTGCCGCGGTGCCGCTGGCGGCGGCGGGGGGGGCGATGCCGCACGCCACGGTGCGCGCGCCGAGGCTCGCCCCGGGGCTCTACTGGGCGGTCGCGGCCGACGATCCGGCGGGCGCCTCGCAGCTCGGACCGGGGACGGTGGTGCGGCCGTTCTTCGTGGCGGCCAGCGACGAGGCCGCCCTGGCCATGGGCCTCGAGCGGGACGAGTGCGCGCCGCGGCCCGATCCGCGCGAGACGCCGCGGGCGCTGTCGGTGTGCCTGGCGCTCGCGGGCGCCACGCCGGTGCCGCGCTGGACCGCGCTCGAGGGCTTCACCATGCAGCACGCGCGCGATTCGGAGCGACGCCAGCTCGGCCTCGGCATCGGCCTCGGCGCCATCCTGCTGGCCGTCCTGCTGGAGGCGGCCCTCCTGCTGCGCGCCGCGGTCCGGTCCCGCGCGCGCCTCCGCGCCGCCTCGAGCGAGGAGGGGGGCGCCGTGCCCGTCGCGCGCGCGTGGAGCGTCGGCGTGGGCGTGCTGGTCGCGCTGCTCGGGTTCGCGCTGCTCGCGGCGTTCCTGGCGCGCGTCGACTGAAGGGCGCTACTCGCCGAGGAGCAGGCGCGCGTCGTCCTGCATGTCGTCGTCGCACACGAGGTCGACCCCGTTGCGGGCGAACCGGCGCGCCGCCGCGGCCGGCCGCGGATCGCCCCGCCCTGCGGCCCACGCCGCGTGGTCGACGAGCAGCGCCAGCTCGAGCGCCCGGCCCAGGGTGAGCGCGAACCGTCGCGCCCCTGCCTCGAGAGCCGCCGGCCCGCGCTGCATCGCGCCGCCGATCCACGCGCGCGCGTGCGCCACCGCCTCGAGCGCCACCTTCCCCGCCCCGGCGCACTGCGCGTCGGACGCTTGCTCCACGCGCCGGCTCACCTCGCGCTCGACGGGGGCCAGGCTGCCGGTCTTGCCCAGCGCGCGCAGCAGGTCGAGCGACAGGACGTTGGTGGTCCCCTCCCAGATGGGCAGCACCTGCGCGTCGCGCAAGATGCGCGGCAGCCCGGTGTCCTCCACGTACCCCGCGCCGCCGAACGACTCGAGGACCTCGCTCGCCACCATCACCGCCTGCTTGGCGGTGGTCGCCTTGGCGATGGGCGTCAGCAGCCGCAAGAGCTGGGTCTCTTCCTCGGTGATGGTCTTCGCCTCCTCGCGGCCCAGCAGCTCCACCGCCCGGAACGTCAGCAGCAGGGCGCCGTCGAACTCGGCCTCCAGGCCGGCCAGCGTGTCGACGTGCAGCGGCTTCTGCGCGAGCGGCGCGCCGAAGGCCACCCGCTTCTTCGCGTAGTCGCGCGCCAGCGCGAGCCCGCGCCGCATCCCCACGCACGCGCCGACGGCGTTCCAGGTGCGGGTGATGTTGAGCATGGGCGCGATGTGCTTGATGCCGCCGGTCAGGCCGATCACGGGGATGGCGGGCGCGCCGTCCAGGGTGAGCTCCGCGGTCGGCACCATGCGCGTGCCGAGCTTGTCCTTGAGGCGGTTGATCTGGATGCCCTGCAGGCGCCCAAGCGCGTCGCGCAGCTCGACGTAGAACAGCGCCAGGCCGCTGCCGCCGGGCGGGTTGCCCTCGGGGCGGGCGAGCGTGAGCGCCATCTGCGAGGTGGTGGCGCTGGTGAACCACTTGGTGCCGAAGAGCCGCCACTGCTCGCCGTCCTTGCGGGCGACGGCCTCGCTGATGGCGACGTCCGACCCGCCGGTGCGCTCCGTCATCCACTGCCCGCTCGTCCAGGCGCGCGCGGGATCGCGGCTGAGCAGGCGCGGCAGGGCGCGCTCGACGAGCTCGGGGTTGCCGTGGACCGCGAGCGTCTTGGCGGCGCCGTCGGTCATCGCCAGCGGGCAGGTGTAGACCTCGGTCGACCCGTCGAAGAGGTAGGCCAGCGCGAACTGGTGGATACGCGAGTACTCCCCGTGCTTTCGCTCGTAGGCGGTGGCGACGACGCCCTTCTCCGCCGCGAGGCGCGCGGCGACCTCCCACACGGGCGTCACCTCGATGCGGTCGACCCGGTTGCCCCAGGCGTCCCACTGCACGAGCTGCGGCTCGGTCCCGCGGTGGCGCTGGTCGAGCTCGTAGAGGGAGCCGCCGGACAGCTCGCCCATCTCGGCCAGCTCGGGCTCCACGGCGCGGCGGACGTCGTCCGGCAGCGCCCGCTCGAGGTACGAGCGCAGCGCCTTGTCGCCCGTGAACTGGTTTCCGAGGGTGGGGGGGTCCTGGAAGAAGGCCATCTAGGCAGGAGCCTAGCGCCAAAAAGCGGCCATGAGCCCGAAGAGGACGAAGGCCGCGACCAGCCAGGTGCCGAAGGAGTGGTGGCGCGCGAGCTCGACCATGATCGCTCCTACCTACGCGCGCTGCCGGCGTTCGCTTCCCTGTTCGATCTCGCCTGCGCCCCAAGTGCGGCAGGGCCGGTTCGCGTCTAAGCTGACGTGGTGCGTCTCCGCCGGGTCTTTGCCGTGCTCGTGCCCCTGGCGCTGACGCTCTCGGGGCCGGCGCGCGCGCAGGACTTCGACCCCCACGGGCGGCACCGCGGTCCCCCGGCGCCGCACCCCCAGCCGGGGGGTGGTCATCCCCGTCCGGCGCCGCCCGCCGGGGGGCCCACGCAGCCGACGGGCCCGTCGCAGGCGGTGCTGGTCGAGCGCTACACGCGCGTCGTCCTGTCGCAGCCCGGGGCGGCGTTCCCGCTGCAGCGGCTGGCGCAGCTGTACCGCGAGCGCGACGGCAACATCGCCAAGCTGATCACGGACTTCGAGACGCGGGCCGCCCAGGCCGGGGCCGACCAGTACGCGGCGACGGTGTCGCTGGCCGGCCTCTACAAGATCGACGGGCGGACGCCCGACGCCATCAAGACGTACGAGCGGGCGGTCGCCCTCAAGGCGGACGACCCGACGGCGCTCCTCGCGCTCGCCCACCTCCAGCAGGACGCCGGCGACGCCGCGGCGGCGCGCGCCCGCTACGAGCAGGCGCTGCCGATGCAGACCGCGCAGGCCGACAAGGAGCAGACGCTGCGCACCCTGATGGGCCTGGCGCTCGACCAGAGCGACTGGGAGGGCGCCAGGAAGTTCCACCGCCAGATCGTGGCGCTCGAGCCGTCGAGCCTCTTCGTCAAGGGCGAGCTCGGTCGCGAGCTCTACAACCGCGGCGAGTACGCGCGCTCGGAGGCGGAGCTGAAGGAGGTGGTCTCCGCGGCGGCGGGCGACAACCGCGCGCTGGCGCCGGCGCTGAAGGAGCTCGGGCGCGCGCAGGCCAAGGCGCACGAGAACGCCGAGGCGCTGGCCACGCTGAAGAAGGCGCTGGCCGCGGCGGGCGAGCAGAGCGCGCTGCGCGCGGAGATCTACGCCATCGTGACCGAGATCTACCGCGCCGACCAGCAGCTGCCGGTGCTGGTGAAGCAGCTGGAGGACGAGCACCCGGCCGACTTCGCGCGGCTGGCGCTGCTCGGCGGTCTGTACGAGGAGACGGGCGACTCGGCACGCGCCATCGAGACCTACAAGCGCGCGCTCGCCATCGAGCCGCGGCAGATCGACCTGCGCTTGCGGATGATCCGCCTCTTGCAGGCCAACGGGGATCTCGACAAGGCCATCGCCGAGTACGAGGGGCTCATCCGCGCCGCGCCGAACAACCCGCAGTTCGTGTTCGAGGAGTGCGAGGCCCTGCTCCAGCGCGGGGATCACGCGCGCGCGCTGAAGCTGGTGACCGACCTCGAGGCCCGCGCCGCCGGCGACGAGGAGGTCCTGGCGCGCGTCGCCGACTTCTACGCGCGCATCGGCGACGGCGAGCGGTCGCTGAAGGTCCTGCAGCGTCTGGCGCAAGGGGCCAGCGGGGACGCGGGGCACCTGGTCGACCTGGGGGATCGCTACTTCCAGGACGGCGGCTGCCCGAGCTCGTCGGCGTCGTGCGCGCTGGCGGTGCAGACCTGGAAGCGGATCCTGGCCGTGGTGCAGCCGCGCGCCAAGGCGCTGGCGGCGCTCGGCGACGTGTACCTCGAGCACGACATGACCGACGACGCGCTGGCCGCGTACAAGGAGGCCGTCGCGCTCGAGCCGGCGAACCTGCCGGTGAAGAAGGCGCTGGCGGCCGCCTACGAGCGCAAGCGGATGTACCGCGACGCGCGCGTGCTCTACGAGGAGATCGTCGCCAAGGCCAAGGAGAAGGGCGACAAGGCGCTGGCGCGCGAGTGCCGCACGCGCATCGTGTCGCTGTGGGGGCTCGAGCGCGTGCTCGAGGCGCAGGTGCCGACGCTGAAGGCCCAGTTCGGGGCGGCGACGCCGGACGTGGAGGCCGGGCGCATGCTGGCCGAGGCGCAGCTCCACCTGCGCAAGCTGCCCGACGCCGAGGCCACGCTGCGCAAGGTGATCGAGCTCGCGCCGGGGGACGCCGAGAGCTACCTCGCCCTCGAGCGGGTGCTGGTCCAGGAGAACAAGATCGCCGACGCCATCGCCGTGCTGGGCAAGCTCGCCGAGGTGGAGCCCAAGCGGGCGCGCGAGCTCTACCAGCGCATGGCCCAGTACGCGCTCCAGATCTACAAGGACGACGACGCCATCAAGTACGCCGCCCGCGCGGTGGAGCTCAACCCCGACGACGCGGAGGGCCACCGGCGCCTGGGCGAGATGTACCGCTCCAAGCAGGACGTCGATCACGCCATCGCCGAGTTTCGCGCGGCCATCACCAAGAACGACCGCCTCTTCGTGGTGTACTTCGAGCTCGCCGACCTGCTCCTGTCCAAGGGGCAGACCGAGGAGGCCGACCGCCTCTTCCGGCGCGTGGTGCGCGGCGCCCCGGACGAGGAGCTGGTGGCCCGCGCGGCGCGGCTCTCGATGCAGATCAACCTGGGCAAGGGGACGCTGGAGTCGCTGGAGCAGGATCTGCTGCCGCTCGCCATCGGCAACCCGCAGCGCCCCATCTACCGGCGGCTGCTGGTGGAGATCTACGGCAGCTTGACCTTCGGCCTGGTGCAGCGCGTGCGGCACGGGACGGTGACGGAGGCCGACGAGGGGCGGGCGGCGCTGGCGCGCATCGGCGCGCGGGCGGTCAAGCCGCTGCTCGACGCGCTGGCCGACCAGGACGTGAGCCAGCAGCGGATCGCCATCGACGTGCTGGCCTACGTGCAGAACCGCAACGCCGCGCTGCCGCTCTTCGCCTACGCGACGGGCCCGGCCGAGCCGGCGCTGCGGACGCGGGCCATGATCGCCTGCGGAGCCCTGGCCGATTCGTCGCTGGTGCCCCGCTACGAGGCGCTGCTCTTCCCCAAGGACGCCGCCGGGGAGCAGGCGGGGCTGGCCGACGCGGTGGCGGTGGCCGCGGTGTGGGGGCTGGCACGGATGCACGACGCCAAGGCGCTGCCGGTGCTGCGACGGATCGCGCGCGGGAGCGCCCCCGCGATGCGGGCGCTGGCGGTGCTCGGGCTCGGCATGGCGCACGACCGGGCGTCGATCGGCGACGTGGCCGGCATCGCGGCGTCCGTCGACGCGGGGAACGTGGCGCGGGCGGCCGCCGCCTACGCGCTGGGCGACCTCGACGCGCAGGCGCAGGTGCCCACGCTGCTGGAGATGGCCGAGGAGAGCGACGCGCTGCCGCGACGCATGGCGCTGGTGGCGCTGGCCCGCATGGCGCTGGCGAGCCCGCGGGACCCGGCGTGGCAGCACGAGGCGGTGCAGGCGATGGCGGACGCGGTGTTCGCCGGCGACGAGGAGGGGACGCGCGGCCGCGCCTCGGCGGAGGCGGTGACGCGCACGGCGGTGGCGGCGCTGGCGGGGCTGGCGGTGTCGAGCGACCGCGGGCACCTGCGGGCGAAGACGGGCGAGGTGCTGCCGGTCCCGGAGGGGACGCTCGACGTCGACGCCCTGCTCGACGAGCTCGTGCCGCGCGACGTGGCGGACGTCGACCGCGCGGCGGCGCTGGTGCGCTTCGCGGAGCCGATCCAGCGGGCGGCGCTGGCGGCGCTGCGGACGTCGGGCGAGCGCGCGCGGGCGGTGCTGGACGCGCTGGGGAGCGGCGAGGGTGAGCTGTCCCCCTTCGTGCCGCGCGGGGCGAACGGCCCGGCGGCCGACAAGGCGCGCGCGCTGGCCGCGGCCCTCGAGCCGAGCATCGTGCCGCTGGCGCGCCACCCGGACCCGGCCATCCGCACCAAGGCCATCGTGCTGGTGGCGCGCTCGTCGAGCGACGCGGCGGTCGAGGCGGTGGTGGCCGGCCTGGAGGACTCCAACGTGGCCGTGCAGCGCGTCGCGCTCGCCGCGGTGGGCTCGCCGCGGGGGGACGGCGGGCGCGTGCCGGCCAGCGCGCGGGCCGTGGCCGCGGTGGGCAAGGTGCTGGCGACGCACGAGAGCTGGGCCATGCGCGTGCTCGCCGCGAGGGCGATGGGACGACTCGGCGCGGCCGGGGCGGGGCCCGAGGCCGGCAAGCGCCTGGCCGAGGCCGCCACCGGCGACACCTACGCCCTGGTGCGCCAGGCCGCGCTCGAGGCGCTGGCGGCGTTCGACGCCACGGCCGCGCGGACGCTGGCCGCGAAGCGGGCGGTGACCGACCCCGAGCCGCGGGTGCGCGACGCGGCGAAGGCGATCGCCGCAGGCCAGACGCCCGGCGCAGAGTAGAATCGCGGCCATGAGGGGCGCCGCCTTTGCGCTCGCGGTCGTCGCTGCGCTCGCGCCCGCGGGCTGCCGCGACCTGTCGGGCTTCACCACGTCGGGCGATCGCTACGAGGGGCCGGTGGTGCAGGGGGACTTCGTGCGCGCGGGCGTCGACGCGAGCACGTCTCTTTGCCTGACGCTGAACACCGACCACCTGCAGGACGGGCCCGGCGCCCTCTCCACCAGCGACGGCCGCTTCCAGGCCGTGGCCATGCGGCCCATCCCGCAGATCTGGCACGACCCGCTCTCGACGCTCAACTTCGGCGACGGGCGCGTGAAGAACCTCATCTACGTGGTGACGGCGACCACGCCCTACGGCGACGGCAACGGCGACGACGTGTTCGTCTTCGTCTCGCTGATGCAGTCGGGGGGCATCGAGGTGCGCCTCCTGCGCGGCGCGCCCGGCCTCGCGCCCGACGGGGGCACGGCCACCGGGCCGGGCGGCAACGTGTTCGCCGTCTTCGGTCTGTCGCGGCAGCAGGGTCCGTGCTCGTACTAGGCATCGAGTCGTCCTGCGACGAGACGGGCGCGGCGCTGGTCGACGGCGACGGCGTGGTGCGGTCGGACGTCGTGCAGTCGCAGGTGGCGGTCCACGCCCCCTACGGCGGCGTGGTCCCGGAGCTCGCGTCGCGCGACCACCTGCGCAACGTGGGACCGGTGGTGCGCGCCGCCCTCGCCGGCGCCGGCGCGCGGCTGGCCGACGTCGACGGCGTCGCGGTCACGCACCGTCCGGGGCTGGTGGGCGCGCTGCTCGTGGGCGTGCAGGTCGCCAAGGGCCTGGCCTGGGGCGCCGGCAAGCCGCTGGTGGGGGTCGACCACCTGATGGGCCACCTGCTGTCGGTCTTCGTCCGCCGCGGCGAGGGCGACGCGCCGGCGCCGCGCTTCCCGTTCGTGTGCCTGCTGGTGTCCGGCGGGCACACGGCCATCTACCGCGTCGACGCGCCTCGCCCCGAGGCCATCGCCGAGCTGGGGGCGACGCGCGACGACGCGGCCGGCGAGGCGTTCGACAAGGTCGCCAAGCTCCTCGGCCTCGGCTACCCGGGCGGGCCGGCGGTCGACCGCCTCGCGGCGCGAGGCGACGCGTCGCGGGTGGCGCTGTCGGCCCCCATGGCGTCGCGCGAGTCGCTCGAGATGAGCTTCTCGGGGATCAAGACGCAGGTGGCGCGCCTGGTCGCCGCCCACGGCGCACGCGACGAGGCGTGGGTGGCGGACGTGTGCGCCGCGTTCCAGGCGGCGGTGACGGGCGTGCTCGCGCGCAAGGTGATCGCCGCCGCCGTGCGCGAGGGGGTGGAGGACGTCGTTCTCGGCGGCGGCGTGGCGGCGAACCGCGAGCTGCGCCGGCGCGTGTCGGAGCTCGGCGCCGCCCGCGGGCTGCGCGTGCTCGTCCCGCCGCTGGCGAGCTGCACCGACAACGCCGCCATGATCGCCTACGCCGGCGCGGTGCGCCTGGCGCAGGGCGAGCGCGACGGGTGGGACCTGGTGGCGACGAGCCGCACCGCGCTCGAGCGCAAGACGCGCAAGGGCCGCGGGTCGCGCTAGGGACTACGGCGCCGCGAGGACCTCGACCGTCGCCACCCCGGGCCCGGCGGGGGCGGTCGCGGTCGCCGTCACGCGCTCGGCCGCGATCCCGAGCTTGTCGTGCGCCGCGCCGGCGGCGTCCTTCGCCAGCGACGCCGGCCGCGCCGACACGCGCAGCGTCGACCGCTCGAAGACGCCCGCCAGCCAGGCGACGTCCGCGGCGAGCGCGTCGGCGTCGCCCTTGTCGAGGCGGTGCACGAGGAGCACGCGCGCGCCCGCGCCGGCCGGCGCCGCGGGCGCAGGGGGCGGCGGCGCCTCGGGGGACGACGCCAGCGCGGCCGAGAAGGGCCCGGAGGCGATGGGCGCCGCGTCGGGCGCGGGGGAGCTCAGCGTGCCGGCCTCGCGCAGCAGCCTCCAGTCGAGCGCGAAGAGCGTGGCCACCGTCACCGCGTCGTGCCCGGCGACCCCCAGCGCGCGCGCCTCGTCGGCGCGGCCCGGATCGCCGATCCACGACAGCCGCTCGAGCATCGCGGCCGGATCGGGGGCGCCCGGCTCGGCGGCGATGCGTCGCGCCGCGGCGGGGACGTCCTTGCGCAGCGCCTCCGACCCGCCGGCCCACGCGCGCAGCAGCGCCGCCACGGCGTCGGCGTGGCCCTCCACGAAGCCGCGGGCGGCGACGGCGACGAAGGGGACCAGGCGCGAGGCGTCCGCCGTCGTCAGCGCCATCCGGGCCGGCGCGTCGGCGGGGCGGTCGGCGGGCAGCGGCCGGGCCAGCGCCGCGAAGGAGGCGACCTTCACGTCGGCGGCGACGTGCACGCGCGCCGGCGGCGTCCCCGACGCGTCGAGCGCGAAGAGCGCGAGGGTG
Source organism: Polyangiaceae bacterium (assembly GCA_036560665.1). Taxonomy (GTDB): domain Bacteria; phylum Myxococcota_A; class Polyangia; order Polyangiales; family Polyangiaceae; genus Palsa-1150. The sequence goes on from DATBQU010000263.1 coordinate 16,599, forward strand.
CCGGCGGCGAGATCGTCCGAGGCGACGTCCACCTCGGCCGCGGCCGGCTTCGCCAGCATCCCCTCGCGCGCGGCGAGGAGCACCTCGCGTCCCCGCGACCATCCGACGACGTGCACCACCTCCGGCTCGAGCGCGCGCAGCCGCTCGTACGACGCCACCAGCGCCGGCAGCGACACCACCGCCACGTCGGCCCCCTCGGGATCGATCCCGCCGCGCGCCAGGCGTCCCTCCACGTCGCGGGGCGCGGGGACGACCTCGATCTGGAGCTCCAGCCCGGCCGCGCGCACGGCGCTCCCGTCGGCCGTCGCGCGCCCGCCGTTGGCGACGAGGGCGGTCGCCGCCAGCTCCCACGACGCGGCCACGAGGCGCAGCGGGCGATCGAGCAGCGGGGCGCGCCCGTCCACCCCCGCGGCGTCCGCCGCCGGCGACGGCGGGACGGCGACGGCCGGAGCGTCGGGGCCGAGCGCGGCGTCCGCCACCGCGGCCTCGGGCGCCTCCTCCGCCCGCGCGTCGGGCATCACGTGCGGATCGCGGACGCGCGTGCCGATCAGGTACACCAGCGCCACCAGCATCCCGAGGATCACGAGGAAGACGATCTTGGCGCGCATGCTTCAGGGACCTCCGCTGGCGGACGCGTTCGGCGGCGCGCTCGGCGGCGCAGGCGGAGCGGCCGGCGCCGCGACCGGGGCGTCGACCACGCGCACCCCGCCGAGCAGGTAGACGGCGTGCGCGACGACGGCGTGCCCGTCCTCGGCCAGACGGTCGCCCTCGCGCACCAGGAGCGGCCGCGTCACGGGCTGCCCCACGCCGATGAAGAGCAGGCCGACCCCCAGCAGCACCAGCGCCACGACGTCGCTCACCAGGCCGGGGCGCGCCTTCCCCGCGTCCTTCCTGGGCAGGGCGCGGTCCACGGCGAAGGCGGGCAGCGCCACGGTGAGCACCAGGCCGACCAGCGCCCGCGCCAGCCCGTTGCCGGTCACGGCGCCCACCAGGCTGGCGAAGAAGACGAAGGAGCACACCCCGCCGACCGCGATGGCGAGCCCCTTCACGACACGCTGCAGGAGCGCGAAGCCCTCGACCTTCGCCACCATCGGGGCAGGATGCTAGCGCGCTCTCGCGCTTCCTCAGCGCTTGTCGTTCTTCTTGCCGTCGTGCTCGTGCCGGGCGTGCTTGGGGCTCTTGCCGCCCTTCTCGTCCTTCTTGGCCACGGTCAGGGCGCCCTCGGGGGCCAGCGCGATGACCAGCGTGTCGCCGTGGGCGCTCACCTGGTAGTTGGGCACGCCGTCCTTGAAGGCGACGGTGAGCTCCGCGCCGGCGGGATCGTTGGAGACCTTGATGGCGGCGATGCGCGAGTCGCGCGAGGCGAGCGGCCCGGCGGCCTCGAGCGACTTGCGGCCGGGGATCTTCACCGCGAAGCCGGTGGGCTGCTGCGCCCCCTCCAGGGCCTCGATGGGTCCGTCCATCTTGATGTGCAGCATGTTGCCGTGGTGCACCGGGCCGTTGCCGAAGGGCGTGGCCTTGCCGTGCTTCTTGTGGCCGGCCCGGGGCGACCCGTCGCTCCCGTCGTCGGCGGCGATGGAGCCCATCGACGGAGGCATGGCGCCGAAGGAGGTCCCGGTGTCGATGGCGGGCGGCGTGGGCGCGGGCAGCGGCGGCGGCGTGGCGAAGGCGGGCGTGGTCTCGGCCGCGGCGGCGGTGGTGGCGACGGCGGCCTGCGGGGGCACGGCGCCCTCGGCGGCCGGATCGTGGTGCGCCTTCTTGAGGATCATCGCGCCGACGATGGCGGTGACCATGACCGCGCCGGCGATGGCCGCCTTGCGCCGGGTGATCTTGAGCTTCGGCCGCGGGCCGGCCTCGTCGGTCATGCTCGCCTCGCCGCGGACGACGCGGCGTCCGCTGGTGTGCAGGCCCCCGCCCGGAGGGGGCGCGGTGGTGCGGCGGGGCGAGGCGGCGTCGTCACCCCGCCGGCGGGCGAGGAGCGCGATGGTGGTCTTCGCGCGCTGGGCGAAGCGCTCGACGGCGGGGCCGATGCGCGCGATGTTGCGCGCCAGCGTGCCCTTCATGCGGATGGAGGCCTCCTCGACGGCGGCCCGATCGTCGGCCTCGCGCGCCTCGCTGGCGGCGCCCTCCTCGCTGCCGGGCGACGGCGCGCCCCGGGCGGCCTCGACGTCGGCCTGCACGTCGGCGTAGCGCAGCGTCACCACCAGCTGCGGAACGTGCGAGGCGGGGTCCACGGCGACCTCGACGCGGTCGATGCACGCCGGGCGCTTGCTGCCGCTCTGCGCGTCCTCGAGCTCGAGCTGCTTGCCCACCTGGAGGAAGCCGAGGTCGCTGCCCACGGTGATCTCGGTGCTGTGCGCGTCCTTGATCTTGGCGCGCATGGGCGAGGCGAGCCCCTCGATGTGGAGCCGGACCTTGGAGCCGGCCTGCACGGGCGCCGGCGCGTCCTCGGCCACGCCGCACGCACGCCGCAGCGCCTCCACGCTGTCGGCGTCCATCTCGGTGAAGCGGATGGCGAACTCGCCGCCCCTCTCGGCGCCCTGCGCCCAGACCACCTCGCCGGACGCGAGGACGTTCTGCCCCGGGCCCGCGTCGAAGCGGCACGTGAGCGGCTGGCCCGCCTCCGGCAGGTAGGCGGTGCGCAGCAGCATCCCTTCCTCGGAGAGGTTCACGCACTGCGCCTCGAACGAGGGGCCCAGCGCTCCGCCCACTTCCACCAGGCCGTCGAACGGAATCCGCAGCGCACCCGGCGCGCGTCTATCCTCGGTGCTCATCTCATCCTCCGTCGTGTCCTCCGCGATAGAGAATCGAGTAGAAGAGGGCCAAGTTTTCATGCTGCAAACGCCCACGCATCTGGTGCTCGACATCGAGACGATTCCGGACCCGGAGCTGCCGCGTCAGGACGACAGCGAGCGCGTCCCGCCGCCGCCCTTCAACCAGATCGTCACCCTGGGTTGCCTGCTGCTCGAGGACTACGTGCCCAGGCGCCTGGGCGTGGTGGGCGAGCACAAGGGCGAGGGCGACATGCTGCTCGACTTCGCGCAGTGGCTCGACGCCAAGAAGCCGACGGTGGTCACCTGGAACGGGCGCGGCTTCGACATGCCGGTCATCACCAGCCGCGCCCTGCGCCACGGCGTGCCCATGCCGTGGTGGTTCAACGACCGCAACACGCGCTACCGCTACTCCACCGAGGGGCACTTCGACCTCATGGACTTCCTGGCCGACTTCGGCGCCGCCAAGAACGCCCGCCTCGACATCTACGCCAAGCTGGTGGGCTTCCCGGGCAAGGTCGGCGTCGACGGCTCGCAGGTGGCGCCGCTGGTGCACGCCGGCAAGATCGACGAGGTGAACGCCTACTGCCTGTGCGACGTGGCGCAGACGGCGGCCATCTTCCTGCGGGTCGAGCTGCTGCGCGGCAGCTACGACCGCGCGCGCTACCGCGAGCTCGCGCGCGGCCTGCTCGCCTTCGTCGACGAACAGCCGCGCCTCGCGCTCATCGCCGACAAGATCGACCGCGCCCGCTTCCTCGTGGAGTAGCCCGGCACCGTTCACGCGCTGGACGGCACGGTTCACGCGCTGGACGGCGCCGTTCACGCGCTGGACGGCACCGTTCACCCGCTGGACGGCACGGTTCACGCGCTGGACGGCACGGTTCACGCGCTGGACGGCACGGTTCACGCGC
>DATBQU010000264.1:0-3806 GCA_036560665.1 Polyangiaceae bacterium
GTTCTCCACGGCGGGCATGAGCGGCCTGCCCGAGCGCGCGACGCTGCGGCAGATCGTCGAGCACCTGCGCGAGACCTACTGCGGATCGATCGGCGTGGAGTTCACGCACATCGAGGAGCCCGAGCCGCGCGACTGGCTGCAAGAGAGCATGGAGTCCACGCGCAACCACGCGCCGCTTCAGCGCGCCGAGCTCCTGCGCATCCTCACGAAGCTCACCGACGCCGAGATCCTCGAGCAGTTCATCCACAAGAACTACGTCGGGGCCAAGCGCTTCTCGCTGGAGGGGGCGGAGAGCGTGATCCCGATGATCGATCTGCTCATCGAGTCCGCGGGGCAGAAGGGCATCGAGGAGCTCGTCATCGGCATGGCCCACCGCGGCCGGATCAACGTGCTGGTGAACGTGATGGGCAAGAACGTGCGCGAGATCTTCGCGGCCTTCGACGACAGGCGCCCGGAGCGGTTCTTCGGCGCCGGCGACGTGAAGTACCACCTGGGCTACTCGAGCGACGTCACCACGCGCGGGGGTCGCACCCTGCACCTGTCGATGGCGTTCAACCCCAGCCACCTCGAGTTCGTGAACCCCGTCGTCGAGGGGCGCGTGCGCGCCAAGATCGACCGCCGCAAGCGCAAGAGCACCATGCCCCTGCTGGTGCACGGCGACGCCGCCTTCATGGGCGAGGGCATCATCCAGGAGACGCTCAACCTGTCCCAGCTCGAGGGCTACTCGACGGGGGGCACCGTCCACCTGGTGGTCAACAACCAGATCGGGTTCACCACCGTCCCCGGCGACTCGCGCTCGACGCGCTACTGCACCGACGTGGCGCGGATGCTGCGGGTGCCCATCTTCCACGTCAACGGCGAGGACCCCGAGGCCGTCATCCAGGTCACGCGCCTGGCCGTCGAGTACCGCCAGCGCTTCAAGCAGGACGTCGTCATCGACATGTACTGCTACCGGAAGTACGGCCACAACGAGGGCGACGAGCCGCGCTTCACGCAGCCGCTGATGTACGCCCTCATCGACAAGAAACCGACGGTGCGCGAGGCGTACGTCGCGCGGCTGGTCAAGGCGGGGCACGTCACGCTCGAGGAGGCGGACGAGATCGCCACCTGGCGCCGCGGGACGCTGGAGGCCGCGCTGGAGGACGCGCGCGAGGGCGACTACCTGCACATGCCGCAGGCCATGGGAGGGGTGTGGGCGCCCTACCGCGGCGGGCCGGAGGCGAACGCTCCGGAGGTGCCCACCACGTTCCCCAAGGACAAGCTGCTCGCGGCCATCGAGCGGCTGACGGTGATGCCCGACGGGTTTCACGCCAACCCCAAGGCCCACAAGATCCTCGAGCAGCGCCGCGACCGCGCCATGGCCGGTCAGGGGCTCGACTGGGGGACGGCCGAGCACCTGGCCTTCGCGTCCATCCTCATGGAGGGGCACGGCATCCGCATCAGCGGGCAGGACTCGCGGCGCGGCACGTTCTCCCACCGGCACGCCGTGCTCTACGACACCGAGACCGGCAAGCCGTACACCCCGCTGGCCAACCTGGGCGGCTCCGGCGTGGGGCGCTTCGAGATCTACGACTCGCCGCTGAGCGAGGCGGGCGTGCTCGGCTTCGAGTACGGCTACTCCCTCGATCGGCCGGACAAGCTCGTGGTCTGGGAGGCGCAGTTCGGGGACTTCGCCAACGCCGCCCAGGTGATCATCGACCAGTTCATCGTCTCCGCCGAAGACAAGTGGATGCGCCTGTCGGGGCTGGTGCTCCTGCTGCCCCACGGCTTCGAGGGACAGGGCCCGGAGCACTCCAGCGCCCGCCTCGAGCGCTTCCTCGCGCTGTCGGCAGAGGACAACGTCCAGGTCTGCAACCCGACCACCCCCGCGCAGTTCTTCCATCTGCTGCGCAGGCAGGTGATCCGCCCGTGGCGCAAGCCCCTCATCGTGCTCACGCCCAAGTCGCTCCTGCGCCACCCCGAGGCGGTCAGCACCATCGACGAGCTGGCCGGCGGGAGCTTCCGGCGCGTCATCCCCGACGACTGGGCCGAGGCGTCGAAGGTGAGGCGCATCCTGCTCTGCAGCGGCAAGGTCTACTACGATCTGGCCGCGGAGCGTCGCAAGCGGCAGGCGCGCGACATCGCCGTCGTACGCCTCGAGCAGTACTACCCGCTGAGCGACGCGCTGGCGAAGGCGCTCGCCCCGTACCGGGAGGGCACGCCGGTGGTGTGGGTGCAGGAAGAGCCGCGCAACATGGGCGCCTGGTACTTCATGAACGCGCGGCGCGAGGCGATGTTCGGCGCGCGCCACCCGCTCTCCACCGCGTGCCGCCCCGAGAGCGCGAGCCCGGCCACCGGCAGCAAGGCCGCCCACGATCTCGAGCAGAAGATGCTCCTCGACGAGGCCTTCGCCTGAGCGCCGCGCCCTGAAAAAATACAGGAAAAGGTGGGGCGACACGTGCGATCCACCTGCGGCCTCGAGACCGCATCGCGCTGCCTGCAAGGGCCGCAATTCGCTGGAGGGGAGGCGTCGCGCGGCGCGGAACGATGCTTGCTCTGTCCGGGGTGCATGAGAGCCTCGTCTCCGGCGCTCGTCCTCGTCCCGGGAGGCATGAGCGTGCCCCGCCCCCGCCCGCGGCCCGTGGTCGCCCCGCCCGAATCGACCGCGCCCTACACGGTGCCCGAGGCGGCCGCGTCGACCGCGCCGCGGCCCACGCTTCGGAGCGTCGATCTGGAGGTGCTCGCCGACGTCCAGCAGCCGCCGCGACGCTCGACCGTTCCCCCCCCGCTGCCCTCGCGCGCCCGCCGGTATCGCGGACCGGAGGCGACGCCGCGCGACGCCCACCCGGCGATCGCCGACCAGGTGTTCGGGGCGCTGCGCGACCTCGTGTTCTTCGAGACGCCGGTCGAAGCGGCGAGCTTCTGCCTGGTCACGGCGATGCTCGCCCTGCCCTCGCTGGCGGGCCTGGCGCTGCTGCGCGACGAGGACAGGGGCGGCTACGTCGTCGTCTACGCGCGCGGACCGCGCTCGCACGCGATCGTCCGGACGCACGTGGCGGAGGACGACCCCCTCGTCGCCATGGCCCTGGTCCGGGGCGGACCGGTGGCGCTCGAGTACGGCCCGGATCTCGCGCCGCCCGACCGGCACGCCGCCTTCGGCGATCCCTGGACGGGGCTGCTCGTGCCGGTTCAGGACGAGGAGCGCTGCCTGGGGGTCCTCGAGCTGGTCGATCCCATCGACGGCGCGGTGCTCGGCGAGGCGACGCGCGACGCGCTCTCCACCATCGCCCGGCACCTGAGCGACTTCGTGCGCGGCAAGGCGACGCGCGTGGAGAGCGCCTTCGCGCCGGAGCAGGTGGGCCTGGAGGAGTAGCGCCCCTGTAAGGTCCGCCCGCCGGCCGGCGTTCTGTCCGGCATGAACCGCACCGACATCCCCATCGCGCGCCCCTGCACCGCCGACTGGTCGACGATGACGCTGGCCGACCGCGGCCGCTTCTGCGGGGAGTGCCGCAAGGTCGTGCGCGAGCTCGCGCAGATGACCGAGCGCGAGGCGCGCGCGCTCCTGTCGTCGCCGCCCACCGAGGGGCTGTGCGTGCGCTACGTCCACGACGCGACCGGCGAGATCCTCTTCCGGCGCGACGTCGTCCCCGTGGCGCGCCTGGCGAGGCGCGCCGCCGCCGTGGCGCTCGCCGTCGCGCTTCCGCTGGCGACGGCGGCGTGCGGCTCGAGCGCGCTCACCGGCGAGCCGCCCCACACGACGAACGAGGCGGTGATGATGGGAGCGCCCCCGGCGATGAACCCACCGCCGGAGACGACGCCGGATGGAG
>DATBQU010000265.1:0-36416 GCA_036560665.1 Polyangiaceae bacterium
GCAGCTTCTGGAGGAAGCCGATGATCCTGTGCGACATCGTCCGCGAGGAGATGACGACGAGGAGCAGGATGACGAGGACGCTCCCCGCGAAGGCCCACGCGAGGCCTCCCGCGAAGGAGAGCGAGCCGAGGACGATGAGGACGATGACGCCGATGAGATCCGTCACCCGCTCGGCGACGACGATCGGCGCCGTGCGCGCCGGCGGGATGGCGTGGGTCTCGAAGAGGACGAGCGACTTGAAGACCTCTCCCACCTTGCCGGGCGTGACCGTCAGTACGAAGCCGCTGAGGAAGGTGAGCAGGCTGTCGAGCCGCCCCACGCCGCGGATCTTCAGGCGCGCCAGGTAGAACTCCCACTTGAGCCAGCGGACCATGTAGTTGCCGAAGGCGAGGGCGCACGCCGCGCCAAAGGCCCACCACTCGAAGCGAGCCAGGGCGGCGGCCACCTTGTGCACGTCGCGCCACACGGCGAAGGCGCCGTAGACGACGACGCCGAGGAGCATCGCGAAGAGGACGCGACGCAGGGCGCCCGCGCTCTTGCCGGGGGCGGGCGGGGCAGGGGCGGTGGCCGGGGCGACGGGGCTCATCGCGCCGTCCGCCGCGCGCGCAGGGCCACGGCGAGCCAGGTCAGGCCGCCGGCCAGCGCCAGCACGGCCACCAGCCAAAACGTCCACGCGGGGCTCTCCCACCGCCCGCGGGCGAGCCCCGGGTCGGGCCGCTCGACCGACTCCGTGGGCGCAGGCGTGGGCGTGGGCGCTGGCGCCGCAAGCGAGGGGGCGGAGGCTGCGCTGGGCGCGGCGCTGGCGCTCGGGGCGGGCACGGCCGCTCTCTAGCAGACTTTGACAGGGCGCGCCCCGCGTGCGACCTCTTGCGGGCTCATGGAGGCTGCCCAGGTCAACGGGGCGTCGCACGACGACGTCGAGCTCCTCGAGAAGGCGCGCGAGGCGAGCGTGAGGCTGCGGGAGGCCATCGCGGTGCGCGTGGTCGGGCAGGAGCAGGTCATCGAGCTGATGCTGGTGGCGCTGCTGGCGCGCGGGCACGCGCTGCTGGTCGGTGTCCCCGGTCTGGCCAAGACGCTGCTCGTGGCGTCGCTGGCCGAGGCGCTCGACCTGTCGTTCGGCCGCGTGCAGTTCACGCCGGACCTGCTCCCGGCCGACATCACGGGGACCGACGTCCTGCAGGACGACGTGGGGGGGCGCGTGGTGCGCTTCCTGCCCGGGCCGATCTTCCACAACCTGGTGCTGGCCGACGAGATCAACCGCACGCCGCCCAAGACGCAGGCGGCCTTGCTCCAGGCGATGCAGGAGCGACGGGTGACGGTCGGCACCAAGACGCACCCGCTGCCCGATCCGTTCCAGGTCTTCGCCACGCGCAACCCCATCGAGCAGGAGGGGACCTACGTGCTGCCGGAGGCGCAGCTCGACCGCTTCCTGCTCGAGATCCACGTCGAGTACCCGAGCGCCGAGGAAGAGCGCGAGATCGCGCGGCGGACGACGGGGGTGCAGGCCGACCACGTGCCGCACGTGCTCTCCAGCGACGAAGTGCGCGCGCTGCAGGCGCTGGTGCCGCGCATCCCGGTGACGGACGCGGCGGTCGAGCTGGCGGTGGCGCTGGGACGGGCAACGCGCCCGCACGATCCCAAGGCGCCGCGGGAGGCGCGCGACCTGGTGCGGTTCGGGGCGGGGCCGCGCGGTTCGCAGGCGCTGGTGCTCGCGTCCAAGGCGCGCGCGGCGCTGCGGGGCGAGGCGGCGGCCGACGTGGACGACGTGCGCGCCCTGGTGGTGCCGGTGCTCCGTCACCGCCTGGTGCTGAGCTACCGCGCGGAGGCCGAGGGGGTGCGCGACGTCGACGTGCTGGAGAAGGTGGTCGGCGCCGTCGGGTGACCGGCCGAGGGGCTGGCCGGTCGCCAGCTCTCAGAGCGGCCCGCAGGGTCCGCCGTGCTCGAGGATCTGCCGGCGGATCCAGTCCCCGACCAGGTCGACGCGCGCCAGCACCTCGCTCTGCCCGGGGGCGGCGGCCGAGCTGACGGCGACGATGAGGTGCGGCGAGGCGCCGGGCACCTCGACCGGCCCTCCGGAGTCGCCGGCTTCGATGAGCGCCTCGGCGCCGTAGTCGAAGGGGAAGCCGGCAGCCGCGCCGTCGGTGACGGGGACCGCGTCGCCCACGAAGAGATCGCTCGTCGAGATCCGCCCGCGCCGCAGCCGGCCGATGTGGACGATGCTCGACGCGTCGGTGACGGGAGCCGCGGCGAGGGCGGGGCACTGCGCCGGCGCCACGCGCGCGGGGGCCGCGAGGAAGACCAGGCCGACGTCGTGCTTGCCGGGATCGACCGTGCCGTCGGTGGTCTCCCAGTCGTAGGTCGCGGCGCCGGCCGCGTCGATGCGCTGCGCGCGGTTGTAGGGCAGCGCCACGGTCCAGGCGTCGGGCACGAAGCCCGAGGCGCCCTTCACGCAGTGTCCCGCGGTGAGGACCACGGACGGCGCGACGAGCGCGCCCGAGCAGTACGCGCCGAGCTGGCCGTTGCGGTACATGTCGACCAGCGCCGCCTCCGGGTACCCGGCCGCGAGCGTCGGGCCGGCGGGGGGCACGGTGCGCCCCGAGGCCGCCGCCGAGCAGGCGATGGCGCTGGCCAGGGCCAGGAGCCCGGCCAGGCCGGGGACCGGCAGTCGCGGATGGATGGGCGGCGCGGACACGACGCCACGTCGTAGCAAGGATGAGCCAGGGGGCCAGGCAATGCGCTCTCACCGGAAATGGCGGGGAGTGCATGAAATCCCGTAGACTACATGGGGGCACCGATGGCCGAACGACGCGCGCGGGAGGCCGACGAGGGGCCGGAGAAGCCCGACGAGCGGAGCGAGCGCAAGGCGACCGAGCCGCCGGCGAGCGTGCTGCGCAACGGCGCGCGCGCGAACGGCAACGGCAAGGACGACGCCGGGGCGGCGCCGTCGATCCCGCCCCCGCCCGCCGCGGGGCCGTGGCGCAGCTACAAGGAGGTCGTGGCGCAGCTCGCGGGTCGCATCGTCGAGGCGCAGCGGCCGATCCGCGTGCTGCAGGCGCTGCGCTGGGACGACGACGTGGAGGAGCAGTTCCTCAAGGCCAAGCAGCGCGAGCTGCCCAGGATCGACGCCGCCTACTACGAGCGCTACGCGCTGGGGTTCGAGCCGCAGGCGAAGGGCGAGGAGTTCGAGCAGATCGCGCGCGACATCGACCGCGAGCTCGGCGAGAGCGACGCGGTGGGCCACATCATGATGACCACCGCCCTCGAGTACCGCGACGTGGTACGCATGCTGTCGACGCGCGGCACGCCGGGCTTCTACGCGTGGTCGCGCAAACTCTACGGCTCGCCCAAGGACAAGTTCCCCGACGGGCGCTCGACGGTGCGCGACCTGGGGCAGCTGCTCTACGGCCTGCTGACCAACGTCGACGAGTGGTCGGTGCAGCTCCACACGGCGTCGCCGACCTACGCGCGCACCATGGGAGCGACGGAGGCGGCGCGGGTGCTGGGCGAGCGGCTGGCCGAGTACTTCGGGGACGCGCACGTGAGCGTGGAGGCCGACGACGGCATGCTGGCCGACGCGTCGGCCGGCAGCGACTACGTCAAGGTGCGCACCGGCGCGAAGTTCAGCCCGCGCGACATCGACATCCTGGAGGTGCACGAGGGGTGGGTCCACGTGGCGACCTCGCTCAACGGCCAGGCGCAGCCGGTGGCCCGCTGGCTGGCCAAGGGGCCGCCCCGGACCACAGCGGTGCAGGAGGGGCTGGCGGCGCTGCTCGAGATGTTCACCTTCCGCACCTACCCGCGCCGCGCGCGCCGGCTGAACGATCGCGTCCTCGCCGTGGACAAGGCGGAGGACGGGGCGAGCTTCCTCGACGTCTTCGAGTGGTTCCGCACCGAAGGCTACGAGGAGGACGAGTGCTTCCACAACACGCGGCGCGTCTTCCGCGGCGGCGTGCTGGAGGGCGGCGCCCCGTTCACCAAGGACGCCTGCTACTGCAAGGGCATCGTCCTCAACTACGCCTTCATCCGCAGCGCCATCCAGCACGACCGCGTGGACCTCGTGCCGTACCTCTTCGTCGGCAAGGTGGCGCACGAGGACGTGCCGGTCCTGGCGCGGCGCGTCTCCGACGGGGTGGTCAAGCCGCCGCGGTTTCTGCCGCCCATGTTCCGCGACCTCAACGGCCTCGCCATCTGGATGGCGTACTCCACGTTCTTCTCGCAGCTCGGGGGCGAGGCCATCGCCGAGCACTACGCCCGCCTCTTCGAGCGGGCCGGCTAGTCACCGCGAGTCGGGCGCGGCGTCGAGGACGCAGGCCACGCTCTCCGTCGGCGGCGGCGCGCTCGCGGGGCGGACCTCCTCGGGGACGAGCTGGCGAAGCTGCCAGGCCTGGATGTGGAGCCTCTCCTCCGCGCTGTTCAGCGACAAGCGGAAGCGGGCGACCATGACCGAGCCGGTGACGACCAGCGCGAGGTTGGTGGCCAGCATGAAGACGTGCGTCGGCACGGGAGGGAACGACAGCATGCTGGGGGCGATGACGATCGCGTCGCGCTGGAAGACGTACGACGCCGGCAGCAGGCCCCACCACTGGAGGGCCGCCGGCACCGCGATGGCCAGGCAGTGCATGAGCACCACCGCCACCCGCCGGGACCGATCGGGGGCGAGCTGCAGCAGCATGGCCCCGATCACGGCCAGGCTGGGCAGCGCGACGTACGGCCCGAAGATGGTGCTCGTCGTCGCCACGGCGATGGTCCCCGCCACCGTCATGCGCAGGTCGATCTTGCCGTGGCGCGGCGGGTTGCGCCACGCGAGCAGCGCGCAGAACGCGGCGCCGAGCCAGGCCGCGCTGCTCACCAGCCACGGCGTCCAGTCGCGCATGCCCATCCACAGCATCAGCGGCAGGTAGGCGAACCACGAGAGGTACGCGAACGTCGCCACCCGGGCGCCGACCCGGAGCGATCGGCGCGTCTCGCGCAGGAGGGTCTCGCGCGCCTCGGGCGGCATCTCGCGCGGCGGCTCGGTCATCAGCTGGACCAGCGTGCGCACCGCGGACTCGTTGGTGGGGTCGAGGGCGATGGCGCGCCCTACCTCGCGCAGCGCCTGGCTCCGGGCGTCGGTGGACCGCGGTCCGGCGTCGAGCGCGCGGGCGGCGTGCTCGGCTGCCGCGCGCGCGTGGTCGCTCGCCAGGACGCGCCGGCGCTCGAGGTCGCGATCGCCGTCGAGGTAGCGCTCCACCGCGTCCACCAGCTCGCGCGCGGTGGCGTAGCGGTCCCCGGGATCGACGGCGGTGGCGCGCACGCAGACCGCGTCGAGCTCGGGCGGGACGTCGCCGCCCTTCGCGCGCGCGCTCGGCCGCGCGTCCGGACCGGCGAGCGTCGAGGCGTGGGCCTCGGCGATCGACGCGTGGCGGTGCAGCGGCTGGAGCGCGAGCAGCTCGTACAGGATGAGGCCGAGGGCGTAGACGTCGGCGCGCGCGTCGACCGACTCGCCCCGCACCTGCTCGGGCGCCATGTAGCCGGGCGTCCCCATGGTGGCGCCCTGCACGGTCTTGGCGCCGGGATCGCTCCCGCTGGTGATGGCGGGAGGATCGCTGGGGGGGCGAGGATCCGGCGCGTCGAGGACCTTGGCCAGGCCCCAGTCGAGGACGTAGACCTCGCCGTAGTCACCGAGCATCACGTTGCCGGGCTTGAGGTCGCGGTGCACCACGCCGCGCGCGTGCGCGAAGTCGACGGCGTGGCACACGCTGGCGAAGGCGGTCAGGAGCTTGCGGCGCGAGAACTGCCGCGCGGCGTCGGCGTCGCCCGAGTGCAGGGCGTCGACGATGCGCTCGAAGGTGAGGCCGCGCACGCGCTTCATGGTGAAGTAGAGCGAGCGCTCGGGATCGCGCCCGAGGTCGTACACCGGCACGATGGCAGGGTGCTCGAGCTGCCCTTGCACGCAGGCCTCCCGCAGGAACCTCGCCGCGAGATCGCTGCGGGACCCCGTCCCGGGGCGCACGCTCTTGATGGCGACCTCGCGCCCGATGCGTCGATCGCGGCATGCGCGGACCACGCCCATGCCACCCTCGCCCAGCGTCTGCTCGATGGCGTAGCGCTGGTCGAAGCCGGCCTCCGCCAGCAGGTCGGGCGGCAGGTCCCCGACGGACGTGGGCGCGATCGTCGAGGCGAAGGCGTGGTCGGGGATGGTGACCGCGGACTCGGGCGACGGCATGCCGCGATGTTACTTCAGCGTCCGAGGTTCCTTCAGCGTCCGCGGAAGACCGCCTTGCGCTTCTGCGTGTAGGCCAGCAGTCCCTCCTTCGCGTCCTGCGAACGGAAGAGCTGCTGCTGGAGCTCGCGCTCGAGCGCGAGCCCTTGCTCGAGCGACATCTCGCCGCCGCTCTGCACCGCGCGCTTGATGTTCCCCACCGCCATCGCCGCGCGCCCCGGGGGGCAGAACTCGTGTGCGTAGTCGAGCACCTTGCGCGTGAACTCGTCGTGCGTGTCGGTGTTCCACACCTTGTGCACCAGGCCCGCCTGGTGGGCGCGCTCGACCTGCAGGTTCTGCCCCTCGACGATGAGCTCGATGGCCCGCGCCTTCCCCACCAGGCGCGTCAGCCGCTGCGTGCCGCCCGTCCCGGGGAGCACCCCCAGGCCCACCTCGGGCAGCCCCACCTGGAACGCTCCGGCGCGCGCGATGCGCAGATCGCAGGCCAGGGCCACCTCGAACCCCCCCCCCACGCAGTGCCCGTTGATGGCAGCCAGGACGAGCTTGGGCGTGTTCTCGAGGCGCAGCAGCGTCTCGTTGGCGTGAAGGCAGAAGTAGTACTTGAAGGTCTCGTCGGCCTCCTTGAGCATGTTGATGTTGGCGCCGGCGCAGAAGTACTTGTCCCCGTGGCCGGTGATGACGATGACGTGCACGTCGTCGTCGAAGCGCGCCTCGAGGACGTTCGTGTCGAGCTCCTTGAACATCTCGTACGAGTAGGCATTCACGGGGGGGTCGTTCAGCGTGAGGACCGCGACCCCTTTGTCCGTGGCGTAGTTCACCAGCGTCCCCATCGTCGCCCTCGTTCGGTGCCTGCCGGGGGCATGGCCGCGCGGCGCATTGCCACGCTGGCGCCCTGGCGGCCCGGTCTTAGACTTATTCGTGATGGCGCGCAAACCCGGCCCCCGGTGGAGGCGCACCGGCGTCGCCGTGGCGTCCTGGGTGGTCTCCGTCTCCGTAGCCCAGGCCCTGGCCGGGGCCGACATCGGCCGGGCCGTCCAGCGCGTGGAGGAGCAGATCGAGATGCAGCTGCGGGGACCGGGAGCGCCTGCGCAGGAGCCCCAGCCGCAACGCTCGCACGAGGACGAGTCCATCGAGCCCTGGGAGCTCGTCAGCGTTTGATCGGGGCCTCGCACGGACTGTGCTAAACGCCATGTTACGCCCATGGATTCCGCCCCCCTCCGATCCGAGCTCAAGCGGCTGATCGTGGCGGAGCTCAACCTGAAGGGGCGGGACCCGGAGACCATCGAGGACGACGCGCCGCTGTTCGGGGCCGGGCTGGGCCTGGACTCGCTCGACGCGCTGCAGCTCGCGATGTCCATCGAGGAGAAGCTCGGCGTGCGCATCCCCGAGGGCGACGAGGCCCGCGCGATCTTCAAGAGCGTCAGCGCGATCGCAGACTACGTGGCGAAGGTGCAGCGCGGGTGAAGACGCGCCTGTGGGTGACGGGTCTGGGGCTGGTGACGCCGCTCGGCGTCGGGGTCGAGGCGACCTGGGCACGGCTGGTGCGCGGCGATCGGGGCATCCAGCCCATCACGCTGTTCGACACCGAGGGCCAGCGCGTGCGCATCGCCGGCGAGGTGGAGCACGTGCGCGTCCCCCCGCAGGGCTGGTCGCGCACCAGCGCGATGGCCGCCACCGCGGCGGAGGAGGCGATACGCGCCGCGGGGATCGACGTGAGGGGTGCGCGCGTCGGGCTCGTGGTCGGCGAGACGACGGGAGGGATGTTCGAGACCGAGCAGCTCCTGGGGCGGCTGCACGCGGAGCCGGAGCGACGGGAGGTGCTGGCGGAGATGCTGGCGCACCCGCTGACGGCGACCGGCGATCGCCTCGACGAGCGCCTGGGGCCGTTCGCCCGGGTGCGCACGCTGGCGAGCGCGTGCTCGAGCGGCGCCAACGCCGTCGTGGTGGCCGCGGCGTGGCTGCTGGCGGACGAGGTCGACGTGGTGGTGGCGGGGGGGAGCGACGGGCTGTGTCGCCTCACGCTGAGCGGCTTCAACGCCCTGGGCGCGCTGGACGCCGAGCCGTGCCGGCCCTTCGACCGGCGTCGGCGCGGCACGAGCCTGGGCGAAGGGGCAGGGTTCCTCGTGCTCGAGCGGGCCGATCGCGCGCGGGCGCGCGGCGCGGTGCCGGTGGCGGAGCTCGCGGGGTGGGCGCTCGGCTCGGAGGCGCACCACATCACCAACCCGGCGCCCGACGGGGCGGTGGTGGCCGACCTCATCACGCGGGCGCTCGCGCGCGCGGGGCTGTCACCCGCCGACCTCGACTACGTCAACGCGCACGGCACCGGAACGCCGCTCAACGATCCCATGGAGGCCGCCGCGCTCGCGCGCGCGCTGGGACCGGAGGTGGCGCGCGTGCCGGTCTCGAGCAGCAAGGCGCAGATCGGTCACACGCTCGGCGCGGCGGGGGCCATCGAAGCGGCGATCACGGCGCTGGTCGTGGCGCGCCACACGCTGGTCCCGACCGCCGGGCTCGACCAGCCGGATCCCGCGATCGCGCTCGTGCACGTCCCCCACGTCGGCCGCGCGGTGCCCCGCGTCCGCGCGGCGCTGTCGAGCGCCTTCGGCTTCGGCGGGATGGACACGGTGCTGGTGTTCCGCGAGGCCGACGCCGGCGAGCGCCGGGCGGATCCGCCGGCGGAGACGCCCGTCGTCACGGCGGCCGCCGTCTTCGGGGCGTGCGGGCTGGTCGGGACCGAGGGGTGCGCGACGCTGGCCGACCGGCGCCACCCCCCGGAGACTCGCCTGGAGCCGGACGCGCACCTCGACGCGATGCGCGCGCGTCGCCTCGATCGCGCCGCCCAGCTGGGGGCGGTGGCGGCGCAGCACGCGCTCGCCGAGGCCGGCGCGTCCGAGGGTCGGACGGGCGTCGTGCTCGGCAGCGCCTTCGGGAACGTCGACGGCTCGGCGGCGTTCATGCACCGCATCTTCGATCGGGGGGCCCGCTCCGCGAGCCCCGCGGAGTTCCCCAACCTCGTCCCCAGCTCGCCGGTGGGGCACGTCTCCATCTACCTCGGCCTGCGCGGGCCGGCGCTCGCCACGGCCGATCTGGCCTCCAGCGGCGAGAGCGCGTTCGTCGAGGCCACCCAGCTCGTGCGCGCGGGCGAGGCGGCGCGTATCGTGGCCGGCGCGTCCGAACCGAGGAGCGACATCGTCGAGCGGGTGCTGGGCGGGCTCTTCGCCCACGCCGCGTCGCAGGCCGGCGCCGTGCGTTGCGAGGTCGCGGCGGCGATCGTCGTCGAGGCCGAGCGCGAGGCGCGGGCGCGCGGTGCGCGGGTGCGCGCGCGGATCGGCCAGATCCTGGAGTGGCGCGGCGACGCGAGCGCGGCCCTGGCGACCCTCGGGTCCCCCGATGCCGCCGGCGCGGAGGTCGTGCTGGCGCGCGCCAACGGCGGCGCCGACAAGCTGCTCGCGGCCACGGCGTGGAGCGCGTGCCCGCGGGTGATCTGCGCGCCTGCCTTCGGCGAGAGCGACGCCCTCGGCGCGGTGGCCATCGCCGTCGCGGTGGGGCGCATCGCGACGGGGCGCACGCCGGCAGCGCTCGTCCTCGGCCTGGCCAGGGGTCGCGGCTACGCCATCGTGCTCGTCGCCCCATGAGACGCCGGTGGTGCCTCGGCGCCCTGGCGGCCACCCTGCTCTCCTGCGCACCGGAGGCCGTCCCGTGGCCAGGCGCCGACGCGCACGCCTACCCCCGGCTTCGCCGGGAGCTCGCCCGCACGCGGGAGACACGCCCGGCCGCGCCGTGGTCGGCCGGAGTGCGGATCACGATGCACGAGCCGCGCAGCGGGCGCGTGATCGACGGGCGCGGGGGCATCGCCGTGGCGCCGGGCCGCGCCGTTCGCATGATCCTCGTCGCTGGCGCGGGGGCCACGGTGCTCGACGCCTGGGTGACGCCCGAGCGCTGGCGCGTCGCCGTGCCCGTCATGGGCGTGGTGCGTCGGGGCGGGCGCGACGAGCCGCACGATCTGCCCATCGGCTTCCTGCGCTGGTGGTTCTTCACGCCGCTGGAGGGGACCCTCTTCGCGGCGACCTTCACGCACCCCGGCGCCTTCTGGCTCCTGCGCTCGGGCGACGCCGTCGTCGAGCTGCGCGCGGGACCCTGCGACCGCGGCGCCGAGCTCGCGGCGACCCGCAGGCTCCATGGACGCGCCGAGCGTGTGGACGAGTGCCGGGCCCGGCCCACTCCCAGCCCGGGCGACCGCGTGCACTACGAGGACAGCGCCAGCGGCCTCGCCGTCGATCTCGTCGTCGAGACGCTGGCAGCAGCGCCGCCCGAGGAGGAAGCTTTCCGGGATCCGGAGGAGGCGACACGGTGAGCGATGTGGCCATCCTGGCGTTCGGCGCGATCTCCGCGCTCGGCGAAGGCGCTGCGGCCGCCTCCGCCGGCGACGTGGGCGCGCCGGCCCGGCTGGCGATCGCGCGCGACGAGGAGCTCGCCGCGGCGGGGCTGGCGCGGCCCTTCGTCGCCCGGGCCGACGCCGGCGACGCCGTCGACCGCGCGCCGGCGCTGCTGGAGCGTGCCATCGTGTCGTGCGCCGCCGAGCTCGATCGGGTCCGCCCGGCGTGGCGAGGCGAGCGCGTGGCGCTGGTGCTCGGCACCTCCAGCGGAGGCATGCGCGCGGCCGAGCGCGCGTTCGACGCCGTCGCGCGCTCCGAGCCGCTGCGCGACACCGAGGCGCCGACGTACTACGGGCCGATGGCGCGTGCCGCGCGCGTGCTCGGGCGCCCCCTCGAGCCGGCCTTGCTCGTGCTCGGCGCCTGCGCGTCGTCGGCCCTGGCCATCGGCCTGGCCATGCGCTGGCTCGCACGCGACTCCTGCGACGTCGTCCTCGCCGGAGGCTTCGACGACGTCACCGTGTTCGTGGCCGCCGGGTTCGAGGCGCTCCGGGCGACCACCGCGTCGCCTCCTCCCAGGCCGTTCCGCGCCGGACGGGACGGGCTCGCCCTCGGCGAGGGGGCGGCCGTGCTGGCCCTGGCGCGTGGCGCGTCGCCGGCGCGGGCGTACCTCACCGGCTTCGGCGCCGCGTCCGATGCCGTGCACCTCACGGCGCCGGACCGCGGCGGGGGCGGCCTGGCGCGTGCTGCGTCGGCGGCGATGGCGCGGGCCGGCCGACCGGCGGTGGACCTCGTCAGCGCTCACGGCACCGCCACGCCGTTCAACGACGCCGCGGAGGCCCTCGCGCTGGGCAAGGCGCTGGGCGAGGAGGCGGCGCGCTCGGTCGTGGTGCACCCCTTCAAGGCGCAGATCGGCCACACGCTCGGCGCCGCCGGCGCCCTCGAGCTGCTCGCTTGCGTCGACGCCATCACGCGCGGCGTGCTCCCGGCGGCGGCGGGGGAGGGCGCGCTCGATCCTGCCACGCCCGTTCGCCTCCTCGACCGCACCATGGAGGGCGCGCCGCGCGTCGCCCTCAAGCTCGCCTCCGCCTTCGGCGGCGCGAACGCGGCTCTGGTCGTCGGCGACCGCGCCGGCCCCGCCGCGCCGCCCATGCGGCCCGCCTACGTCCATGGCCCCGTGCACGTCGGCTCCGAGCCGTCGGTCGAGGAGCTGGCGGCCGTCACCCGCATCGCCGTCGATCGTCTCGGGCGCGCCGACGGACTGGTCCGTCTCGCCCTCGCCGCCGTCGCTCGTCTCGAGCACGCCTGCGGCCCGCTGGCCGGCGCGGGGGTCGTGGTCGGCCTCGCGCTCGCCACCGTCGAGACCAACGCGCTCTTCGCGGCGCGCATCCGCGAGCGTGGAGCGCGCGCCGCCGAGCCTCGCCGCTTCCCGTACACGTCGCCCAACGCCGTCGCGGGCGACTGCTCGATCGCCTTCGGCCTGACCGGGCCGAGCTTCTCGGTCGGCGGCGGGATGCACGCTGCGCTCGAGGCGCTCGCCGCGGCCACGCTCCTCGTGGAGGCCGGGGACGCCGATCGGATGGTCGTGGTGGCGGTCGACGAGGGGGGGCCGATGACGCGCGCTCTGGCGGGCGACGCCGTGGTCGCCGGGGCGGTCGCCTTGCTGATCTCGTCCTCACCCGGGGGTGCCTGCGCTCGCGTCGGCGAGGTCCGGCTCGAGCGGGGCCGCCCCGTGACGGGCTCCACGCCGGCGGGCCACCGCGCGCTCCTGCCGCTGGTCGCAGCCGCGGGGCCGTGCGAGCTGGAGTGCACGGCGCCGCCCGACGCGGTGGCGCGCGTCCGGCTCGAGGTCGTTTGACACTTCGACATCGAGGCCGATCAGGTCCCCGCCGCCGATGACATCCTGACAACGAGGGAGTCGGCCTCGAAGTCCGGATCTTCGCGGAAATCCGAAGAGAACCGCGGCCGGCCCACAAGTTGCTGTACGGTGCGGCCGAGCCGTGGATCCCCGTCATCTCCTTCGCTTCCTCGCCGTCGCTCTGGCGTTCGCGTCGTTCGCGTGCAGCAAGACGTACATCCCCAACACGGACGTCGAGGACAACGCCCAGAACCGCGACATCGTCCTGTTCTGCGAGCAGTACCGGCACGCGCTCGAGGAGAAGAACGTCTCGCAGCTGCTCAAGCTGATGAGCCCGGGCTACTTCGAGGACGGCGGGAACACGAAGAACGAGGACGACGCCGACTTCGACAAGGTCCGCGAGTTTCTGACGGCCGACTTCCTGAAGACCAACGGCATCCGCTACGAGATCCGCTACCGCCGCATCACCGTCACCGAGACCAACCACATCTACGTGGACTACACGTACGCCGCGGCGTGGAAGCTACCCGGGGTGAAGCAGGACGAGTGGCACCACAAGGTGGCCGACAATCGACTCGACCTGGTCCGCGACGGCGAGTCGTTCAAGATCGTCGCTGGAATGTGAGGTCCTGCTAACAAGCGGGGGGTCATGCCCTTCACCCTCGCCCACGTCAGCGATCTGCACGTGTCGACGTTTGGCGACACGCTGCACGACCGCGCGCGGCTCATCAAGCGCACCACGCACGTGGCCGACGCCAGCGAGGCGCGCTTCGAGACGTGCTGGGAAGAGGCCGAATGGCGCGTCCTTCGCGAGCGGAGCAAGAAGAAGGCGGAGGTCGTCCTGGTCGATCCCGACCACTACGGCCACCCGGTGCCGAGCGCCAAGGAGAGCGGCGGGCTGCTCGATCCGGTCGAACGCGCCGCGGCCAAGGCGTGCCGGCTCGAGGCGCGCCGGGCGCGCACGCTGGCCGAGGCCACGCCGAGCGAGGGGGCGCTGGCGCAGATGCTGGAGAGCACGCCGCACAACACCAACCTGCGCTTCATGCGCGCGGCGCGGGCAGTGGCGGAGCAGGACGTCGACGCCGTGGTCCTCACCGGCGACTGCACCGACGACGGCGAGGCCTGGGAGCTCGTCGAGTCCGCCTTCGCGCGCTGGCGCGACCGCGGCAGGCTCTTCGTCATCCCCGGCAACCACGATCTCTACCTCTTCCCCATCGCCAGCAGCGCCCGCCCCCGCCCGACGCACGAGAGCAAGCGCGCGCGCTGGCGGGAGGTCGCCGCGCGCGCCGGGCTGGCCCTCGAGGCGTGCGGCGCGTGGAAGCGCGTGGTGGAGGAGGCCGACGCCATCCTCGTGGGCCTCGACTCGTGCTCGCGCAAGCAGCGCGCCTTCTTCCGCCAGAACGGCGCCATCGGCCCCGAGCAGCTGGCCTGGCTACGGGAGCTGGCGAAGACACCGGAGTGGAAGGAGCCGCGCCACCGCGTCGTCCTCTTTCACCACCACGTGGTCCCGCTCTCGGTCGGCGTGGGCAAGCGCGCGCCGACCGAGATCGGCATGCGCCTCGACGACGGCAAGGCCTTCGCCGAGACGCTGGTGGAGATCGGGGCCACGCTGGTGATGCACGGGCACCGCCACGTGAGCGAACGGCGGCACCCGGCCGGCTACGACTTCGAGCTGCTGGCGGCGCCCTCGCTCACCCTGGGGTGCAAGAGCGGCGACGCGCCGTCGTTCTGGCGGGTGGAGCTCGATCGCCGCGTGCACGCCGAGCGCGTGCGGATCCCGGTGGAGGCGGTGGAGCAGGAAAACGATCCGGGGACGGAGCCGCCGCCCGCGCCGGAGGAGTAGGCCCGCGCCCGCGACCGGTGAGGCTTACTCGCTGGCCCCGTCCCCGGCGTCGGTCGCGGCCGCCTCGGCCTCCGCCGGCCCCGCCTCGGGAGTGGACGGCGGGATGAGGAAGGCGCAATCGGGGCTGTTCTCGGGGGCGACGACGTAGTCGCAGCTGCTCTGGATGGCCTTCACGCACGCGTTCAGCTGCGTCGTGCTCGGGACGTTGCCGCTGGCCAGGCCGTGAAGGCACGCCACGTCGTAGAAGCGGATGCACGCGTCCACGTCGTTGCCGCTGGTGTGGTAGGGCGGCTCGAGGGTGATCTGCGGGCAGTTCGGCGCCTGCTGGCAGCGCGCCTCCTCGATGGCCTTGCACTGGTCGATGCCGGCGGCGTCCGTGCCGCACGCCGCCGCCAGGGGCACGGCGGCCACGGCGAGCGCGAGCACGACGAGCGCGCGGCGAACCATCGGACCATCCACCTACTACATGGTCGCGAAGGGCACCAACTTTGCCGCCGGATCGCATCTCATGATCGGGAGAAGTGTCCCGGGACATGCACGTGCGTGTCCGGGACAGGCGTGGCGCCCGTCGCGAGCATGCATTCGCGAGGTGCGGGGCCGGCGAGCCCGGTGCCCCTTCCGACGGAACCGCGGCCCCCCCCCGAAAAGGGGGGGATCGTTGCCATGCTCACGATCAGGCCGTTTTCGTCGTCGTCGCCGTGGCGCGGAAGGGGGCCCGGCGACCGGTGGAGAGCGAGTCTCCCCGGGGGCCTCGGGGCCAGCGGCCCGTGCCGGCGCACCCATCGTGCGCACGCACCGGCCTTCGGCACGCGCAGTGCTCTCGGGCGCTCGTCATGAACGCGATCGCCTTCGGGACCAAGCGGACCTTCCACGGCTTCCTGCGCATCACGCGCAAGGCGCTCCGGTCGGTAGGTCTGACCGCCGCTCGCTTCGACATGATGTGCGCCCTGCTGAGCGACGGTCGCCACCGGCTCGATCGCGCGATGTTCGGCCTGCGGCAGAGCGTCCTGCGACGCAGGCTCGGCGTGAGCGCGTCGGTCGTCAGTCGCATGGTGCGGGCCCTCGAGGCGCTCGGCTGGGTGGTCCGGCGGCGCGCGCACGGAGACGGGCGCCAGTACGACGTTTCATTGACCGACTCCGGCGACCAATGCATCCGCCTGGCGCGACGGCTCCTTCTTCGGGGCGTGCAGCGCATCGTCACCCAGTGCATCTGCATGGGCAGACACCGCGACGCGACTCAGCGCTTCGTCCACATGGAGTGGCTCGAGAGCTACCTCCAGCTACTGCGCCGCGACTTCGGCGACACCGCCACGCTCTACTACCCCTGGGGCCATCCGGACGACTAGGCTGCCGCCGTGCTCGCCACCATGGTCCTCGCCGCGGGTCTCGGCACGCGCCTGCGGCCGTTGACCGACCGGCGCGCCAAGCCGCTCGTGCCCGTCGGCGACCGCCCGGCCCTGGACCACATCCTGGGCCACCTGCGAGGCGCGGGTGTCCCGCGCGTCGTCGTCAACGCGCATCATCACGCGGACCAGGTGGCCTCGTTCGTCCGCGGGCAGCCGGGCGAGGTCAGGCTCTCCGAGGAGCGCGAGCTGCTCGGCACCGCCGGCGGCGTCGCCCGCGCGGCCGCGCTGCTGGGGGAGGGGGACGTGCTGATCTGGAACGGCGACATCCTGGGCGACGTGGACGTGCGCGCGCTCCTCGCCTGGCACGTCGCCCACGCGTCGGGTGCGACGCTGGTCGTACAGCCCCTCGCGAGCGGGCAAGGCGCGGTCGGCCTCGACGGCGATGGCCGCGTGGTGCGCCTGCGCGCCGAGCGCTTCGGCAAGGAGGCGAGCGGCGGGCAGTTCCTCGGCATCTACGTCCTCGCTGCGAGCCTGAGGGCACGACTGCCCGCGCAGGGAGGGATGATCGAGGACGTGCTGGTCCCGGCGCTGGCCCGCGGCGCCACGCTGCGCGCCTTCCCCTTCGAGGCGCCGTGGTGCGACATCGGCACGCTCGAGAGCTATCTGGACGCGAACGTCGCGTGGCTCACCGCGCGAGGCCTGGCGAGCTGGGTGGGCCCGGGGGCCACCGTCGCCTCTGGTGTGGCGCTCGACCGCGCGGTCGTGGGCGAGAGCGCGACGGTGGGCGGCGAGGGCGCCGTCGCGCGGAGCGTCGTCTGGCCGGGCGCGCGCGCGGTCGCTCCGCTGGCCGACGCCGTCGTCACCGCTTGACGACGAAGAACCACACCAGCGCGGCGCCGAGCATCCCCAGGAGCACGATCGCGCCCAGGATCCCGATCACGATGCCCGCGTTGCCACGGGGGGGCGCCATCGACTCGACCCGGTCGGCGCGCCGCGACGCCAGATCCATGGGCGGGCCGGCCAGCACCGCGCGCAGGCCGCAGGCGGCGAGGAAGCCCTGGGCCGACTGGAGGAACTGCGCGTACGCCGCCGGATCGAGCGGCGCCCCTTGCCTGAAGCGTTCGCGGCAGATGGCGTCCACGTGCTCGAGCGTCCGCAGCTCCGCCGTCCCGTCCCGCTGGTTGCAGTGGCCGACCACCAGCGTGGGCATGTTGGGCTGCGGGGGCAGCAGGCGCAGGTGCTGCATCGCCTGCACGCCTCCGCCCGTGGAAGGCCCCTCCGGCGCGGTCATGTCCGGCACGTAGCCGTAGGGCCCGACGCGCAATCGTCCCATGGTGCTGCGGAAGCTCTCGGCCAGGTCGGTCGCCCGAACCGAGAACTGCGTCTGCAGCATCTTCTTGTTCACCCTGTGATGCTAGCTCACGGGGCGCGAGGCGGGCCAAGCGCCCCGCCCGCGCCGCTGCCCGGCGGCTTCAGGGTGAGGGCGTGAACGACTCGATCTCGTTGGCCCCGCCGAACAGCACGACCGAGCCGACCGGGGACAGGACGGCCCCCGCGTTGGTGTGCGGGACCTTGGTCGGCACCTCCGTCGCTGCCGCGCTGGTCACCAGGAATGCGTGCGTCTTGCCGGAGGCGGGCTCGTTTCCCACCACGAAGGCCCGGGCGCCGTTGATGGAGAACGCGGCCACCGAGGTCACCGGCGTGGGCAGCGCCGCCCACGGCGTCGTGGTGCAGCTGGCCGCGCACCCGAGGTCGATCGCGCGAACGCCCGCGTCCGCGGCCGCCGGCGTCATCCCGCCCGCCAGCAGCACGTGCTGCGGGTCGAGGGCGGTCATCCCCGCGCCGGCCGAGGCGTCGGGCGGGTAAGCGAGGGCGGAGCCGGTGGTCTGCCCCGCGCCGACGACCTCGGCGCCCGCGGCCGTCGCGCTCCCGCCGCCGACGACGAGACCGCGCCCGTCGACCCACGTGGCGCCCGCGCCGAGCCGCGGCGCGGTGAGCGTCAGCCAGCTCAGGTTGCCGGTGGGGTAGTTCGCGTTGCTGGTGTCGCTGGGGTCGATCTTGAGCACCGCCGCCGTCGGGGCCCCCGTGGTGCGCGTCGCGCCGACGACGTACGCGGTCCCGTCGCTGGAGTAGACCGTGGTGCCCCCGGCCACGTCGGCGAAGGTGAAGCCCGACGGCGCCGGCGCGTCCTTCCCGGCGCTGGCGGAGAAGTCGTAGTACGTCGCGCCCTGCCCATCGATGAGCAGCCCCACCGTGCCCACCAGCGGCATCGAAAGCGGCACCCGCGGCAGCGTCGGCGGCGAGCCGAGCGGCGCGAACTGCGCGAAGTCGTAGAGGTCGGTCGACGACGACGTGTTGGGGTCGGTGCCGCCCCCGATGAAGAGGAAGCGCCCCGAGATGACCGTGAGCGTCGGGGACTGGCGCGTGTCGGCGGGCGGGCTGGGCATGCGCGCCAGCTCGCCGCTGCGCTGCACGAAGACGGGCAGCGTGACCCCGTCGAGCGCGCCGTACTCGATGGGCACCGACGCGCCGAAGACGAGCTGGTTTCCGCTGTCGTCGAGGCCGAACACCTCGAGGGTGGCCACGGCGGTCTGGTCCTGGGTGCCCAGGTCGACGGAGTCGGTGGGCAGCGTGGCTGTGGCCAGCGTCGTCACGTTGTTGCCCGAGTCGACCGCGTCGATGCGCAGCTTCGTCGGCGCCGGGGAGCGCGAGAAGGTGTCGGTCTCCTCGCCGGTGACGATCTGGATGGTGCCGCTCGGCGAGGAGTTGCACGAGACGGCGGCGAGCGCGAGGATCGAGAGGAAGGGCAAGCTACGCACGGCGCACTTTCTAGCATGCTAAGCGTGGCCCGTGACCGTCGTCCGCGTCGCCGACCTGCCCCCCGATCCCCTGGCGATCGCGCGTGCTTTCGTCGGCCGCCCGGGGCTGGCCGTCCTGGCCAGCCGGCCGGCGGGAGCGCCGCGGCCCGACGACGCCCGCTGGAGCTTCGTGGCGTGCGAGCCGGTCGAGTCGAGCGACGCGCTCGTTCCCCCGGGCGGCGGCGAGCGGCAGGACAGGGGGAGCCCGCGCTGGATCGGGGTCGTACCCTACGAGGCCACCCGCGCTCTCGAGCGCCCCGCCTGGACGCGCCACCCGGACCGCCGCGCGGCGTGGGGGCTCGCCCGGCCAGCCTGGCGACGGTACGCGGCCATCGTGCGGGTCGACCACGCTACAGGGGAGGTGGCCGTCGAGGCCGACGACGCGCGCAGCGCCCAGGCCCTCGTGCGTCTGGTGAAGGCCACGGCCCCCGCGGCCGCCCGGGGGCGGTGCGTGCTCCGTGTACTGCCCCCCGACGAGCCTGACGCGGCCCACCTCGATCGCGTCCGCGAGGCGCTCCGCCTCATCGCGGCGGGGGATCTCTACGAGGTCAACCTCGCGCGCCGGATTGCGCTGACGTTGCGGGGCGATCCGCTCGCCCTCTTCGCGTCCCTTCTCGACGCCGCCCCCGCCCCGTGGGGCTTCCTTCAGGATCTGGGTGAGACCGTGGTGTGCGGCGCCAGCCCGGAGCTGGCGCTCTCGGTGCGGGGGGATGCGCTGCGCACCTGCCCCATCAAGGGGACGCGTCCGCGCGGTCGCGACGCGGAGGAGGACGCGGCCCTGGCCCGCGCGCTCGACGCCGACCCCAAGGAGCGCGCCGAGCTGACCATGGCCGTCGACGTGCACCGCAGCGATCTCGGTCGCGTGGCGGTGCCGGGGACGGTGCGCGTGCCGGGCGAGCCGCGCCTGCTTCGGGGGCCGACGGTCTGGAGCCGGGTGGCGGAGGTGGTGGCGCGGCGGGCGCCGGGCGCGAGCCTCGACGACGTCGCGCGAGCGGCGCTCCCCTGCGGGAGCGTCACCGGGGCCCCCAAGGTGCGCGCGATGGAGGTCATCGCCGCGCTCGAGCCCTGGCGGCGAGGGGTGTACACGGGGGCCTTCGGGTACGTGGGGCGCGACGGCCGCCTCGAGCTGGCCATGGCCATCCGTACGCTGGAGATCCAGGGGGTCGAGCCCGAGCGGTCCGCGTGCTACTTCGCCGGGGGCGGGATCGTCGCCGACAGCGTCCCCGAGCGCGAGCTCGAGGAGACCCGCTGGAAGGCCGTGCAGCTCGGGAGGCTGGGAGAGTGAAGAGGAGAGCGGGATGAGTGTCGGCGAGCGGGTCCGCGTGGCCATCACCTCGGCGCTCGAGGCGGCGGGGCTGGGCGCGCACCTCGAGGGCGCGGCGTTCACCCTCGAGCGCCCGAAGCGCCCCGAGCACGGTGACCTGGCGACCAACGTGGCCATGGCGCTGGCCAAGCGCGCGGGCAAGCCGCCGCGGGCCATCGCCGAGGTGCTGGTGAAGGCGCTGGCGGGCAGCGACGTGGTGGCGTCCGCCGAGGTCGCCGGCCCCGGCTTCGTGAACCTGCGCCTTCGACCGGCGGCCTATCACGCCGAGCTGGGCGAGATCCTGCGAGCGGGCCGGGCGTGGGGGCGCGCCCCGGCGGCGACCGGGGAGCGGATCAACCTGGAGTTCGTGAGCGCCAACCCCACCGGCCCGGTCACCGTGGCCAGCGGCCGCAACGCCATCCTGGGCGACTCCATCGGCCGGCTGCTCGAGGCGACCGGGCACCGGGTGACGCGCGAGTACTACATCAACGATCGCGGCAACCAGGTGCGCGCCTTCGCCGAGAGCGTGCGCGCCGCCCACGAGGGGCGGGAGCCGCCGGAGGACGGCTACAAGGGGGCGTACGTCGCCGAGCTGGCCGCGTGGCTGAAGGGCGTCGACCCCCGCCTGCTCGCGGGGGACGCCGCGGAGCTCGGGCGGACGTGCGTCACCTGGATGCTGCGCGGGATCCCCGGGTCGCGCACCATGCCCGGCATCCGGCCGTCGCTCGGCGACCTGCGCATCTTCTTCGACGTGTGGTTCAGCGAGGAGTCATTGCACCGGTGGGGCGCGGTCGACGTGGTGATGCGCCAGCTCGACGCGGCGGGCCTGCTCGAGCACAAGGATGGGGCCCTCTTCTTCAAGGCGCCCGAGGGGGCGGTCGAGGACAGGGACCGTCAGGGCGAGGACGTCGGCCGTGTCGTCCGCAAGCGCGACGGCAGCTGGGCCTACTTCGCGTCGGACATCGCCTACTTCGCCGACAAGATCAGCCGCGGGTACGACCGGCTCATCTACCTGCTCGGGGCGGACCACCACGGCACCCTGCCGCGCCTCAAGAACGCGATGCTGGCCCTCGGCCAGCCGCTCGACCGCTTCGAGCCCATCCTCTACCAGCTGGTCTACATCACCAAGGGCGGCGAGGCCGTCAAGAGCAGCAAGCGCGCGGGCAACGTCATCACCGTCGACGAGGTGATGGACGAGATCGACGACGCGGCGGGCCGCAAGGGCGCGGGCGCGGACGCGCTGCGCTTCTTCTTCCTGTCGCGCAGCGCCAACTCCAACGTCGAGTTCGACATCGAGCTCGCCAAGAAGGCGTCGCTCGACAACCCGGTGTTCTACGTGCAGTACGGCCACGCGCGCCTCTGCTCCATCCTGCGCAAGGCGCGCTCGATGGGGATCGAGCCGCGCCTGCACCTCGGCGCGGCGGAGTGGGTGAAGCTCACGCACGCCGACGAGCTGGCCATCGCCCACAAGCTGGGCGACTTCCCGGATGTCCTGGCCGAGGCCGCGCGCCTGCGCGAGCCGCACCGCATCGTCTACTACGTGCAGGAGCTGGCGCGCGACTTCCAGAGCTACTTCACCCGCCTCAAGGGGGAGCGCGACCCCATCCTGCCGCGCGACAGCCAGCGCGCCGAGAGCGGCTGGGAGGCGGGGTGGGACTTCGGCAAGACCCACGCGCGCCTGGCGTGGATCGAGGCCATCCGCTGCGTCTACGCGGCCGCGCTCGAGCTCGTCGGCGTCAGCGCTCCGGAGAGGATGGCCCCCGCGGCGCGGGCGCCGGACGAGCAGGACGAGCGCGAAGACGACGAGTAGCGAGGAAACTTGGCCGGCGGGCGCGGCGCGCGTTACGCACCGGGGGAGATCCCCATGACCGAACCCGGCAGCATCCGCAACCTCGATCAGCTCCAGGAGGACGACGACGAGCGGAAGATGCCGCGCGGCGTGACCATGGCCCTGGTGGTCCTCGGCGGCGCGTGCGTCGTCTTCGCCGGGCTCGCCCTCGGCGGTCGCACCAGCCAGCCGCCCGCGACCAAGGGCGACCCGCTGGGCGAGCTCGTCTCGCAGCGCTCGCGCCTGGTGCCCGCGGGCTCGTCGAGCGCGCGCCCGGCGACCGACCTGTCTCCGCGGGAGGTGACGTTCCCGCAGATGCTGAGCGACGACACCAAGCCCTCCACGGCCCTCGCGGCGGTGCGCCCGAGCGGCACGACGTCCTCGACCGGCCCGGCCGTCCCCATGCAGCCGCCGCCGCCGACCGACCGACTCCCGGTGGTCCCGCTGCCGGCGCAGGCCGTCCTCGAGGCCACGTCGGTGGTGACCCGCCCACGCGACGCGCTGACCAAGGTCGCCAGCGACGCCGCGCAGATCGACTCGCCGCCGCCCGCGGGTGACTCGGTCGCCGCCGGTCACGAGGGCGGCTACCAGCTGCAGGTGAGCAGCTTCCGGACCCAGGGCGAGGCGCAGGGCTTCGCCGACCAGCTCCGCGCGCGCGGCCACAAGGCGTACGCCGTCGAGGCGCACGTCCCGGGTCGCGGCACGTGGTTCCGCGTCCGCATCGGGCCCTTCGCCACGAAGAACGCGGCGACGACCTACCGCACCGGCTTCGAGGCGCGCGAGCACGTGGTGCCGTTCATCGTGCCGCCGGAGATGACCGCCAAGGCCCACTGAGCCCGCCTTCACGAGGGCTGCTCGCGCCGTCGATCGGGCGCTAGAGTCGTCGCGTGCCCCGCACCTCGAAGCCCCCCGAGCCGATGACGCTGCGCATGGAGCGCAGCGCCGAGCTCCACGCCGTTCCCCCGACACGGGTCGAGCCGTGCCCCGCCCTGCTCGTGCCGATCGACACCAGCGTGGTCCTTCTCACGCTGGGCGACGCGCCGTCGGAGCGGGTCGACCGTGCGTCGTTCGCCCTCGTCCCCGCCCACACGCCGTACCGCGTGGACGCCAAGAGCACGGTGACCACCCTGGCCACGATGCTCGTCGCGAGCGGCGCGCGCGAGAGCGCCTGCCGCGAGTACCGGCCGTACGTCGACGCCCGCCGGTTCGGCGAGCTGCTGGCGACGCCGCGCCTGCTGCCGCGCACGCGCTGGTTCGACGAGATCGTCCATCGCTACGTCTTCGAGCGCGACGTGTGCGCCAAGCACGGGAGCGCGGCGGCGACGTTCCTCGAGACGGAGATCGCCAAGGAGCTCTACTTCCTCTGCGCCGAGCGCGCCGAGATGCGCAGGCGCACCTCGGTCGTCCGCGAGGAGGGGGACGTGGTGGCCCGGGCGCGCGCGCGGCTGGACGACAACCTCTTCGTGCCGCTCCACGTGGGCGAGCTGGCGCGCCAGGTGGGGGCGAGCGAGTCGACGCTGCTGCGCGCGTTCCAGCGCGAGCTCGGCCAGGCGCCGGCCGCCTATGCGCGGGAGCGACGGCTGGACGCGGCGCTGCTGCTCCTGCAGAGCGGACGGCACAGCGTCGGCGAGGTGGCCTCCCGCGTCGGGTATGCGAGCCTCGCCGCGTTCACCGCCGCGTTCACGCGACGCTTCGGGCGCGCGCCCTCGTCCGTGCGCCGCACGGACGACGCGCTCGAACTCTTGCCGCCCCACGGGAAACCGCCGCAGGCTCCCCGGGCGAAGCGCCGGAAACGCAAAAGCCTTTGACGGTCCCGCGCAAGCGGCGCAAAGGGGCCGGTGCTACGCCGCTCCCATGCGATCACGAGCCCGGTCGCTTCTGCCGCTTCTGCCGCTGCTCGTCCTCTCGCCGTTCGCGGTCGTGGCCTGCGGCGACTCTGGCGGCGCGACGCCTTCCTCGACCGCCGGCGACGACGGCGCAGACGGCGCAGACGGCGCAGACGGCGCGGGGCCCCTGAGCGAAGCGGGTCCGGGCGCCGACGCCGCCTCCGCGAGCGACGCCCACGACCCGGGGGACGCGGGCTTCGTGCCGCCCCCGTTCCTCGGCGGCAACGTCGAGCCGGGCGGCGTCGTCTTTCGCGTCTGGGCGCCGCACGCGACCAGCGCCGCCGTTCGCGGCGACTTCGGGCCGAGCGACGTCCCCATGAACGCGATCGCCGGCAACGTGTACGAGGCGCACGTCGCCGGAGCGCACGCCGGGAACACTTACCGCTACGTGCTCACCGGGCCGACCGGCAGCCTCACGCGCCTCGATCCGTACTGCCGCGAGCTGGCGGGCGCCGCGTGTCGCGTGGTCGATCCCAACGCCTACGCCTGGGCCACGCCGTCGTTCACGCGCCCGGCCCGCGCCGGCGTGGTGGTGTACGAGATGCACGTCGGCAGCTTCGCCGTCCCGGGCGGCGCGACCAGCGGCACCTTCGCATCGACGCGCGACGCCCTTCCCCAGCTCGCCGACCTCGGCGTGAACGTGATCGAGGTCCTGCCGGTGCAGGCGTTCGGCGGCAAGGCGAACGCCTGGGGGTACAACCCGCAGCTCTACATGGCGCCCATGCCGGGGCTCGGCAGCTCGGACGACTTCCGCTCCCTGGTCGATCGCGCGCACGGGCTCGGCATCGCCGTGTGGGTCGACACCGTCGTCAACCACACCGACGGATGGAGCCAGGCGCCGCTGCGCTGCTTCGACGGCGATTGCCCCAACAACAGCGCCGGCCTCTACTTCTTCCCGGCGGGACCCTACGCGACCACGCCCTGGGGCCCGCGCCCGGACTACGCGACGCCCGAGGTCGCCACCATGCTCGTCGACGCCGCGAACACGTGGATGACCGAGCTGCGCGCCGACGGCTTCCGCTGGGACTCGGTCTCCAACGTCCGCGCGCTCGACGGCCAGGGGACCACCCCGGGCGGCAAGGAGCTGCTCACGCGCGCCAACGATCGCGTGCACGCGCTCGGCGGGCTGAGCGTGGCGGAGGACCTCAAGGGCTACGGCGCCATCACCCAGAGCACCGCCAGCGGTGGCTTCGGCTTCGACGCCCAGTGGGACGGCTTCGGCTACACCATGACCCCCGTCCTCACGGCCGCCAGCGACGCCGCGCGCGACCTCGGGCAGGTCGTGGGCGCGCTGCAGGGGACCTCGGGCGGGGACGCCTTCGGGCGCCTGCTCTACCTGGAGAATCACGACATCGTCGGCAACGGCGGCGCGCGCCTGCCGAACCGCATCGACGGCGCGAACCCCGCCAGCTTTGCCGCGCGCAAGCGGTCGATGCTCGGCGCTCTGGTGATGCTCACCACGCCGGGCGTGCCCATGATCTTCATGGGGCAGGAGGAGCTCTCCACCGAGGGGTTCGCCAATCCGCCGGCGCCGCTCGTCGCGCCCACGCCCGAGGGACTGCTCGGGCGCGCCTTCTTCCGGGACGTGATCCGGCTGCGCCGCAACCTGGACGGCAAGGCCGGCGGCCTGTCCGACGCGGGCGTCGAGATCGTGCAGCGGAACGACGCGGGCAAGGTGCTCGCCTACCGGCGCTTCGGCGCCTCGGGCGAGGACGTCCTGGTCGTGGCCAACTTCGCGAACACCGCCTACGCCGAGTACGACGTCGGCGTGCCCGATGGCAACGCGTGGCGCGTGCGGGTGAACAGCGATCTCCCCGCGTACGGCAGCGACTTCACCGGCACGCAGACCGGGAGCGTGACGCCCGTGCTGCGCGCCAAGGACGGCAAGCCCTACGCGCTGCCGCTGGTGCTCGGCCCCTACAGCGCGATGGTGCTCAGCCGCTAGGCCTCCGCTAGACCCCTGGCCCCCAGTCGAAGCCGTACACCACGAACAGCTCGTCCCCGATGCGCTCGACGCTGATCAGGCGCGCGTCGGGCAAGGCGTCGGGCTCGAAGCCCTCGCCTGCGACGACGGTGGGCGCGACCGCTCCGCCGAGGACGCGCGGAACGATGGTCAGGTAGAGCTCGTCGACGGCGCGCGCCTCGAAGAAGCGCGCGTTGAGGACGCCGCCGCCCTCGCACAGGACCACCTTGCAGCCGCGCTCGCGCGCGAGCCACTCGAGCAGGCGCAGCGGCTCGACCTCGGAGACGCCGAGAGCGACCAGCGTGGCGATGGGGCGCAGGACCGCGCGCCGCGCCTCGGGCATGGTGGACGCGTGGGCGACGACGGCCTCGCCGCCGAGCTCGGGCGAGAACATCCTCGCCGTCGGCGAGACCTGCGCGCCCGTGCGCGTCACCACCACCCGCAGCGCGCTCGGCATCAGGTCGGGGTCGTCGGCGCGCAGGTTGGTCGCCCCGATGACGACCGCGTCGGCGCGGGCGCGAAGCGCCGTCATGCGGCGGTGGTCCTCCTCGTGGCGCGACATCACGAACGGGGCGTGCTTGCGCGCGGGGGCGATCTTGCCGTCGAGGCTGGGCGCCATGTTGACGAGGACGCGCGGCCTCGACGCTGTCGCGGGGACCATCGACCCGATCAGTAGGTCTGTTCGAAGGAGACGTACAGCCCGAACGGCGGCCGGGTGCGGGTGACGCCGGTCGCGTCGACGTAGGTGGTCGAGGCGCGCGACAGGGGGAGGGCCGCGTCGACCGAGACGACGCCGGGCTGCACGCCGCCGTAGTCGAAGAAGGCTCGCAGCCCGGCGCCGACCTCGCCGTAGGGGTGCTCGAGGAGGTCGGCCGCCGTGGTACGCGACGAGAGAAACCCCCCGGCCACGAAGGGCACCAGCTCCAGCCCCTTGAACCACGCCAGCTGCGCCGCGTCCCAGTACACCCCGCGCAGCACCGTGATCCGGTCCTCGAGGATGGCGTACGCCGCCGCGCACCCGAGCAGCTCGTCGGCCGCGTAGCCGCGCAGCAGCTGGCGCCCGCTCAGCGACTCCAGCTGCTGCGGGACGGCCGGGCAGTAGGTCGCGCCGCCGCCGGCGAGCGCGGCGAGGACGTGACGAGGATGCACCCACCAGAGCTTGCCCGCGCGCGCCGAGACGCCCACCGTCGGGTACTGCGCGCCGTCGTCCTGCCGCGCGATCCCGCCGCCGAGCACGGCCGAGGCGCCCCATCCCGTCCTGGGATCCACCAGCCACTTGCGCTCCTCCCACGCGTAGCCGAGCGCCACGGAGCCCTGGGTCACGGGCACCGGGCTGCCGCCGAAGCCGCTGTTCGAGCGCAGGCCGGCGGCGCCGAACGACCACGTGCCCTGCGTGCTGTTCGGATCGCGCAGGGGGCCGACTCCGCGGTAGTAGCGCACGCTGCCGCTCTGCCCGACCGCCGTCGACGCGGCGACGAAGCCCCACGCCTCGCGCACGTCGTACAGGCGCTTCACGATGAAGTTCACGCTCGCGTCGAGCCGCGCCTCGGTCACGCTGGCGGTCAGCGCGAAGCCGTTGAACACGGGCGGGCGCCACGTGTGGGCGGTCTCGTCGTCGAAGCGGACGTGGTTGTCTTCCAGCGACTGGTCCTCCACCAGGCGCCCGTCCGGATCGAGCTCGGCCCGGTCGAGCGGCGCCCCCGAGTCCCACGTCACCTCGCCCCGCGCTCCCGCGGCGTCCCACACGCGCCTGGCGCGCTCGCCGGAGGTGTCGGCCATCTCGACCACCACCGGCTCGCGGACCCAGGTGTCGCCCCGCCGCTCGAGGGTCACCACGTGGCGCCAGCGACCTCCGCCGAGGGGCGCGTCGGCGCGGCCGGCGATGCCGTACGCCAGCCTCCGCCGGCCGCCCAGCCAGGTGCGCCAGAACTCGTCGAGCGGTGCGCCGTGGGCGTCCTCGGCCGCCTGCTTCCAGTCGACGCCACGCTCGAAGTGCGCCAGCGCCGCCCGCGCGAACCCCTCGTCGCCCAGGCGGTCGTGCAGCTTCTCGAGGACGAGCTCGCCGAACGGCAGTGCGTTGCGGGCCCGCTGCGCCCCGTCGCGGTCGGGGTCGTCCTCGTCGATGTCGTGGAAGTAGGCCGAGTGGAACGCGATGTGCGGGGCGTACAGCAGCGTGTCGACCGCGGGGTGGAAGCCGAAGAAGCCGAGCAGATCCTTGGGACGGTCGCGGTGCTCCCTCTCGCTGGCCACCATCATGTCGACCAGCTGCACGCCGTCCATGTCCCCGGCGAGCTGCGTGTCCAGGGCGCCGCCGGTGGCGGTCACGTGCGGAGCCACCAGCGCGTCGAAGACGCGCCGCTCGATGGCCAGCGCGTGGAAGCGCCGCACCCGCTCGAGCGGCAGCAGGAGGAAGGCGTGATCGCTCACCACCACCATCCCCGGCAACGCCACGGCCAGGCGCTGGCGCTCGGGGATCATGGCCACCACCAGCGAGCGCGGCATCGTGCGCGGTGCGGGCGCGTCGCCGCCGAGGAAGTCGAGCCGGCGCAGGAAACGGATGCACGAGCGGACGGCGCTCGCCACCAGCGAGGTCGCGTCCGGGTCCCAGGGGTCGCTCTGCTGCCAGCCTTCGGGGCTGGGGGGCGCGTCGCCCGCTCGCGGCGGGCGATCGGTGACGAGGGTGACGACCACGCCGCCCGCGGCATCCTTCGTCACCGCGGGCTCGCTCAGCAGGAAGAGCGGCGCGTGCGTCGCCCGCTGCTGCGTCCAGCTCGCTTCGCCCCCCGTGAAGACGCCGGCCGCGTCGACGAGCGTCCCATCGTCCCACGTGACGCGCAGCGCATGCGTCGTCTGCGGTGGAGCTTGCGCGCCCGGCGTCACCACGAGCGGGTACCACGGGTCGCCGAGCATCAGCGCGCCGGCCGCGTGCCCCAGCGTCCCGTAGCGGTGCGGCGCGTCCAGCGACCCCGTCACGCGTACGTGCAGCGGGGACGTCGCCGCGGGGCACACAGCGATCGGCACGTCGCGCCCGCGCACCGGGTCCGCATGCGTTGCGGCCGCCACGCGCTGCACGGCGCAGCCTTCCACCTCGACCGTCAGGTCGCCGAAGCCGCCCCGCGACAGTCCGGTGGGAAACAGTCGATCCACCGTGAACTCGTCGTACGAGGGCGGGACCTCCCGCGCGCGGTCCGCGTAGAGCCAGAGCGTGAGGGTACGCGCTGCGTCGAGGAGGGCCGCGTCGACCTCGATCCGCTCGTCGAATCGCACGCTTCCGCGTGTTCGCGAGAGCGAGGCGCCGACGGCGTAACGCACCTGCTCACGCGCCTCTTCCGCGCGCGCCTGCCCGGACGCGCCTGCGAGCAGGAGCGACACCAGCGTTGCAAAGGTGCAAGGCCCGCCGCGAAACGAGCGCCGCGCCCGCTGCTGTGGCAGAACCTCGTCCCGCGTGCCCGGCGACTCCACTTTTCCGCTCTGGGTCGTGGCCCTGATCGTCGCCGCCGTGGCGCCGTGGTGTGCGCGTGCGTTGCAGGTCACGCTCGAGCGACGTGTGCGACGGCGCACGCTCGACACTATCGCACAGGCTCGGGACGAGGCGGACAAGGGCAGCCCTTGATGGAATCAGCCGAGGCCTTACCGTGATGGTATGGAGAGTGCAGCCCGTGCCGGTCCGGTGCGGGCGCCCCGGCGTCAGTCGGCGTCGGGGAAACGGTCGCGCAGGGGCCCGTGTCGCACCTTTCTTTGCGCAAACTTTGCCGCGGCATCGTCGCGGGCCGTACGTCTAATGCAGCAGGGCTAGGGCCCACTCGGGGTGAAGATCGATGGCACGTCTGTTCGGAATCATCGGCAACCGCCCGGATCTCGCCGCGCGCGTGCTCGCCTTCGAGGCGGAAGCCCTGCGTGCGCGCGCGAAGCGCGGGGAGAGCGCGCCGCTCGGCTGGGGCCTCGGCTTCTACCAGGGCGGCGAGGTGCTCATGCGGCGCCGGCCGATCGACGAGCGTCCCGAGATCGACGTGGCCAAGCTGGCCGGCGACGTGCGCGCCGATCTCGTGGTGGGGCACGTCCGGCACGCCACCGTCGGTGCGCTGCGCACCGAGAACACGCACCCCTTCCGCTACCGCCAGTGGCTCTTCGCCCAGACCGGCACCGTGCCGGAGTTCGAGCAGGTGCGCGAGCGCCTGGTGGCCAGCGTCCCGGACTTCCTGCGCAGCGGCATCCGCGGCGACACCGACGCCGAGGTCCTCTTCCACGTCTTCCTGTCCTTCCTGCACGACGCGGGTCGACTGAACGACGGACAGGTCGAGCCGCAGCTCGTTCGTGAGGCCCTGCGCTCCAGCCTGGCGGTGGTCGACGGGATGACGGCGGAGGTCGGCGCCGAGGCGGCCAAGCTCAACACCATGGTGTCGAACGGCGACCGGCTGGTGGCCGTGCATCGCAGCGACACCGCCATGCGCCTGCGCGTCCTCAGCGGAAAGGGCGACGCGGACGCCGTCATCGGCGAGGACCCGCAGC
Organism: Polyangiaceae bacterium; assembly: GCA_036560665.1. Taxonomy (GTDB): domain Bacteria; phylum Myxococcota_A; class Polyangia; order Polyangiales; family Polyangiaceae; genus Palsa-1150. The sequence goes on from DATBQU010000265.1 coordinate 29,970, forward strand.
TGAGGCGGAAGATCCCCGAGCTCGGGCGCATGCACTTCACCCTCGCCGCCAGCGACTTCGACGAGACGCCGCCGAACGGCCGCTGGAAGGCCGTGCCCGACTGTGCGATCGTCACCATGTCGCGTGACGAGGACCCGCGTATCGAAGCTCTCTGAGGCGGCCAGCGCGGTCGCCGCGGTCGCAACGCTCGCCGGGATGTCGCTCGGCTCGCCCGGCTGCGGCGGCACGCAGCCCACGGTAGGCGCACCGGCCGTGGCCACGTCGGCCGACCCCGGCGCGCGCAGACCGGACGCGGTGGTGGTCGAGCCCCCCGCGGCGATGCCCGGGGTCGTCGCCCGCGCCGACGCCCGCGGCGTCATCGCGCTCCGCGAGCCGCTCGCCGGCGACGCGGTGCGGGAGGTCGTCCAGTCGCTGCTGGATGCCTGGCAACGCGAGTCGCTCGACGCGCTGGTGGCGCTGCTCACGCTCGATGCGGGGCCCATCGACGCGCGCGGTCGCGGGCGGGGCTCGCTGGTCGAGGGCTGGCGCCAGCGCATGCACGCCCACGAGTACGGCCGCCTCTCCGGCGTCGAGCTGGTGCGCCCCGAGCGCATCGAGCGCTGGGAATGGGGCGAGCTCGGCGCGTCCGATGCCCCGGCCCGCCCGGCGGACATGCGCCCCGACGAGGTCTACGTGCGGGTGCCCCTGGAGGTCACGCGCATCGCCGGCGAGAAGCTCTTCGACGACGTCATCGTCCTCGTCGTCCGCCGCGAGGACGGAAAGTACAAGATCGCCGCCTACGGCGAGACCGAGGCGCCCTAGGCGCTCGTCCGGCGCGCGCGTCAGTCGTCCCGGTACTCCTCGACGGAGATGCCGTAGCGCTTCATCCAGCGGTGCACCTGCATGCGCTCCTTGCCGAGCTCGCGGCCCACGGCGGCGATGTTGCCCCGGTGGCGCGTGAGCAGGTCGCGCAGCTGGACCTCGGTGGGCGGGGGGCGCCGCGACGAGGCCACCGGCGGCGGGGGCGCGGTGTTCGACTGCGGCATGCGGCTCTCGCGCGGCGGCTCCGACAGCGACGTCGGCGACGCGCGCGTGCCGTAGTCGCGCATCAGCGCGGCGATGGTCTCCGGCAGCTGGCCGACGTCGATCATGTTCCCCTCGGCCAGGGCGGTCGCGCGCTTGATGCAGCTCTCGAGCTCGCGCACGTTGAACGGCCAGTCGTGGTGCAGCAGCGCCACCACGAACGAGAAGCTGAACTCGAGGCCGCCTCGCGACGTCTCCTGCCCGTAGCGGGCGCCGAAGAGGCGCGCCAGCTGGTAGACGTCCTCCTTGCGCTCGCGCAGCGGCGGCAGCTTGACCATGTGCTCGCTCACGCGCGCGAACAGGTCGCCGCGGAACTTGCCCTCCTTGACGTACTGGTCGAGGTCGCGGTGCGTCGCGCACACCACGCGCACGTCGACCCGCTCCGGCGCCGTGCCGCCCAGCGGGAAGACCTCGCGCGACTGGAGCACGCGCAGGAGCTTCGCCTGCGCCTCCATGGGCATGTCGCCGATCTCGTCGAGGAAGAGCGTCCCGCCGTCGGCCAGCTTGATGAGCCCCGGCTTGTCGCGGTCGGCCCCGCTGAAGGCGCCGCGCCGGTACCCGAACAGCTCGCTCTCCAGCAGGTTGTGCGGGATGGCGGCGCAGTTGATGGCCTGCAGGCTCCCTTTCCGCTCCGACACGCGGTGCAGCTCGCGCGCGGCGACCTCCTTGCCCGTCCCGGTCTCGCCCAGGATGACGCACGACAGCTGCGTCGGGGCGATCTTCTCGAGGTCGGCGGCGATGAGGTCCATCTGGCACCCGCCGACGAGCGACTTGATCGATCGGGCGCGGCGCTCCCCGAGGACGCGGCCGTCGATGTGGTACGCCCCGTAGCGCTCCGCGTCCGAGGCGACGAACTTGAACAGCGCGTCGCCGACGCGGATCTCGTGCAGGTGCTCGAGCTCGACGTCGTGGGTGATGAACGCCCCGTCGACCATGGTGCCGTTGCGACTGCCCAGATCGGTCAGCACCCAGCGCCCGCCGTCGAAATGGATGCGCGCGTGCTGCCGGCTGACGGCCTGCTCGGGGACGCACACGTCCGCCGTCGCGTCGCGGCCGATGACCACCGCCGGCTTGTGGAACGGGTAGGCCGGGAGAAACTGCTCGAAGTTGCGCGCGTAGAGCAGCACGAGGCCCGGCTTCGACGCCGACTCGGGGCCGCCTCCGACGAAGGCGGCGTCGGTCGCGCCGTACGATGACGATGTCCCCGTGCGGTGCCGGCTCATGGCCCGGCCCCCAGCTTAGCGCAGAGTGAAGGGGGGCTCGCCGACGACCTCCATCCCGCCGCCGGCGGCGAAGACCAGCGCCCCGCCGGTGGGGATGCCCAGGAAGCGGGCGCTCTCGCCCCGGCGGTCGCACAGCTCCGCGACGATCCGCAGCTCGTCCCAGCCGTCCTCCTCGTTGTGCGTGTCGAACACGTGTCCATCGACCACCCGGGTGCACGCCACGAGCCGGATGTCGTCGAGCTCCTCCGAGTCGTCCTCGGGCCAGTCCGCCCACCAGGCGCCCAGGACGATGCTCCCGGCGCTCACCCCCATCACCGGCACGCCCCGGGCGCTCGCCTGGCGCAGCCACTGCGCCGCCCCCGAGGCCTCCAGGACCTTGGCCCCCAGGGTGGGGTCGCCCCCGCTCACGAAGACCAGATCCGCACGCTCCACGACGGCGGGATCGTCCTCGATCGTCTCCAGGACGGCCCCAGGGAAGAGGCGCCCCATCCGGTCGGTCATGAACTTCAGCCCGCGAGCGTCGCCGGACACCGGGGCGTAGGTCACCGCCACCCGGGGCCTGTCCTTGCCGAGCGCATGCATCGCCCGCCGCGCCACCTGCTCGAGCACGCCGTCCTGGCCGGAGCCGACGAGGTACACGGTGCCGTGCGTGGTCATGGGGCTCCTCGCTCCTCCGGGAAGTACCGCGCCGCGTCGACCCCCAGCGTCCGGCAGATGGCCGCGAGCACCTCGTCGGTCCGGAGGGCCCCTTGCTCGAGGGTGCCGCTCGTGTCGATGACGTGGTCGGCCGCCGCCACCTTCTCGGCCATCGATTTCTGCGACCGGATGCGCGCCAGGGCATCCTCGGCCGAGGCCGCGTCGCGCGCGCGTACCCGGGCGAGCTGCACGTCCTCCGGGCAGCTGACCACCACCAGCGGCCGGAACGCGTCGGCCACGCCGTTCTCGACGATGAGCGCCGCCTCGTAGCAGGCCAGCGGCTCGCCCGCGCGGTCGAGCTCGGCCGCCCGCTCCATGCCGAGGCGGGTGATCCGCGGGTGGGTGATGGCGTTGAGCTTGCGCCGGGCGGCCTCGTCGGAGAACGCCAGGCGCGCCAGCGCCTTGCGGTCGAGCGCGCCGTCCGGCCCGAGGACCCCCGCGCCGAACGCGTCGACCAGCGCCCGGAGCCCGTCGGTCCCCGGGGCGACCACCTCGCGTGCCAGGGAGTCGGCGTCGATGACGGGCAGCCCGCGGGCACGCAGCCGCGCCGCGACCGTGCTCTTGCCCGTGGCAATCCCGCCCGTCAGACCGAAGAGGTGCACGCGCCTGTCTCTGCCCTATACAGTCCCTTCCGGCGCGATGCGAGAGGCGAGCGGGCAGGGACGGCGCGTGAGGCTCACGCGGCGGCGGCTGATCCAGGCCGGCGTGGCGGCCGCGCTCGTGCTCGGCGGCTCGGCCGTCGCCGTGGTGCGCACGCGCGGGTACGTGGTGCCGGGCGACCGCCGCCTGGCCTTCTTCAGCCCCTGGCAGTTCGTGGTGGTGCAGCACGCGGCGCGGCGCATCGCGGCGCCGGACCGGGCCGGCGACGCGGCCATCCCCACGGCGGACGACGTCGACGTCGCCGGCTTCATGGACGGCTGGATCGCCCGCATGCAGCCCGGCGTCCGCCGCGACCTCGGCCGCTTCCTCGGCTACCTCGAGCACCTCGCCCCTGTAGGCGCCGGCTTCGCGTCGCGCTTCACGCGCCTGTCCCCCGCCGACCAGGACACGGTGCTCGCCTCGGTCGAGGCCGCGTCGAGCGATCTGCTGCGGGCCGGGTTCGACGGCCTCAAGTCGCTCGTCTTCATGGGCTACTACCGCGATCCGCGCACCTGGGGCATCGTCGGCTACGACGGCCCGCTCCTGAACCGGCCCGCCGGGGGCTGGCGATGAGCGGCGGCGGCTTCGTCCGCGGGCGCGACCTGTCGCAGGACCTGAAGCTCGAGGTCGACGCCGTCGTCATCGGCACGGGCGCGGGCGGCTCGGTCGCCCTGCGCGAGCTGGCCCGCGCCGGGCTCGACGTGGTGGCCCTCGAGGAGGGGGCGTGGCTCACTTCGCGCGACTTCGACCAGCGCGAGGACCACATGCTGCCGCAGCTCTTCCAGGACATGGGCGGGCGGGCCACCGAGGACATGGCCATCCGCGTGCTCCAGGGCCGCGGCGTCGGCGGCAGCACGGTGCACAACACCAACCTGTGCAAGCGCACGCCCGACGCCATCCTCGACCTCTGGGCGCGCAAGTACGGCGTCGCCGGCGCCTCGGCGGCCGAGCTGCGCCCGGCCTTCGAGACCATCGAGCGCGACCTGTCGGTGTCGGAGATGACGGCGCCCATGCGCAACGCCAACAACGAGCTCTTGCGCAAGGGCGTGACCTCGCTGGGGTGGCGCGGCGGCCCGCTCCAGCACAACCGGGTCGGCTGCCAGCAGAGCGGCTACTGCGAGCTCGGGTGCGCGTACGACGCCAAGCAGAACGCGCTCAAGGTGATGCTGCCCCAGGCCGTCGCCGCCGGCGCCCGCGTCTACGCCGACGTCGAGGCGGTGCGCCTGCTGCACGACGGCGAGCGCGTCACCGGCGTCATGGCCGTGGCCCGCGCCGCCGACGGAACGCCGCGGGCGTGGGTCGACGTGAAGGCGCGCGTGGTCGTCCTGTCGGCCAGCGCCGTCGGCAGCGCCGCGCTGGCCCGCAAGAGCCGCCTGCCCGATCCGCACGGTCAGCTCGGCCGGGGGCTGCGGCTGCACCCCGGGGCCGCCGTGGCCGGGCGCTTCGACGGCACCATCGAGGGCTGGCACGGCATCCCGCAGAGCTACGAGTGCACCGAGCACCTGTCGTTCGAGGAGGGGAGCGACGCGCGCGTGTGGATCGTGACCGCCTTCGCGCACCCCATCGGGACGGCGGCGACGATGCCGGGCTTCGGGGCGGCGCACATGGCGTCGATGCGCGCGTACCCCAACATCGGCGTGCTGACGGCGATGGTGCACGACGAGACCCGCGGAGAGGTCGCGGTCGACGACGACGGGCGGCCGGTGCTGCGCTACGCGATGACCGAGCCCGACCGGCGGCAGCTCGCCAAGGGCCTGGCGGCGTGCGCGCGCATCCTGCTCGCGGCCGGGGCGCGCGAGGTCACCATCCCCGCCATCCCGCCGCGTCGGGTGACGACCACGGCCGAGCTCGACGCGCTCGATCTGTCGTTCGTGCGACCTCACTCCGTGCCGCTGACGGCGGTGCACCCCATGGGCACCATGCGCATGGGCGAGAACCCCGAGACGAGCGTGGTGCGCTCCACCGGCGAGCACCACCAGGTGCGCGGCCTCTTCGTGGCCGACGGCTCCCTCTTCCCGACCAGCCTGGGAGGGCCGCCGCAGATCAGCATCTACTCGTTCGCCCTGCACCTGGCGCCGCACGTGATCGAGCGGGCGAGGGGCACGTAGCGCCCCGCCCTCAGCGCGGGATCCAGAAGCGCACGATGGTCACCCCGGGCACGCCGGCGAACGAAGGGACGCGCGCGACGCTCATGGCCTCGCCCACGCACTGGCCGGTGGGCGTGCCCGTGAACGGCGGACCGACGAGCACGTGCTCGACCGAGCCGTCGTTGGCGAAGGTGACGGTGGCGCTGGCGATCCCCCACATCGTGCCGCGCTTGCAGCGCGCCACCTCGGGCGCGGTCGCCGCCAGCGAGCGCTGGGCGGCCATGACCGAGAAGCGCCCCGTCCACTGCGGGGCGGGCGGAGAAGACATGCTCGGAGGCGGCGCGGCGGGCGCCGGCTGGGTCGCGGGGAGCGCAGGAAGGGACGATGCGACGGGAGCCGCGGACGCGCCGCCCCGTGGCCACGTGACGAGGAGGACCACCAGGCAGACGAGGAGGAGGAAGGTCACGCTCGCGGTGACGGCGATGAAGGTCGGGGAGAAGCCGGCGATGAGGGGACGGAGCCAGGGAGGGCCGTGGGGGAGAGGGGCGACGGGGGGAGGGGGTGGGCGGGGGAGGGGCGGGGGGAGGCGGGCGGTGATGATCTGGACGGGGGCGGGCGCGGGGGCGGGCGCGGGCGCGGGCACGGTCGCGGTCGCGGTCGCGGGCGCGGGCGCGGGCGCGGTCGCGGGCGCGGTCGCGGTCGCGGGCACGGTCGCGGGCACGGTCGCGGTCGCGGTCGCG